>CAIOFO010000099.1 GCA_903857685.1 uncultured Alphaproteobacteria bacterium
CGCCGGAGCGCTGGCCGCCGGGGCGCGCGTCCGGGCCGAGCGCTGTCCGGGCATATGCAACTGGACGGGCCCTGGTTTCTCGCCGGGCTGCAGCAGGGGATGCACCACCCGCATATATTGGCCGCCGGGATAAAGCAGCGTGCCGCTGCCCGCCGGAACGGGATTGACGCTGATTTCATTGCCGGTCTGGACCGCGGCCGTAGCCGTGCCCGCCGCCAGCAGGCCGGCGAGAAAAACGGTAGTGGAAAAACGCATCATATTCGCCCGAATTCGACGGAAAAGCTTAGCCGGTCCGCAGCCCAGCCTCAATCTGACGCTTTGTCAGGCGTCACGCCCTTCAGGAGCTTCAGCAGCTGCGGTTGCAGATATTCATTGGCGCACAAAAGCGTGCCGCTGTTGAGTGCATCGGGGCCGCCATGCAGGTCGCCCACCATGCCGCCGGCCTCGCGCACCAGCACGATGCCCGCCGCCACGTCCCAGGGATTGAGACCCCGCTCCCAGAAGCCGTCAAACCGCCCGCCCGCGACATAGGCCATGTCCAGCGAAGCGGCGCCGAAGCGGCGGATGCCCGATGACACCGCCGTCACCGCCGCCGCTTCGGCATGGGCGCGGGCATGGCCCTCGCGCCCCATGAAGGGCAGGCCGGTGGCGAACAGCGACGTCGCCATCTCGCGGCGCTCGGCGACGCGCAGCCGCTTGTTGTTGAGATAGGCGCCATGGCCTTTCTCGGCATAATACATGTCGTCGGTGACGGGATTGAAGAGCACGCCCGCGACCAGCACCCCTTCGCGCTCCAGCCCGATGGAAAGCGCGAAATGCGGCACGCCGTGCATGAAGTTTGTGGTGCCGTCGATCGGATCGATGATGAAGCGGTGGCTCTTGTCCTTGCCCTCGATGACGCCGCCTTCCTCGCCCAGGAAGCCGTAACCGGGCCGCGCCCGGGAAAGCTCCTCGATCAGCAGCTTTTCGGTGCGCTTGTCGGCGCTGGTGACGAAATCGGCCGGACCTTTCATCGAGATCTGGAGATTTTCCAGCTCGCCGAAATCGCGGATCAGCGGCCGGCCGGCCTTGCGCGCCGCCATGATCATCACATTCAGGATGGGCGATTGATACGCCACTATTCCGCCCGCCGGACGTATGAGCCGTCCTCGGTGGCGACCACGATGCGCTCGCCCGCCTCGATAAAGGGCGGCACCTGGATCTTCAGGCCATTCTCCAGCACGGCGCTCTTGTAGGACGGCGCTGCCGTGCCGCCGCGCAGCACCGGATCGGCTTCCGCCACGGTCAGCGTCACCTGCACCGGCAGCTTGATGCCCAGCGGCTTGCCGTCATGCATCTGAACCAGGGTCTTCATGCCGTCCTGCAGGAATACCGCCTGGTCGCCCACGAAA
Source organism: uncultured Alphaproteobacteria bacterium (assembly GCA_903857685.1). Taxonomy (GTDB): domain Bacteria; phylum Pseudomonadota; class Alphaproteobacteria; order Micropepsales; family Micropepsaceae; genus Rhizomicrobium. The sequence goes on from CAIOFO010000099.1 coordinate 1,392, forward strand.
TCGGCGGCCAGCTCGATCTGGTCATAGGTTTCCATGTCCATGAAGGTCAGCATGTCGCCGCTGGCGAACAGGAACTGGAAATCCTTCTTGTCGAGATGAATTTCCTCCACCATCTCCGATGAGCGGAAACGCTCATTGAGCTTGCTGCCGGTCTCGATGTTCTTGAGTTCGACCTGGTTGTAGGCGCCGCCCTTGCCGGGCTTCACCGCCTGGCTCTTCACCGCCATCCACAATTGGCCCTGATGCTCGATCATGGTGCCGGGGCGGACTTCAACGCCGGTGATCTTGGCCATGGCAGATGCGCGCCTCCCAGCGCGGGGTGGAAAGGTGGACAGGTTCAAAGAGCGCGCGGGTCTTAGCAGCCCGGAGCCGGATTGGCTAGAAGCAGCCCATCCAGCAGGAATAGGGCGCTTCCAGGGTCAGGACGGTGATGCCGCCCACAATCGCCAGGGCGGCGGCATCGGCCCAATCCGCCTTGCGGAAGAACCCCATGGTGAAGGCCAGCGCCGCCAACAGCAGCGCCGGGACCGCCAGCAGCGGGCCGTACCAATAGGCCTGGTAGAGCCGGGAATCGGGAAAGAAATGTTCATAGGCCAGGTCCATCGCCAGGTGATAGGCCAGGGCTAGGAGAATGCCGATAAACAGAAAGATCAGGAGTCTTTCTTTCACGGAAGAGGGGCCTTCACGCGGCGAACAGCGCGTTGAATTCCCGCACCGCCGCTTCCGGGCCGCCCGCATGCTCCCACACGCCGCTGGCCACGGCCAGGAAATCCGCCCCTGCCGCGATCAGCGCCGGGGCGTTCGCCACGGTAATGCCGCCGATCGCCACCACCGGCACCACCATCGCTTCGGCCCACCAGCGCAGCAATTCGATATCGGCGACGCTCTTGGGCTCCTTGGTCTGGGTCGGGAAAAAAGCGCCGAAGGCGACATAATCGGCGCCCGCTTCCCCGGCATCCATCGCCAGGTGGCGGCTGTCATGACAGGTGACGCCGACAATGCCGTTGGGCAATGCCGCCCGCGCCGCGGCGTAACTGGCATCTTCCTGCCCGATATGCACGCCGTCGCAGCCCAGCTCGGCCGCCAGGTCGGGCCGGTCGTTGAGAATGAACGCCGCGCCCGCCGCCTGCACGATGGGGCGCAGCGTGTCGGCGGCGCGGCGGATCTCGTCGTCGCTGACATGCTTCAGGCGCAGCTGGAAGCTGGCGACATCGCCGCCCTTCAGCGCATCCTTCAGCACGCCGGAAAAATCCCCGGGCGCGATGCGCGGCGGCGAGATCAGGTATAGGCGGCAGTTGCTCAAGCGGCCTTGGTCTCGCTGGCTTTGTTCCACTTGCCGGTGGCGGCAAGCGAGTTCATCAGGGCGCGGTGGGCGAAGGCGGCCTGCGCCTTGGCGACATTCTCGGCTTTGCCGCTCCAGGCCTGCTGCGGCGCCGCCTGCAAGGCGCGGCCATAGCTGAACGTGACGGCCCAGGGCAGATTGCCGATGGCGTTGATCGCCGACAGATGCGCCGTGGCATCCTCGTCCGACTGGCCGCCCGAAAGGAAAGCGATCCCCGGCACCGAAGACGGCACCGCGCGCTTGAGCACCCGCACCGTGGCGGCGGCGACTTCCTCGACGCTGTTCTGCTTGGCGCACTTTTTGCCCGGCACGATCATGTTGGGCTTGAGGATCATGCCTTCCGGCCGCACCCCGGCATAGAAAAGCTGCGAGAAAACGCTTTCCAGCACCCAGCCGGTGACGCGCTCGCAGGTGGCGATGTCATGGTCGCCGTCCATCAGCACTTCCGGCTCGACGATCGGCACAATGCCGTTCTCCTGCGCCAGCGCGGCATAGCGGGCCAGCGCCTGGGCATTGGCATTGACGCAATTGTAGGACGGAATGCTGGCACCGATATCGATCACCGCCCGCCATTTGGCGAAGCGCGCGCCCAGCTTGTGATAGGCGACAAAACGTTCGCGCAGGCCGTCCAGCCCTTCGGTGATGGTCTCGCCCGGCTGACCGGCCAGCGGCTTGGCGCCGGCATCCACCTTGATGCCGGGCACGGCGCCGGCGGCCTCGATCAGGCTGACCAGCGGCGTGCCGTCCTTGGCCTTCTGGCGGATGGTTTCGTCATAAAGAATGACGCCGGAGATATGTTCCTTCATCGCGCTCGTGCTGCGGAACAGCATCTCGCGATAATCGCGGCGATTATCCTCGGTGTTGGCGACGCCGATCTTGTCGAAGCGCTTGGCGATGGTGGCGTTGGATTCGTCGGCGGCCAGCAGGCCCTTGCCCTTGGCGACCATTTTCTTTGCAATGCCGTTCAGTTCGTCGAGATTCATTTTCTTCCCCTTACGCCTTCAGCGCTTCCACGCCCGGCAGTTCCTTGCCTTCAAGCCATTCCAGAAATGCCCCGCCTGCGGTCGAGACATAGCTGAACGAATTTTCCACTCCGGCATGGGCGAGGGCCGCAACCGTATCGCCGCCGCCCGCCACCGACAACAGTTTGCCGTTCTTGGTCGCATTGGCCACGGCCCGGGCCGCCGCCATCGTTCCCTTGTCGAAAGGCGGGGTTTCGAAGGCGCCGAAGGGCCCGTTCCAGACCAAGGTCTTGGTGGTTTCCAGCCGCTTCTTGAAGGCGGCGATGGTCTTGGGCCCGACATCCAGCGCCATGTCGTCGGCGGCGATATCGGCGGTGGAAACCGTGCGGTGCGCCGCCCCGGGTTTCAGTTCCTTGGCCACCACAACATCGGTGGGCAAAAGCAGGGCGCAGCCGCTTTCGGTGGCCATGTGGATGACGCGGCGGGCGGTCTCCAGATATTCCGGCTCGTAAAGCGACTTGCCGACCAGCAGCCCTTCCGCCGCCAGGAAGGTGTTGGCCATGGCGCCGCCGATCACCAGCGTCTCGACGCGTTTGACCATGTGTTCCAGCAGCGCGATCTTGGACGAAACCTTGGCCCCGCCCACCACGGCCAGCACCGGCCGCTCGGGATGCGACAGGGCCTTTTCCAGATGGCGCAATTCTTCTTCCATGGCGCGGCCCGCCACCGAGGGCAGCAGGGCGGCGATGCCGGCGGTCGAGGCATGGGCGCGGTGCGCCGCGGAAAATGCGTCATTGACGAAGATATCGCCCAGCGCCGCCAGCTGCCTGACAAAGCCGGGATCGTTCTTTTCCTCGCCGGGATGAAAGCGGGTGTTCTCCAGCAGCAGCACATCGCCATCCTTCAGCTTGGCGATGGCGGCCTCTGCCACGGGGCCGACGCAATCGTCGGCAAACGCCACGGGGCGGCCGATTTCCTCGGCCAGGGCGGGGGCCACCGGCTTCAGCGACATGGACGGCACCACCTTGCCCTTGGGCCGGTCGAAATGGCTGAGGATGATGACGTGCGCGCCCTTGTCCGACAATTCGCGGATCGTGGGGGCCTGGCGCTCGATGCGCAGGCGATCCGTCACCTTGCCATCCGCCATCGGGACATTGAGGTCGGCGCGCACGATCACGCGCCTGCCTTTCACTGCCAGCCCCTCCAGCGTCCGGAAGTTCATCAAATCAGCTTGCCCATCGCCACGGCGGTATCCGCCATGCGATTGGAGAAGCCCCACTCATTGTCATACCAGGTCATGATCGAGACGAAGCTCCCGTCCATAACCTTGGTCTGGTCCAGCGCGAAGGATGACGATGCCGGATTGTGGTTGAAATCCACCGACACCAGCTTGTCGTGCACCACTTCCAGGATGCCCTTGAGGGGTCCCAGGGCCGCGCCCTTGATGGCGTTGTTGATTTCTTCCACGCTGGTGGCGCGCTTGGCGACGAATTTCAGATCCACCAGCGAGACGTTCGGGGTCGGCACCCGCACCGAGACGCCGTCCAGCTTGCCTTTCAGTTCCGGCAGCACCAGTCCGACCGCCTTGGCGGCGCCGGTCGAGGTCGGAATCATGGACAAGGCGGCGGCGCGGGCGCGATACAGGTCCTTGTGCATCTGGTCCAGCGAAGGCTGGTCGTTGGTGTAGGAATGAATCGTGGTCATCATGCCGCGTTCGATGCCGACCGCGTCATGCAGCACCTTGGCCACCGGAACCAGGCAGTTGGTGGTGCAGGAGGCGTTGGAAACGATGAGGTGATCCTTGTTCAGCTTGTCGTGATTGACGCCATAGACCACGGTGATATCGGCATTGTCGGCGGGGGCGGATACCAGCACGCGCTTGGCGCCGGCCGTCAGGTGCGCCGAGGCTTTTTCCTTGGAGGCGAATATGCCGGTGCATTCCATGGCGATATCGACATCCAGCTCCTTGTGCGGCAGCTCCGCCGGATTCTTGATGGCGGTCACCTTGATGCGGTGGCCGGCGGCGATCATGATGTCGCCCTCCACCGTCACCGAGGCGGGAAAACGGCCATGCACGCTGTCATAGCGCAGCAGATGGGCATTGGTCTCGATCGGCCCCAGATCATTGACGGCCACGACTTCGATGTCGCGGCGGCCCGATTCCACGATCGCCCGCAGCACCAGCCGCCCGATACGGCCGAACCCATTGATCGCTACACGCAACGCCATTCGATCTCTCCTCAACAACCCAACTTACTTTTTCAAAATCTTCTTCGCCGCTTCGGCCACCGCTTCCGGCGTGATGTGGAAATGCTTGTAGACATCCTTGTACGGCCCGCTGGCGCCGAAACTGTGCATGCCGACAAAGGCGCCGTCCGCGCCGATATAGCGGTCCCAGCCGAACGGGGCGGCCGCTTCCACGGCGATGCGCGGCAGGGTGCCCAGCAAGTTCCGGCGCCAGGTTTCGTCCTGTTCCTCGAACAGGTCCCAGCAGGGCATGGAAACAATGCGGGCGCCGATGCCCTCCTTGGCCAAAAGTTCGCGCGCCGCCACGGCGAGAGAAACTTCCGAGCCGCTGGACAGCAGCGTCACCCTGGCATTGGCATCGCCGATCAATTCATAAGCGCCCCGCGCCGACAGATTGTCCGCCGTGTGATCGACCCGCACCGTCGGCACATCCTGGCGCGAAAAGGCGATCAGGCTGGGGCGCTTGCTGTTCTCAAGCGCCAGCTGCCAGCATTCGGCGGTTTCCACGCCATCGGCCGGGCGCATCACCAGAAGCCCCGGCATGGCGCGCATGGCGGCCAGCTGTTCCACCGGCTGGTGGGTCGGTCCGTCTTCGCCCACGCCGATGGAATCATGGGTCATGACAAAAACCACCCGCACGCCCATCAGGGCGGCCAGGCGGATGGAAGGGCGGCAATAATCCGAGAACACGAAGAAGGTGCCGCCGTACGGGATGACGCCGCCATGCAGCGCCATGCCGTTCATCGCCGCCGCCATGCCGTGCTCGCGGATGCCGTAATGGACATAGCGGCCGGAGAAATCTTCCGGCGTGATCTCGGTGATGTTCTTGGTCTTGGTGTTGTTGGACGGCGTCAGGTCGGCCGAACCGCCGATGGTGACGGCAAGTTCGGCATTGATGACCTCCAGCGCCTTCTCGGAAAATTTGCGCGTGCCCGCCGACGGCTTCTCGGCGCTCATTTTCTGCTTCAGGGCGATCATGGCCGGCCCCAGCGAAGCCGGCAGCACGTCACCGATGGCGTCCTCGAATTCCTTTTTCTTCGCACTGGCGGCCAGCTTGGCCTTCCAGGCGTCATTGTCCGGCTTGCCGCGCGCGCCGATGGCGCGCCACTGCGCCAGCAGATCATCCGGAACGACAAAGGGTTCGCTGGTCCAGTCCAGCGTCTTGCGGGCTTGCGCGATGGCATCGGCGCCCGGCGCATCGGAATGGGCTTTCTGCGTGCCCGCGCTGGGCAGGCCAAACCCGATCTGGGTGCGGCAGGCGATCAGGACCGGGCCGGGCGCATCCTGCGCCGCCGCCAAAGCGCGGGCGACATCGGCAGCATCCTGGCCGTCGCAACTGTCGGTGATCCAGCCCGCGGCCGCGAAGCGCGCCACTTCGTCGGTGGAAGTGGACAGCGATGTGGCGCCATCAATGGTGATGTTGTTGTGGTCCCACAGCACGATCAGGCCCTTGGGCTTGAGGTGCCCCGCCAGCGAGATGGCTTCGTGGGAGATGCCTTCTTCCAGGTCGCCGTCCGAGGCGATGACATAGGTCTTGTGACCCACCAGATCGCCGCCGAAGCGCGCATTCAGGTGCCGCTCGGCAATCGCCATGCCCACCGCATTGGCAATGCCCTGGCCCAGGGGGCCGGTGGTGGTCTCGATTCCGGGGATATGGCCATATTCGGGGTGGCCGGCGCAGGGACTGCCCACCTTCCGGAAGTTCTTGATGTTGTCCAGCGTGATGCCGGGATAACCGGTCAGCCATAGCAGGGAATAAAGCAGCATCGAGCCATGGCCCGCCGACAGCACAAAACGGTCGCGGTCCGGCCAGGCGGGATCGCTGGCATCGAATTTCAGGAACTGGCTGAACAGCACGGTGGCGGCATCGGCCATGCCCAGCGGCAGGCCGGGATGGCCCGATTTCGCCGCTTCGACCGCGTCCATCGAAAGGGCGCGGATCACATTGGCAAGCTTGCGAATTTTGGCTTGCTCGAGGGGAGCGGCGGGGCTTGGCATTGGGTCATTTCCCGGGTGGGTGAGAGGCCATAAAAGGGGGGGTGGCTGGCGTCAAGGGCTGCCACAAAGACATCAACGCATTTGCGTTGACCCCCTTTCCCGGCAGGGCCTAAGGTCTTTTTGGAATCGGAAAAAAGAGATGCCGATGAGCCGGCTGGATCTGGCGGCGGAACGCCTCGCCGCAGCCTTGGAAAACCTCGAAAAAGCCGCGGATTCGGCGGGCGAAAGCCGCCCCGCCGCGCCCGAGAACAGCGCCTGGATCGCGGCGCTGGAGAGCGAGCGGCAGCAGCTTCTGGAGCGCATCGCTGCGCTGGAGGATGAGCTGTCCTCCCTTTCGGGCATAACCGAAGAAGTCGAAACAAGGCTGGACGGCGCGATCGGCGAAATCCGCGCCGCACTGGCAAGGTCCTAGGAGTTCGCGGCGATGCCCCTGGTTAATGTCATGGTCAATGGCCGCGCCTACACCATCGCCTGTGACGATGGCGAGGAAGACCATCTGCGCGCTCTGGCCGCCACGGTGGATGCCAAGGCCCGCGAAGTCCTCAGTTCCGTCGGTCTGGTAGGCGACACAAGGCTGCTTTTGATGGCGGCGCTGCTGATGGCCGATGAGCATCACGCCGCGGTAACCAGGCTGGAAGCCGCCTCTAGGGCGGCCAACGACCTCAGCAGCGCCCAGGGCGCGCTGGAAAATCAGGCCCTGGATGCCGAAAGCCGGGCCGCCACCGCGCTGGAACTCGCCGCCAAGCGGGTGGAAGACATTGCGGCGCGCCTGGTGGACGCCTAGATTAGAGATGGACGGATACTGCCTCGCGTCGTCAGGTTGCGATGCCCAGGGGCCTTAATTGTACTCATCGGGAGCTGTCCCTGGCCAAGACCCTGGTCTCGGTCACACGGCGCCCACCTGCACTTGCAGGCCCATGAGATCCAATACCAACGCCGAATGCGGTTCCGTCCACCTTGCCCACCAAGAGCGATCTCCGAAAACAGGCCCGTGAAAAGCGCAAGACGCTGGCCCACCCCGATGTCGGCGCGGCGCTGGCCGCCCACGCCGCGGCGCTGAAAATTCCCTCCGGCGCCATTGTTGGCGGCTACCACGCCTTGCCACAGGAAGCCGATCCGGCCCTGCTGCTGGCGGCGCTGGTGGATCGCGGTTGCCATGTCGCCTTTCCCCGCATTGTGGCCAGCGATTTGCCGCTGGAATTTCACCGCGTGCCGGACGGCGAAGTCCTGAGGCCGGGCGCCTTCGGGATTTTCGAACCGCAGCCCCATTGGCCCCGGGTGATGCCGCATCTTCTGCTGGTGCCGCTTCTGGCCTTCGACGGCGAAGGCCACCGGCTGGGCTATGGCGGCGGCTTCTATGACCGCACGCTTCACGCCTTCAGAAGTGGAGCGGCGTCCCCCATCCGCGCCATCGGCATCGCCTATGCCGGGCAGCAAGTCGAAAGCCTGCCGCAGGAGGCCCATGACATGAAACTGGACGCGATTCTGACCGAACGCGGTCTCACCAGATATGGGGAATGAGGCGATACCGGACCCGGCTCATGTATCCGGCATAGCCCGGCAGGTCTCGCCGCAGCATCCGCTCTTCCATCACGGCGCGCGGCGCCAGCACGAGCAGAATCAGCGGCAGGGCCGCCAACCCGTACCAGGAGCCCAGCAGCAGCGGCATGCCGACCATGTACAGCATCGCCGCCGCATACATGGGATGGCGTACGATGGCATAAGGCCCGGTGTCGATCACCCGCTGCGCCCGCTCCGCCTGCACACGCACCACGGGCGCAGCGAAACTGTTTTCGGCAAAGACCCGCAGCACTGCGGCAAAGCCGCCGATCACCAGGGCGCCGCCCAGGACGTTGAGCCATGGCGGCATGTGCGAGGATTGCCAGCGCTGCGCGTCCAGCCCCATCAACCCCAGCCAGCCACACCAGACCGGGATGATCACGATCAGGAAAAGCTTGTCCCACAATGGCTGGCCGCGCTGGATGGGCGATCCCAGCCTTGCGGCGAGCAGGCCCGGATCGTGCCGTCCCAGCCAGATGCCGAAACCGGCGCTGCCGGCAGCAAAGATCGCCAGGAACCACCAGGCTTGCTGCCAGCTGCTATTGCCCGCCGCCGCGAACAGGATCGCGCCCATCACGGCCAGGGTGAGCGCCGTCTGCAGGCAAAGATTCAAATACAATTTCCAGGGCTGCACGGCGCGCGCTTTGTGTTAAGAGGGGCCGATGAACATACTCTTCCTCGGTGATGTGATCGGCAAGCCGGGCCGCGACGCGGTGGCGCGCGAATTGCCCCGCCTGAAAGATGCCCTGAGGCCCGACCTCATAATTGCCAACGGCGAAAACGCGGCGGGCGGCTTCGGCCTGACCCGCGCCATTGCCGAGGAATATTTCGGCATGGGCATCGATGTGATTTCCACCGGCAATCACTGGGCCGACCAGAAGGAAATCCTCACCCACATTGACAATGAGGACCGCATTCTGCGCCCGGTGAACTATCCCAAGGGCACGCCGGGACGCGGCAGCAATCTCTACAAGACGCCGGACGGCAAAAGCGTGCTGGTGATCAATGTGATGGGCCGCGTCTTCATGGACGCGCTCGACGATCCATTCCGCGCCGTGGATGCCGAGCTTGAAGCCTGCCCGCTGGGCGAAGCGGCGGACGCCATCATCGTGGACATCCATGCCGAAACCACCTCCGAGAAAATGGCGATGGGCCATTTCTGCGACGGCCGCGCCAGCCTGGTGGTCGGCACCCACACCCATGTTCCCACCGCTGACGCGCAGATTTTCCCCGGCGGCACGGCCTTTCAGAGCGATGCGGGAGCCTGCGCCGATTATGATTCCGTCATCGGCATGGACAAGGCCGAGCCGGTGCAGCGTTTCCTGCGCAAGCTGTCCGGGCCGCGTTTTACCCCCGCCACCGGGCCGGCCACGGTGTGCGGCGTTTTCGTGCAGACTGGGCCGAGCGGGCTGGCGCTGCGGGTTGATCCGGTGCGGGCCGGCGGGCGGCTGACCCCCGCGCTACCTCTTTTGTGAGTGGGCCGGTGAGCGGCATGGCGATGCAGCGCGGCGCCTACGCCCTGCTGGCGCTGCTGGCGCTGGCGATCCTCATCTGCCTGGGTGCCGAACTCTTCACCATCGGGGTACCCATCCTGAAAAACTACAATGAAGGCTGGAACGCCTATCATGCCGCCAGCGCGATGCAGAATCCGCGCACGCTCTATCCCGCGCCATCGTCCCTGCTCACCAACAATTATCCGCCGCTGTCCTATTTCATCGTGGGCGCTGCGGGGAAGCTGACAGGCCTCGACGCCATCATGGCCGGCCGCGTGGTGGCGTTTCTCTCTACGCTTGGCATCGGCGTTGCCTTGGGCATTGCCGCCCGCCAAATGGGGTGCTCGCCGCGCAAAGCGGCTGGCGCTGCTTTGCTGTTCTGGGCGGCGCCCTGGGTGATCGTGAAATTCAGCGCCATGGACGATCCCCAGATGCTGGGCAATTTGTTCGACGCCATCGCGCTGGCGATGATCCTGCGCGCCCCCCGCACCACGGCATCGATCGCCCTGTCGGCGCTGTTCCTCGTCCTGGCCGAATTCGTCAAGCCGCTTTACATCACCCTGCCGCTGGCGCTGCTGGCCTGGCTGTTCGTGTATGAGCGGCGCAGCGCCTGGAGGCTGGCCGGCTTCGGCCTGCTCTTCGCCCTGATCGGTTATGCCGTCACGGCCGTGGCGCTGCATGTCGAACTGCTCGGCCGTCTGTTCTCCCCGCGCGTTTTTCTCTGGTCCAAGATCACCGGCCAGCCTGGGCAATGGCTGCTGGTGGAATTCCTGCCTTTCGCCGCCGCGCTGGCGCTTTTCCGCCGCAAGGGTGATGGCTTGGCCTTCTTTGCCGCTTGCTATGCCGCGCTCGGCTTTCTGCTCGCGGTGATGTTCTCCGGCGGCGACGGCGTCAGCGCCAGCCAGATGATGGATGTCAGCATGGCGGTGGCGCTGGGCGCCGCGCTGTACTGGAGCCGCGCCGGCGCGGCGCGCTGGATGCTTCCGGGATTGAGTTTTGTTGCCGGCTTCCAGGCGGTGATGCTGGTCCTCAGTTTCCTGGGGCTGTGGGCGCAGCGGCCGTCGCTGCCCGACCTGATGGGCACGCGCTACGCCACCCGCTACGACACCCGCGTCATCGCCTTCCACAGGAACCCGGTGCTGTGCGAGACGCTGGCGCTTTGCTACTGGGCCGGCCGCACGCCCCAGGTGGACGCTTTCGGCATCAACCAGGCCTTCCAGCGCGGCGTCCGCCCCGCCAGCGATCTCACCCGCCTGCTCGACGCGCGCGCCTTTTCCATGATCCAGCTTGCGCCCCGCTCGGCCTTTCTCCCGCCATCGCCGCTCTGGAGCGCCATCGTGCGCAATTATTATCTGGAGCATCAGGACAAGAACGGGCAGTTCCTGGTCCCGCGTGACCAGGGCTTGAACTTGAATATCGGGGCGGGAGCGCCGATCTCAGTCGGGCACCCCTGACAGGAACGCCATGCTGCCCGCGCTGTTCGTTTCCCACGGTGCCCCGACGCTGCCTTTCGACGATGTCCCGGCGCGCGACTTTCTGCGCGATTTGGGCCGCGGCCTCGGCAAGCCCCGCGCCATCCTGGTCGCCTCGGCGCATTGGGATACGCCGGCGCCGATGGTCAATGCCGTTGCCGTCAATTCCACCATCCATGATTTTCGCGGCTTTCCCCGGTCGCTTTATGACCTTCGCTATGCCGCGCCCGGCAATGCACCGCTCGCGGCGGATGTCTCAAGCCGGCTGGCGGCGGCCGGCCTGCCCGTCCGGACCGACGGGGCGCGCGGCCTGGATCATGGCGCCTGGGTGCCGCTCAGCCTGATGTATCCCAAGGCCGAAATCCCGGTGGTGCAATTGTCGGTGCAGGGCCGGGCCGGCGCGGCGCATCACATCGCCCTGGGCCGCGCCCTGGCCGGGTTGCGCCAGGACAATGTGCTGGTGCTGGGTTCGGGCGGCTTTGTCCATAATCTGGGCCGCCTCGAACCGCCCGGATCGCCCGAGCCGGACTGGGCCCGGGAGTTTTCGGCCTGGATGCATGACCGGCTGATGGCGCGGGATGAAGCCGCCTTGGCCGGTTACCGCAGGCTGGCGCCGCACGCCGTCCTGGCCCAGCCCAGCGAAGAGCATTTCATGCCGCTGTTCTTTGCCTATGGCGCGGGCGGAGATAAGATCGAACGCCTCCACGCCAGCCACACCTTCGGCTCGCTGCGCATGGACGCTTATGCGTTTGGCTGAGGGTCGGCCCAAAGAGGGGTGACTATGCCCGCAGCACCAGTTGCACCGCTCTGGCCAGCCGGCTCCAGTCATCGCTGAGCTCGAACAGCCGCCGCACCCCCCGCGATGTCAGGGTGTAATAGATGCGGGTGCGCCCGCCCGCCGGGCGGGGCTCGGCCCGCAGGGCCCCGTCCTTCTCCAGGGCATGGAGCAGGGGATAGATCACGCCCTCGCCGGGGGTGACGACATCCTGGGTCGCCCGCCCGATCGCCTGGACGATTTCATAGCCATACATTTCCCGCTCCTGCAGCAGCCTCAGGATTAAAAGCTCGGGCACCCCCGCGCCAAAGCCAGCATTTCCGCGCTTTTCCTCGGCCATTTGCCATATACCTTGTTAATCGATGTATTATACATTGGTTCACAAGGTATACAGGGATTCGGCATCTCCGTAAGCCCCACAGGGGCGGGCGACTTGAAAGAGGCGGACCGCCCCGGCTATCTCAGCGCCGAAATTCAAATGCGAGGAGCATCGGCCAGGAAAAGTGCGGAGCGCCCCAAGGGCGGGAAGCGGTTTTCCGAAGGCCGTGCGACCATAAAAAATGGCCGGCCATAGCCAGTTCAAGAACATCATGTTCCGCAAGGGCAAGCAGGACAAAGAGCGCTCCAAGCTCTTCTCCAAGCTGGGCCGCGAAATCACCGTCGCCTCCAAGGGCGGTCTGCCCGACCCCAAGCTGAACGCCCGCCTGCGCGGCGCCATCACCGAGGCGCGGCAGCAGAACATGACCAAGGACGCCATCGAGCGGGCAATCAAGAAAGGCCAGGGCGGCGACGCCGAGAATTACGACGAGATCCGTTATGAGGGTTACGGCCCCGGCGGCACCGCCATCATCGTCGAAGCCATGACAGACAACCGCAACCGCACCAGCGCCGATGTCCGCTCCACCTTCTCCAAATATGGCGGCACCATGGGCGAGACCAATTCGGTCGCCTTCCTGTTCGACCATGTCGGCGTCATCGCCTATCCGCTGGCCAAGGGCAGCGAGGACGCCATGCTGGAACTGGCGCTGGAGGTGGGGGCCGAGGAATGCGTCACCACCCCGGAAGGCCATGAATTCCTCACCGGTCTCGATGATTTCCTTACCGTCCGCGAAGCCCTGGAGGCCAGGCTGGGCGCGCCGCTCTCCGCCGCCATAACCTGGCGGCCCAAGAACATGGTCGCCGTCAAGGACGAGATCGGCGAAAGCCTGGTCAAGCTGGTCGAGATTCTCGACGACCATGACGATGTCCAGAACGTCTATGGCAATTACGAACTCTCCGACGCGCTCATGGCGAAATTAACTGGGTGAGCCGTAGCCCGTGAGCAGGTCTGGTGGACCTGCGAAAAGCGGCGAACGCGCGGGTCATTGCTCGCACGCATTGCGCTCCTTCGTTGCCTATACGCGCACTACGCAGGCGCTAACGCGCATAGGCAACCGCCACAAAATACCTCGCGCCTGCCTGGGTTGGGCTAGGAATACCCTGAACATAAAGGGTACAAACCTCTTATGCCCGGCGCGATTCGCATTCTTGGCCTCGATCCCGGTCTGGCCCGCATGGGCTGGGGCGCCATCGCGCTGGAAGGCACCCGCCTGACCCATATCGCCCATGGCGTCATCGTGACCAAAACCTCCGCCGGCCTGGGCGCGCGCCTGATGGCGCTGCATGCCGAACTCACCACCGTAATCGCCCTGCATCGTCCCCACGCCATGGCGGTCGAACAGGCCTTTGTCGCCAAGGACCCCTCCGCCGCCCTCAAGATCGGCCATGCCCGCGCCGTGGCGCTGCTGGCGGCGGCGCAGGCGGGAATGGAGATCGCCGAATATTCCCCCAACCACATCAAGAAATCGGTGGTCGGCGCCGGCCATGCCGGCAAGGACCAGGTCCAGTTCATGGTGAAGCGGTTGCTGCCCGCCTGCGGCGTGACCCAGGCCGACGCCGCCGATGCCCTGGCCGCCGCCATCGCCCATGCCCATCTGTCGGGCACCCGCGCCCGCATCGCTTTGTCTGAGGATGCGCGCGTCCGCGCGCGGGTGGCGGTGCTATGATCGGAAAACTCTCCGGCATAGTGGATTCGATCACCGACGATGCCGTGATCCTGGATGTCGGCGGCGTCGGCTATCTGGTGCAATGCCCGTCTTCCACTTTGTCGCGTCTGGCCGCTGGCGCCCATGCCAGCCTCCTGATCGAAATGAAAGTCAGCGACGACGCCATCCGCTTGTATGGTTTCGCCGCCGCCGAGGAACGCGAATGGTTTCGCCTGCTGCAGACGGTGCAGAGCGTCGGCGCCAAGGTGGCCCTTGCCGTGCTCTCCACCCTGTCCTCCCGCGATCTGCAACGCGCGCTTGCCCTGTCCGACAAGGCGATGATCGGCCGCGCCCCCGGCGTCGGCCCCAAGCTGGCGCTGCGCATCACCACCGAGTTGAAAGACAAGGCGCCGGCGATGATGCTGCGCGGCGATGGCGAACCGCATATCGCTGCCGCCGCCGCCCCGCGCGGTCCTGCCGCCGATGCGGTGATGGCGCTGGTCAAGTTGGGCTATTCGGAAGGGCAGGCGGCGGAAGCCGTCTCCCGCGCCGCCAATGACCTGGGCGATGCCGCCGAAACCGGCGCGTTGCTGCGCGAAGCACTGAGAGGGATGGCGCGGTGAGCCCCAAATCCGAACGCCTCGTCACGCCCGAACGCAGCCCCGACGACACGCTGGAATCCTCGCTGCGCCCCAAGACCCTCAGCGATTTCGTCGGCCAGCAACAGGCGCGCGAAAATCTCAAGGTCTTCATTGACGCCGCCAAGGGCCGCGGCGAGGCGCTCGATCACGTGCTTTTTTCCGGCCCGCCGGGCCTGGGCAAGACCACCCTGGCGCAAATCGTGGCCCGCGAACTTGGCGTCAATTTCCGCTCGACGTCAGGCCCGGTGCTGGCCAAGGCGGGCGATCTCGCCGCCATCCTCACCAACCTCGAACCGCGCGACGTGCTGTTCATTGACGAAATCCACCGTCTCAGCCCCGCGGTCGAGGAAATTCTCTATCCCGCGATGGAAGATTTCGAACTCGATTTGGTGATCGGCGAGGGTCCCAGCGCCCGCTCTGTGAAAATCCAGCTCGCGCCTTTCACCCTGGTCGGCGCCACCACCCGATCCGGCCTGATCACCACGCCGCTGCGCGATCGCTTCGGCATTCCGGTGCGGCTGAATTTCTACACCGCCGACGAACTCTGCCTGATTGTCGAGCGCGGCGCCCGTGTGCTGGACTTCGCGCTGACCAAGGACGGCGCCCGCGAAATCGCCGGCCGCGCCCGCGGCACGCCGCGCATCGCCGGGCGCCTGCTCAAGCGGGTGCGCGACTTCGCCAGCGTCGGCAAGCACAAGAGCGTGGACGCCCAGATCGCCGACGCCGCGCTCACCCGCCTCGAAGTGGATGCGCGCGGCCTCGATGCCTTCGACCGGCGTTATCTCTCCCTGATCGCGCAGAATTTCTCCGGCGGCCCGGTGGGGATTGAGACAATCGCCGCCGCTCTGGGCGAGGCGCGCGACGCCATCGAGGAAGTGGTCGAGCCCTACCTGATGCAGCAGGGCTTCGTGCAGCGGACGCCGCGCGGCCGCGTCCTTGCCAGCGCCGCCTATGGCCATCTTGGCCTCGCCGCCCCGCCCGCCGGCCCCTTGCAGGCCGGCCTGTTCGCGGAAGACGGCGAATGACGGAAATCGCGGGCCTGGGCGCATTCGACGGCAAGACCCACATCCTGCCCCTGCGCATCTACTACGAGGATACCGACCTGTCGGGCATGGTCTATCACGCCAATTACCTGCGCTATATGGAGCGGGGGCGCACCGAATTCTTCCGCCTGGCCGGCATCACCCAAATGGCCGATCTGGACAGCGCCGAGCCCACCGCCTGGGCCATCCGCAATGTGGAAATCAAGTTTCACAGCCCCGCCCGGGTCGACGATGCGCTGGCCGTCCACACCAAACTGACCGGCATCAGCGGCGCCCGCCTGGCCGCCAGCCAGCGAATCTATGCCGGCAAAACGCTGCTCACCGATGGGCGGATCGAAGCCTGCATCGTCACGTTAACGGGAAAGCCGCGGCGCATTCCCGAAAATATTCGCGCTTTGTTGACACCTTTTCTTTATGAAACAGAGGCTTGACGGGCTACGCCCTACTTCGGTCAATATTGAATGCGTATCCTGCGCGCCGGCGACGGCCGCTCAACCAAGGTTCATTCCATGACAGCCAAGCGCGTGGTCGCCCTTCTGCTCTTTCTGGCCGCCGCGTCGCCCGCGCTGGCGCAGTTGCAGGTCGCGCCGCCGCCAGGGCCGCAGACCGCGCCCGCCGCCGCGCCGGCCGCGCCCGGCGCTTCTGCCCAGACCCTGGCGGCTCCCACCGCCGCGCCGTCGGGAAATGTTTCCAGCAACGGCTTGGCCGCCCTCGGCGGCGACCTGAACAGCAGCGGCGGCTTCAACCTGGTCTCGATGTTCCTCACCTCCGGCCTGGTGGTGCAGGCGGTGATGGTGCTGCTGCTGCTGGCCTCGCTGTGGAGCTGGGCAATCATCTTCAACAAGGCGCTGGCGCTGGGCGCCCTCAAGCGCAAGGCGACGAAATTCGAAAAACTGTTCTGGTCGGGCCAGTCGCTCGATGAACTTTACCAGCAGGTCGCGCCCAAGACCGATCATCCCATGGCCGCGATCTTCATCGCCGCCCTGCGCGAATGGCGCCGCGCCTTCGAGAACGGCAATCCGCGCGAATCCCAGGTGGTCGGCGTCAAGGAGCGCATCGAAAAGGCCATGAACGTCACCATCCTGCGCGAGACCGACGGCATCGAGCGCCAGCTCGGCTTCCTCGCCACGGTCGGTTCGGTGTCGCCCTTTATCGGCCTGTTCGGCACGGTCTGGGGCATCATGAATGCCTTCAACGCCATCGCTGCCCGCCATGACACAACGCTCGCCGTGGTGGCGCCCGGCATTGCCGAGGCGCTGTTCACCACCGCCATGGGCCTGCTCGCCGCCGTGCCGGCGGTCATTTTCTACAACCGCTTCGTCAACGAGATCGGCCGCTATGTGAACCGGCTCGATGCTTTCGCCGAGGAATTCTCCGCCATCCTGTCCCGCCAGCTTGAAGAGAAGGCCACGAAATAATGGCGGGCACGCTGCAACCGGGCATGTCATCGCGGCGCGGCCGCCGCCGCGGCCGCGTCATGTCCGAGATCAACGTCACGCCTTTCGTGGATGTGATGCTGGTGCTGCTGATCGTGTTCATGGTGACCGCGCCGCTGCTGACGGTGGGCGTGCCGGTGGACCTGCCCAAGACCCGCGCCCCCGCGCTTGGCCAGGACCGCGAGCCGCTCTCGGTCACCATCGCCAAGGACGGCAAGATCTATCTGCAGAAACAGCTTGTCCCGGATGACGAACTGGTGCCCAAGCTCACCGCCATTTCCAACAATGGCTACGACCAGCGCATCTTTGTGCGCGGCGACACCACGGTGAATTACGGCCGGGTGATGACGGTGATGGGCATGTTGTCGGCGGCGGGGTTCACCCATATCGGGCTTGTGACGGATGTCCAGCGGCCAAAGCCAGACACGCAGCAATAGGCCCACGGGCCGAAAGGGGCCGCCGCGCCCCACCACGGCCCGGCGCAACCATGCCGGGCTGGTGATCTCGCTTGTCCTGCATGGCGGATTGATCGCGGCCACCTGGCTGACCTGGAACCGGGTGGTGGAAATGTCGCCCGAAAGCCATGCCGTGCCGGTGGAGCTGGTGGTGGCGGAGCAGACCAATGTCCGCGCCGAAGCCCCGCCCCAGGTCGAGCAAAAGAAGGTGGAAGACACCGTCAAGATGGACGAGCCGCCGCTGCCGCCTTTTGTCGATGCCGAGCCCGCGCCGCTGCCGCCGGTGCCGCAGATCAAGATCATCGTGCCCAAGACCAATCTCGACCAGCCCGACACGCCCAAGACCAAGAAGCAGCAGGTCGCCGCGGCCGATGCCGTGCTGAACAAGATCCTGGCCCAGGCCAAGGTGCCCAAGAACGCCAAGGCGGGGGAGCGCATCATCCAGGGGCAGGGCAACCAGTCGCTTGCCACCGCCGACCTGGCCGATGCCCTCAAGAGCCAGATCTACCGCTGCTGGAATCCGCCCGTGGGGGCGCCCAACGCCAACGACCTAGTGGTGGCTTTCGACCTGCAGCTGGGTGCCGATGGAACCGTCCTGGGGCGGCCGCAATTAACAGGAAACTCGGCTGCGGCGATGGGCAACCCCTATACCCGCGCCGCGGCCGAGGCGGCTCTTCGGGCAATCTATCAATGCGCGCCCTATAATCTCCCCGCCAAGCGTTATAGTGACTGGAAGGAAATCAATCCCTTCCAGTTCGATCCCAGAGAGATGATGGGCAAGTGATGCCGGTGTTGAAAGTATCTGCGAGGATTTCGATGAAGAATTTTCTGCTCCCCCTGGCGCTGTTTGGCGCCCTGCTGGCCTCGCCGGCTTTGGCCGCGCTGCAGGTGGACGTCACCCAGGGCAACGCCCAGCCGCTGCCCATCGCCATTCCCGATTTTATTGCCGGTGACGCCACCGGCGCCAACATTGCCGGCGTGGTGCGGGCCGACCTGGAACGCTCCGGCCTGTTCAAGCCGATAGACCCCAAGGCCTATGTCGACCACATCACCAACATCAACACCGTGCCCAATTTCACCAATTGGCGGGTGATCAATGCCCAAGGCCTGGTGGCGGGCGCCGTCACGCTGCAGCCCGATGGCCGCCTGCGCGCGGATTTCCGCCTATGGGACGTTTACGGCGAAAGCCAGATGGTGGGCACCTCCTTCTCGACCCAGCCGGAAAGCTGGCGCCGCGTCGCCCATATGGTCTCGGACGCCATCTATGAGCGCGTCACCGGCGAAAAGGGCTATTTCGATACCCGCATCGTCTTCATTTCCGAGACCGGCCCGGCCATCAAGCGCGTCAAGCGCCTGGCGATCATGGATGAAGACGGCGCCAATCCCAACTTCCTCACCCGCGGCGATTACATGGTGCTGACGCCCCGCTTCAATCCCACCGCACAGATGATCGCCTATATGTCGTATATCGGCACCAAGCCGCGCGTTTACCTGTTCGACATTGAAACCGGCAAGCAGGAAATGCTGGGCAATTTCCCCAACATGACCTTCAGCCCGCGCTTCTCGCCCGACGGCAACAAGGTGGCGCTCAGCCTGGAGGAGAACGGCAATTCCGACGTCTATGTGATGGATTTGCGCAACCGCCAGACCAGCCGCCTGACCGCCGATCCGGCAATCGACACCGCGCCCTCCTTCTCGCCCGACGGCAGGCAGATCGCCTTTGAATCCGACCGCAGCGGCAGCCAGCAGATCTATGTGATGAATGCCGACGGCACCAACCAGCATCGCATCAGCTTCAGTCCGGGGCGCAGCGGCACCCCGGTATGGTCGCCGCGCGGCGACCTGATCGCCTTCACCAAGCAGGATGAGGGCCATTTCGGCATCGGCGTCATGCGCCCCGACGGCAGCGGCGAGCGGCTGATCACCTCCGGCTGGGAAGATGAAGGCCCGACCTGGGCGCCCAACGGCCGTGTCCTGATGTTCACCCGCGAAATTCAGGGCGGACGCGGGGCGCAGATCTGGTCGATAGACGTTACCGGCCGCAATGAGCGGCGGGTGATGACGCCGGGCGATGCCTCCGATCCCGCCTGGTCGCCGCTCATTCAGTAAATGCCGGGGTCGCGGCGATCCGGGGCTGGGGCCGGTTCGGGAGACCACTCCCGGTCGTTATGTTTGCCTGATAAACATCTATCAGATATCACTTGCCCCATGGCTGCGGGGCGTGGGCTAATGCCGTCCGGATTCTTCAGCCTGCCGCGACATTTTTCACCTTCACCCGGAAATGCGGGAACTGTCATTTTTTTGGCTCTTTTTGGCGATTAATACGTTTGGCGTATTGGGTGCACCTTTTATTTTGCGAAGGCCCGGCACCGGCCTTCGTTCTCGGGAGATATGAACGATGAAAATTTCCACCGTCTTGAAACTTGCTGCTTTGTCGGCAGCGCTCATGGTCGGCGCCTGCACCACCAAGCAGCAGGCTGCCTCCGCGCCGCCGCCGCCGCCGCCGCCGATGGCCGCCGCTCCTGCGCCCAGGGCCCCCGGCATCCTGCCGGGCAGCCTCCAGGATTTTAAGGTCAATGTCGGCGACACCGTCCACTTCGCCTACAACGAATACAACATCCAGGATCAGGACAAGAGCACCTTGCAGAAGCAGGCAACCTGGCTGAACAAATATCCGTCGGTGCAGATCGCCGTCGAAGGCCATGCCGATGAGCGCGGCACCCGCGAATATAACTTGGCGCTGGGCGCGCGCCGGGCCAATGCGGTGAAGGAATTTCTGGTCAGCCTGGGCGTTTCCACCAGCCGGCTGCAGACGGTCTCCTACGGTAAGGAGCGTCCGATCTGCACCGAGTCCACCGAGGATTGCTGGGCGCAGAATCGCCGCGGCGTCTCGACCATCACCAGCGGCGCCAGCTCGTGATCCTTGACTGAAGAATAAGAAGGGGCGCGAATTTTCGCGCCCCTTTTTGTTTTGCGGACGAAAAACATGAAAAAGCGCGCCCTCGTTATTTCCCTGAGCCTGCTGCTATGCGGCGCCCTGCCGTCGCAGGCCCAGCTGTTCGGGCCCAGCGATGAGGAAAAGTCCCATGAGGCGAGCCAGGATTCTCAGCTCGCCACCCTGGCCGATCAGAACCAGCAGCTTGCCGGGCGCATCCAGGTGCTGGAGGACAAGTCGCGCAGCCTCACCCAAAGCCTGGCCCAGGCCACCGGAACCAATGAAGAGCTGCGCCACCAGATCGACCAGCTGAACCAGAAGATCGACCTGCAGCAGAAGGATTTTTCCTACCGGCTTTGCATGGTCTCGGCGCAGCAACTGGGCGCCGGCGGTGATGACCAGGGCCTCAACTGCGCTGCTGCCGGCGCGGGCGGCGGCAATATCGCCATGGCCCGGCCGCAAGGCAATCTTTCGCCAGGTGCCCCCCTGCCGCCGATCGGCGGCGATCAGCCTGCCTCCGGCGTCCGGCTGGCGTCGCCGCCGGGCACTCTGGGCACGCTCACCCCCGCCGACAGAGCCATCGTTGCGCCGCCGCGCGGCAGCAGCCAGTTCGATACCGCGATGGCGCTGCTCGGCAAGGCGCAATATGACGAGGCCAAGGCGTCGTTCCGCGCCTATGCCGACGCCAATCCCGATGACAGCGACCTGGCGCCCCAGGCGATCTACTGGGTGGGCGATATTGATTACGTCCAGCGCGATTATCCCAGCGCCATGCTGGCATTCGCCGAACAGATCAAGAAATATCCCAAGTCGACGCGCGGCTCCGACAGTATGCTGAAACTGGGCCAGTCGCTGCTGGCCATGGGCCGGACCCAGGAAGGCTGCACCACCCTTGGCGCCATCAAGAGCAAATTCCCGCAAGCCCCGGAAGCGACCCTCACCCTCGCGGCCGGCACGCGCAAAGCCTCCTGCAGCAGATAGCCTGCAGGCGGACTTCGCGGCGGCGATGGCGGACATGCCGTGGCCCGGCGCGGTCGCGGTCTCCGGCGGCGGCGACTCTCTCGCCCTGATGCAACTGCTGGCCGGCTGGGCGCGCGCGCGCAAGGCCGCCCCGCCGCTGGTGCTCATCGTTGATCATGGCCTCAGGAAAGAAAGCGGGCGCGAGGCCCGCCAGGTGGCGCGCTGGGCCAGGGCCCTCGGCCTCAAATGCGAAATCCTCACCGTCAAAGGCGCCAAACCCGCTTCCGATATCGAAGCCTGGGCGAGGCAAGCGCGCCTGTCGCTGATGGGCGCAAGACTGGCCCGGCATGGGCTCACCACGCTCTATCTGGGGCATCATCAAGACGATCAGGCCGAGACATTTCTTTTGCGCCTGGCGCGCGGCAGCGGACTGGACGGGCTTTCCGCCATGCAGAGGCTGGCGCCTTTTCCCCATCCGGATTTCGCGGCGCTGGCGGTGGCGCGTCCGCTGCTCGCCATTTCGCGCGCGGCGCTGCAGGATTATCTCAAGCGCCGGAAACAGGACTGGCTGGAAGACCCGATGAACGGTGAGGCGCGCTTTGCGCGGAGCCGCATCCGCGCCCTGCTGCCACTGTTGGCCGAGGCGGGGCTGACATCGCGCCGCATCGCGGATGCCGCAGCCCATCTCGCCCGCGCCCGGCAAGCGCTTGATCTTGCCACCGCCGCGGTGCTGGCGCGGGCCTTACACCGGGTAGAGGGGCGGCAGGAGGACGGCGTCGTGCTGCTCGATCCCGAGGCGCTGGCGGCGGCGCCGCGGGAAATCGGCCTGCGCGCCCTTGCCGCCCTGCTCGGGACGGTTTCAGGCGCCGTCTACCGTCCCAGATTCGATGCCCTGGAGAGCCTGTTTGACCGCCTGGCCGCCTCCGGCAGCCGGGCCGGCAGCCGGACCGGCCTGGGGGGCGGCGTCACCCTGCATGGCTGCCGCATCGGTCCCGCGCCGGTCCGCTATCAGGCGTTTGGCCCAAAAACCCTTGTAATTGCAAAAGAAAGTTCCCGGGGCCGTGGCCGCAGCGCCTGACAGGTTTGCGTCCCAAGTCATTGCGGCGGGGCGACAAATTTCTTAACGTTTTGATGGCTGGCAATACGCTAGAAACGTCCTATCTAATAAGCGGGCGGGATAGCCGCTTTTGCCCGGTCGCGGCATGCTTGCAAGAAAGAAGGACGGCCCTTGAACAATCTGCGAAATCTCGCGCTTTGGATCGTCATCGCGCTGCTGCTGGTGTTCCTGTTCAACCTGTTCCAGGGCACCGGCAGCCACACCACCGCTTCGGCGATCAGCTACACCAAGTTCAACGAGCAAGTGGTCGCCGGCCAGGTCCGGAAAGTGAAATTCCAGGGCGAACAGGTGACCGGCGAGCTGACCTCGGGCCAGCCTTTCTCGACCACCGTCCCCGCCAATGATTCCACCCTCTGGCCGACGCTGAAGGAACATAACGTCGACACTTCCGTGTCGCCGGCCGATGACGGCATGCCGTCGTTGCTGGGCATCATCGTCAACTGGTTCCCCATGCTGCTCTTGATCGGCGTCTGGGTGTTCTTCCTGCGCCAGATGCAATCGGGCGGCGGCAAGGCGATGGGCTTCGGCAAGTCACGCGCCAAGCTGCTCACCGAGCGCTCCGGCCGCGTCACCTTTGAAGACGTCGCCGGCGTTGACGAGGCCAAGGACGACCTCAAGGAAATCGTGGACTTCCTGCGCGATCCGCAGAAATTCCAGCGCCTGGGCGGCCGCATTCCCAAGGGCGTGCTGCTGGTCGGCCCGCCGGGCACCGGCAAGACGCTGCTGGCGCGCGCCATCGCGGGTGAAGCCAATGTGCCCTTCTTCACCATTTCCGGCTCCGACTTTGTCGAAATGTTCGTCGGCGTCGGCGCCAGCCGCGTGCGCGACATGTTCGAGCAGGCGAAAAAGAACTCGCCCTGCATCGTCTTCATTGACGAAATCGACGCGGTCGGCCGCCATCGCGGCGCCGGCCTCGGCGGCGGCAATGACGAACGCGAACAGACCCTCAACCAGCTCCTGGTCGAGATGGACGGCTTCGAGGCCAATGAAAGCGTCATCCTGATCGCCGCCACCAACCGGCCCGATGTTCTCGATCCCGCCCTGCTGCGGCCCGGCCGCTTCGATCGCCATGTCGTGGTGCCCAATCCCGATCTCGCCGGCCGCGAAAAGATCCTGCGCGTCCACTTGCGGAAAGTTCCGCTGGCGCCCGATGTCGATCCCCGCGTCATCGCCCGCGGCACACCCGGTTTCTCGGGCGCCGACCTGGCCAATCTCGTCAATGAAGGCGCGCTGCTCGCCGCCCGCCGCGGCAAGCGCGTCGTGATGATGAGCGAGCTGGAAGACGCCAAGGACAAGGTGATGATGGGCGCCGAGCGCCGCTCGCTGGCCATGAGCGATGAGGAAAAGAAACTCACCGCCTTCCACGAGGCCGGCCACGCCATCATCGCCATCACGGTCGAAGGCTCCGATCCCATCCACAAGGCCACCATCATCCCGCGCGGCCGCGCGCTCGGCATGGTGATGCGTCTGCCGGAACGCGATCAACTGTCGCTCACCCGCCAGAAGATGCTGTCCGACCTCTGCGTCGCCTTTGGCGGCCGCATCGCCGAGGAACTGGTGTTCGGCCATGACAAGGTCACCACCGGCGCGCAAAGCGACATCGAACAGGCCACCCGCATGGCCCGCGCCATGGTGACCCGCTTCGGCATGTCGGATTCGCTGGGACCTATTGCCTATGCGGAAAACCAGGAAGAAGTTTTCCTGGGCCATTCCGTGTCGCGCACCCAGAACATCTCGGAAGCCACCGCCCAGAAGATCGATTCGGAAATCCACCGCATCATCGAGGAAGCCTATGAGCGGGCCCGCACCATCCTGACCGAACGCCTCACCGACCTGAATGTGCTGGCGCGCGGCCTCCTGGAATACGAAACCCTGACGGGCGACGAGATTGTCGCCCTGCTCAAGGGCGTCTCGCCCGTGCGCACCCCGTACGAAGAACCGACCCTTCCGGCTCGCGGCGAAGGCCCGTCCGTCCCCGCCGCCGGCAAGCCTCGTAGCGCCGGTCCCGGCCCGATGATCAATCCGGAACCCCAGCCCCGATAGTGGTTTTAAATCTGATAAGGTGAGGGCGGTCGCAAGGCCGCCCTTTCTTTTTTTGGATGGGCGCTCCATCGTTGCCTACGCGCGCACTACGCTGTCGCTAGCGCGCCTAGGCAACCATGAAAATCCTCGGCATCCTCAACATCACGGCCGACAGCTTCAGCGACGGCGGCAAATTTTTGGCGCCGCTGGACGCGCTGGCCCATGCCGACCGCCTCCTGGCCGATGGCGCCGACATTATCGACATCGGCGCAGCCTCCTCCCATCCCGACGCCGCCCCAGTTTCGCCTGAGACCGAAATCGCCCGGCTGGAAGCGGTGGTGCCGGCGCTGCACGATGTCGGCGCCTCGCTCTCCATCGACAGTTTTTCCACCCCCGTGCAGCGCTGGGCGCTGGGGCAGGGCGTGGACTACCTCAACGACATTCACGGCTTTGCCGACCTGGCGCTCTATCCCGATCTTGCCGCATCTGGCGCCCGCCTGATCGTCATGCACATGGTGCAGCAGGACGGCGTCGCCACCCGCATGGATGTCCCGCCCGACGAGATTATGGGCCGGATCCTGGGCTTTTTCGAGCGGCGTCTGGCGGCGCTCACCGCCGCCGGTATTGCTCCGGATCGCATGATCCTGGACCCCGGCATGGGCTTTTTCCTGGGGACCAACCCTGAAACTTCCCTCACCGTGCTGGGGCGGCTTCCCGAGATCTCCGACGCCTTCGGTCTGCCCTTGCTGGTCTCGGTATCGCGCAAATCCTTCCTCAAGGCCCTGCCCGGAACGCCCGGGGAAGCCAGCCTGGCCGCCGAGATGTTCGCCGTCCGCCAGGGCGCCTCCTATATCCGCACTCATGCCCCGTCGGCCCTGCGGGAAGGGCTCAAGCTGCTGGAGGAATTGGAGCCTGATCGGCGTTGATGGGGCCGGTCCTGAAAACCCGCAACACTTCGTAACCCTTGGTGACAGTCCCTCTTCGTTGGCTTGACGGGCAGACAGGTGTTTTTTGGCAAATCGTGGTAAAGCAGGCTCCCGATCAGGACAGTCCATGACCCGCAAATATTTCGGCACCGACGGCATCCGCGGCCGCACCAATACCCCCGCCCTGACCCCCGAAGTGGCGATGAAGGCTGGCATGGCGGCAGGCCGCATCTTCACCCGCGGCGCCCATCGCCACCGGGTGGTGATCGGCAAGGATACCCGCCTGTCCGGCTACATGATTGAAAGCGCCCTGGTCTCGGGCTTCACCGCCGTGGGCATGGATGTCTTCCAGTTCGGCCCATTGCCCACCCCCGCCGTCGCCATGCTGACGCGCAGCCTCAGAGCCGATCTCGGCGTCATGATCACCGCCTCGCACAATCCCTTTCACGACAATGGCATCAAGTTTTTCGGTCCCGACGGCCAGAAACTCTCCGACGCCGTGGAAATGCAGATCGAAC
Source organism: uncultured Alphaproteobacteria bacterium (assembly GCA_903857685.1). Taxonomy (GTDB): domain Bacteria; phylum Pseudomonadota; class Alphaproteobacteria; order Micropepsales; family Micropepsaceae; genus Rhizomicrobium. Next base: position 27,318 of record CAIOFO010000099.1, read on the forward strand.
GCCTGATGGATGGCGGCCTGGAAGCGGGCCTGGCCACCGAAGGCAATATCGGCCGCGCCAAGCGCGTTGACGACAGCCAGGCGCGCTATATCGAATTCGCCAAGCGCACCTTCCCGCGCAATTTGCGCCTCGACGGCCTTCGCATTGTGATCGACTGCGCCCATGGCGCCGCCTACAAGGTCGCCCCCGAAGTCTTGTGGGAACTGGGCGCCGACATCGTGCCGCTGGGCGTTTCCCCGGACGGCACCAATATCAATCTGGATTGCGGCTCCACCGCGCCCGAAGCGATGTGCGCCAAGGTGCGCGAGATGCGCGCCGATTTCGGCATCGCGCTGGACGGCGACGCAGACCGCGTGGTGATGGCCGATGAGCATGGCCGCATCATTGACGGCGACCAGATTCTCGCCCTCATCGCCAAGAGCTGGTCCGCCACCGGCGAACTCAAGGGCGGCGGCGTGGTCGGCACCGTGATGTCCAATGCCGGGCTGGACCGTTATCTCGGCAGCCTCAATCTCAAGCTGGCCCGTGCCGCGGTGGGCGACCGCTATGTGCTGGAGGAAATGCGCAAGGGCGGCTTTAACGTGGGCGGCGAACAGTCCGGCCACATCATTCTCTCCGATTTCTCCACCACCGGCGACGGGTTGATCGCGGCGCTGCAGGTGCTGGCGGTGCTGGCGCAGGAGCACAAGCCGGCCTCCGAGGCGGCGCATCTCTATGAACCGCTGCCGCAGGTGCTGGAGAATGTGCGCTTCCGCAAGGGCTCGCCGCTGGACGACGCCAAGGTCAAGTCCAGCATCGAATCCGGCAACGCTAGGCTGGGCGCCTCGGGCCGCATCCTGGTGCGCAAATCCGGCACCGAGCCCCTGATTCGCGTCATGGCCGAGGGCGATGACGAAAAGCTGGTGCGCGCCGTGGTGCGCCAGATCGCCGCCGCGATTGAAGAAGTGGCAGCTTGACCAAAAGCTGCCACTGCGGCGATGACTGAGCTTCCCAAACGGCTCCTGATCATCGCCGGCTCCGACTCCAGCGCCGGCGCCGGCCTCCAGGCCGATCTCAAGACCGCGCAGGCCTTCGGCGTCTATGCCCAGACGGTCGTGACCGCCGTGACGGTGCAGGACACGGGTGGCGTGCGCGCCGTTCATCTCATTCCGTCCGAAATCGTGCGCTCCCAGATCGAAGCCGCGCTGGGGGATATCGGCGTCGACGTCCTCAAGATCGGCATGCTGGGCAGCGGCTGCATCGCGAGCGCCGTCGACGACGCCCTGAATGACATTGATCTGCCGCTGGTGCTGGACCCGGTGCTGCTCTCCAGCAGCGGCACCAGACTGCTGGACGATGAGGGCGTGGAAATCCTCAAATCCCGCCTGATTCCGCGCGCTCTGCTGGTGACGCCAAACCTGCCGGAAGCGCAGGCCCTGGTGGGTATCCTGCCAAATTCCGATTATTCCCTCCGCAATGCCATCAAGGCTTTCACCCTGCTGGGCGCCCAGAACATCCTGTTCAAGGGCGGCCACGGCGAAGGCGATATGGTGCGCGACACCCTGGTCAGCGACGGCCAGCAGACCATCTTCGCATCCCCCCGCCAGCAAACCCGCCACACCCACGGTACCGGTTGCACCCTCGCCACCGCCATCGCCTGCGGCCTGGCGCTGGGCCAGTCGCTGCCCGACGCCGTGGCCGGGGCGCATGCCTATGTCCAGAATGCCATCCGCACCGCGCCGGGGCTGGGCTCCGGAAACGGCCCGCTTAATCACCAGATTTAATCTTCGCCCCAGTCAGTAAAATTTGTGCCGCTGCAAGCTGGCATCGGGAGGGCGGCGGGCCTCGCTCATTCACGGGCTCTTGTTGCCGAATTAGCCACCAATTACTGTCACCTCCACGCTTGGGAGGGCACATCATGAAACACGCGCGCTTGTTGCTGGGAGCTGCGGTATTCGCAGCGCTGTCCACAAATGTCTTGTCCACGAATGTCCGGGCACAGACCGACAATTATCCCGTGACCGTGGTGCCCCAGGGCAAGGGGCCCTACACCTTCCCAGACGGTTACAAGACCGACTTCAGCAAGATGCAGCTCCACCTCGCCGAAAAGCTGTCGCCCAATCTCTATGTCGTGCGCGGCAATGAGGGCATTGACACCACCCATCCCGAAGCCGCGGGCGGCCGCATGGCCGTGCTGTTCGGGGCCGATGGCGCCCTGGTGGTCGATACTCCCTATCCCACGCTGGGCGAACGGGCGCTGGGGGCCATCCGCACGTTCACCGACGCACCCATCCGCATTCTGCTGAACACCCATGTCCATCCCGATCATGTCGGCACCAACGCCGATTTCGCCAAACAGGGCGCCCTGATCATCGCCTCCGAAAATCTGCGCAGCGAAATGCTGCCCAATCCGGCTGCGCCGCCGCCCGCCGCCGGCGCGCCGCCCGCCCGGCCCGTCGATCCCGCCAGCCTTCCGGTCCTGACCTATGCCTATGATCCAGCCAACCCCGGCAAGCCCGCCATGACCATCCATCTCGATGGCGAAACGGTGGATATCATTCCCCTGAGCCCCGGCCACACCGGCGGCGACAGCGCCTTTCGCTTCCAGAAAGCCAATGTCATATTTTTCGGCGACGTCATCCGCAATTTCGGCGGACCCTTTATCGATCAGGGCAATGGCGGCTCGATCCAGGGCGCTATCGCGACGCTCGATGTGCTGACAAAGCTCTCCGACGACAAGACCGTCCTGGCCCCCGGTCACGGCGACCTGATGAACAAAAAAGATCTGGTGCCGCTCCGCGCCATGTTTGTCGATCTTTTGGCCAAGGCCGGAAAACTGGTCGCCGCCGGCAAATCCATGACCGATGTCGAGGCCGCCGGCCTGATGGCCCCTTACGCCAGTTCACTGCCCGGCTACACCCAGGCCGCCGCCGAC
>CAIOFO010000100.1 GCA_903857685.1 uncultured Alphaproteobacteria bacterium
CCATGCGCAAATCTTCACTGTTTCTTCTGACAACCGCCATCGTGTCGCTTGCCATTTCCGGCCCCGTTCGGGCAGACGACTGGCACAGACATGGCGACTTCCATTATGATCATTACGATCATTGGCGTGCTGGCCGTTGGTTTAATGGTTTTCATGACGGACGCAGCGGCTGGTGGTGGATCGTCGATGGGCTTTGGTATTTTTATCCTGCGCCCATTTATCCCTATCCTGATCCCTATACGCCGCCGACGGTCGTGGTCGAAACGGCACCCGCGCCGCAAGGATCGCAAGTTTACTATTACTGCACGAACCCCGCCGGTTATTATCCGCAAGTGCCACAATGTGCCGCATGGCAACGTGTGGTGACTGCGACATCTGCGCCACAGCAGGCTCCTGTTGCCGTTGCGCCGCCGATGCCACAGCCTGCGCCAGTCCCTGTAGCAGGCCAGCATGACCTCGACATACAGCAGCTCAGCTCTTTCTCGGCACGCTTGCAGGCGATTAGTCCCAGCGATCCTCATGCGCGTGCGCAGCTCAAGCAGTTGGGCAAAGAAGTCGAGGCATTCAGGAAATCGCTTTACGCCCGATCTTATAACGCGATGGACATTCTTAAGAGATCGGAGGAGCTGAAACAGCGTGTTTCCGATGAACGGCAATGGCTGGCCAAGCATCCCGGCACGTTGCCGCCTTCGGCCATGCCGCCAGTTGCGGTGCCGCCCGCTGCCGTCATGCCGCCGCCAACATCAGTCCCGCCGGGAACGGCGGTAACGTTCCCGCCGCCACAATGACAGGAAAGAGAAGCTCTATGAAAAAGTCTCTAAAATTTGCTGCGCTGTACGGCACCGCGCTTTTGCTTGCAGCCTGCGCCAGTACGCCGATGGGGCCTACGGTTCGCGCGCTTCCTCCGCAGGGAAAACCCTTTGAGGTATTCGCGCAGGATCAGGCTTCTTGCAAACAGTATGCGGACGATCAGGTTCGCGGCCAAGCTGATCGAGCCAATTCGACGGGTGTTCTTGAAGGCATCGGCGGCACTGTCCTAGGCGCTGGTCTTGGGGCTGCAATCGGCGGAGGCCATGGCGCCGCCGTCGGCGCGGCGGGCGGCGCTTTAGCAGGAACAGCCGTAGGCGCCAACACATCCGGACATGAGCAGCGCGGCATTCAGCAACAATATAACGATGCCTATGTCCAGTGCATGGTCGCCAAGGGCAATCAAGTTCAGCAGCCAGCACCGCCGCCACAGAGAATTATTTATCAACCCGCGCCACCGCCGACTGTGGTTTATGTGCAGCAACCGCCGCCCCCTCCACCTACTGTGATTTATACGACTCCGGCTCCACCGCCTCCGGGCGCAGCCATCTATCCTCCGCAGTAGGGACGATCCATGCGCGGGTGGGTTGCTTTGTTATTGGTCGCCAGCCTTTCGGCTTGCGCGTCATCGCATCGACATTCGCATGGCGATCCCAACCTCGGCCCGACGTCGATGATCTATTCACCCAACGGCGAGCCGCTTAACGGCGGCCCGTTGGGAAGGCCGACCTGCAATCAGGCTCTGTCAACATGGTTCGCGCGCGTCGATACCGATCATGACGGCAGCATCAGCCACGCTGAATTTATGGCCGACGCTTCTGCCCAGTTTGCCCGCATGGACATTGACCACAACGGCTATCTGCTTCCTGAAGAACTGGAACGCTACCGGTTGCCCTACAGGCAAGACGCTTCACCCAGTAATAGCGGCACAAATCAAACAACCGAAAGCGACAATAGCGGCGGGCACCATCGTGGAAGACACGGTTCCGGCGGCGGCAACAGCCAGCCCAGTACTTCGTCGGGCGGTTCTGTAGAATTGGATCCCGTCATGTCTGCCGATGTTCACAACACTTTCAGGGTTACGCCCGAAGATTTTCTCGCACAGGCGGAACGGTTTTTTGCCACATTCGATGTCGATCACAATGGACTGATAAGGCCTGAGGCGATCCTAAAA
>CAIOFO010000101.1 GCA_903857685.1 uncultured Alphaproteobacteria bacterium
CTCGACGCCGTCGGCTTCATTCCGGGCGTTGTCGTGGGGAAACAGACCCTCCTCTAGCCCGCTCAGGAACACGGTGTGGAACTCCAGCCCCTTGGCGGCATGCACGGTCATCAGCTGGAGCGCGTCGCTGCCTTCTCCAGCCTGATGCTCGCCCGCTTCCAGCGCGGCATGGGTGAGGAAGGCGACGAGGCTGTCGTCCTCGTTCTCATTGACAAACCCGACGGCGGCATTGACCAGTTCGTTGAGGTTGTCGACCCGGTCGGCGCCGTCCTTCTCGGCTTGGTAATGCGCTACCAGCCCGCTCTGCGCCAGCATGTGCTCGATCTGCTCCGGCAATGGCAGGCCTTCGCAGGTATCCTGCATCGCCCTGATCACCGCGAGGAATGCCCCGATGCTCGTTCCCGCCTTGCCGCCGAGCTGCCCGCTTTTCGCCGCCTGCCACAGGCTGGACTGGTTTTGTCTGGCGATTTCCTGCAGTTGCTCCAGGCTGCGCGCGCCGATGCCGCGCGCCGGGAAGTTGATCACCCGCATCAGGGCGCCGTCGTCGTCGGTGTTGCCGATCAGGCGCAGGTAGGCCAGCGCGTGCTTGATCTCCTGGCGCTCGAAGAAGCGCAGGCCGCCATGGACGCGGTAGGGGATGCCGGCATTGAACAGGGCGTGCTCCAGCACGCGGGATTGGGCGTTGGAGCGGTACAGCAAGGCGATCTGAGCGAAGTTCACGCCTTCGTGCTTCAGCGCGCGCGCTTCGTCGATGATGAACTGGGCTTCCTCCTGATCGTTGGCGGCCTCGTACAGGCGGATCGGTTCGCCGGTGCTCTCGGCGGTCCACAGGTTCTTGCCGAGCCGGCCGCGATTGTGGGCGATCAGGGCATTGGCGGCATCCAGGATGTTGCCGTGGGAGCGGTAGTTCTGCTCCAGCTTGATGACTTTCTCGACGCCGAAATCGCGCTCGAAATCCTGCATGTTGCCCACCCGCGCACCGCGGAAGGCGTAGATCGACTGGTCGTCGTCGCCGACCGCGAACACGGCGGCATCCGGCCCCGCCAGTTGCTTGAGCCAGAGGTACTGGAGGCGGTTGGTGTCCTGGAACTCGTCTACCAGGATGTGGCGGAAGCGGCTCTGGTAATGGGCGCGCAAGGCCGCATCGCGGGAAAGCAGCTCGTAGCTCCGTAGCAGCAGCTCGGCGAAATCCACCACGCCCTCGCGCTGGCACTGCTCGTCGTAGGCCGCGAACAACTCCTGCTGCTTGCGCGTGTAGGGGTCGTGGGCTTCCACGTCCTTGGCGCGCAGCCCCTGATCCTTGGCGTTGTTGATGAAATGCTGCAACTGCTTGGGCGGGTATTTCTCGTCGTCGACATTCAGCGCCTTGATCAGGCGCTTGATCGCGCCGAGCTGGTCGGCGGAATCGAGAATCTGGAACAGCGCGGGCAAGCCGGCCTCACGGTGGTGAGCGCGGAGCAGACGGTTGCACAGGCCGTGGAAAGTGCCGATCCACATGCCGCGGGTGTTGATCGGCAACATCGCGCCCAGCCGCGTCAGCATTTCCTTGGCGGCCTTGTTGGTGAAGGTGACGGCCAGTATTCCTGCCGGGCTGATCTGGCCGCTCTGGATCAGGTGGGCGATGCGGGTGGTCAGCACCCGCGTCTTGCCGCTGCCGGCGCCAGCCAGGATTAGCGCCGACTGGTGCGGCAGGGTGGCGGCTTCGAGCTGCTCGGGGTTAAGTCCGGCAAGAAAGGACTGAGGCATGGCGTGGTAGACTTCTGGGCAACGGAAAACCCATTATAAAGCATGGCAACGGAGGAAACACGATGGCAAAACTGATGTATTTCGCGCAACTGGCGGAAACGCTGGGCCGCACCTCGGAACAGGTGGTGCTGCCGGCTTCGGTGGGTGATGTGAAAGCGTTGATCGACTGGCTGGGGCGGCGCGACGAGGCGTTCAAACTGGGTCTGGCGGAGGGCAGGGGGATGGCCCTAATGGTGAATCGGGCAGCGGCGACCTTGGAAACGGCCATTCATGACGTTGACGAGATTGCCTTTATCCCGGAACGGCTGAAATAAAAAACCCGGATGGCGGAGTGAACCGGCATCCGGGTTGGTACGTTGCGGTTTTCGATGTTTACTACTTGTGCTTCTTCTTGTTTTCCATCATGTCATGGATCAGCGGGGCGAGAATCACTTCCATCGCGAAACCCATCTTGCCGCCGGGCACCACCAGGGAATTGCGGCGTGACATGAACGAATCGTGGATCATGTTGAGCAGGTAGGGGAAATCCACGTTCAAGGCTTTCGGGTCTTTGAAGCGGATGACCACGAAGCTCTCGTCCGGAGTCGGGATGTCGTTGGCGATGAACGGGTTGGAGGTGTCCAC
>CAIOFO010000102.1 GCA_903857685.1 uncultured Alphaproteobacteria bacterium
AACATATAGATGCAATTGCCAGAAAAAAAAGACCCGGTGGAAACACCGGGTCTTTTTCTTTGTCGGTCCTCTGCCCGCGTCTAGCGGAAATGCCAGCCGTCACGCTCATGGCAGGCGGTGCCCATGACGACCGGCCGGCGGAAATCAAAGCGAGCCGGCGGCACTTGGGATTCTTCCGCATCATGATGGTCGGTTTCTTCCGTGAAATCCCGGCACAGCAGGCCAGCGGTGAAAAATTCCCGGGTCGGGCGGAAATTGCCGTCGTCACGAAGCCCGTACCAGTCATAGGATTCCATCAACGGTCCATCCAGACCCTTGGCGAAGACCCGGAAGGCGCTGTAGCGATCGAGCGGCTCGATATCCCGCGAGATCGCCTCGCCCGTCAGTCCGTCGAAATGCTGCCTGGCAGGATCAAGGTCCGCCTTCATCATATCGGCATCGGCCTGCCGTGCCATCACCGTGACACTCTCACGGCTATCCTGAACGGCCGCGAAGGCAGACCCGCACAGAAATGCCAGTGCCAGAACCGGGCCGCAATTTTTTGTGATCGCACGCATGGGAAAACCTCTCTGCAGAGGAAACGATTCCTGCTGCCATGCGGTTCCGCGCGTCAGAGGTTCGAATCGCCTACTTCGCCGGCCGGTGCGGTGCTGCCTGAAGGAACTCCTGGAATGGCTGCTTCCAGAATCGGGCAGAACTGGCGGTTCCATGGCCGCTGGTCTCGGCGCTCGCCGGTATCAGGTAATAGCGGGCGCCCCGGATGCGCCTGATCGCCGGCTCCATCAGCCCCAGTTCCGGGGGATTGCGTTCATCATCCGCGGAATTGACGGCAAGCACCGAAGCGGAGATTTTTTCCAGATCATTGGCGGGATTGAAATCCGCCGACGCGCTCCATTGGTACAGTGTGTCATTGGCGTCCGCGATGCGCGGCGAGGCCAGACTGGCCTCGACCAATTTGTCCGCCTGTTCGCGCGTCGGCGCCCGCTTGTAATAGGCCTGCGTTCCCCCGCTCGTCGCCGTGCTGAACATGGCCGAGGCAATCTTCCAGCCGTGCGGCACGGTGGTGTAGTTGCCGTTGTTCCATTCGGGATCGCTGCGGATCGCTTCGGTCAGCAGGCGGCGCATCATCCAGTTGCGCCCCGACATTTCCGCCGGCGTCGACGCCATGGGCACCAGCGCATCCATGAAGTCCGGATATTGCTCGCCCCACAGCCAGGTCTTCATGCCGCCCATGGAATAACCGACAACCGCCCGCAAATGCTTGACGCCAAGTCCCTCGGTCAGAAGCCGGTACTCGGCCGTGTTCAGGTCGGCATAGTCATAGGCCGGAAATTTCATCCGCAATCCGTCGGAAGGCTTGGCCGATTGCCCCGAGCCGATGGCGTCGGGCAGGATGATGAAATATTTGCGGGCATCGAGCGGTTGTCCGGGGCCGAACAATTCTCCCGCGAAATTCGCAGTGAGGAAGCCCGATCCCGCGCCCGCGGTGCCATGCAGGATCAGGACCGGCTCGCCGGAAGGATTGCCGACCGTCGTATAGTGAATCCGCAAATCCGGCATGACCTCGCCGGTATGAAAGTGAAAATCGTGCAGGGTCCAGTCACCTTCCACCGGAGCGGGATAATCCGCCGCCGCCGGGGGCGCGGCGCAAATCCCCAGGAGGCCGGCAAGCGCAAGAACAGACGCTGCTGATTTCGCCATTCGGCGCTCTCCCTTCGCTGGCCTTTCGTTTTCTTCAGCCCCGGCCACTCTCCTTCACAAGTTCGGCCTTGTCATCATTGAAAAAGGTCCAGTCCGGCGGTCCGCGCGAATTTCTAGGCGCGCAGTCCCCTCAGATAATCCGCCACGTCATCCGGAAGCTGCAGGTCACTCGTCAGTTCAGCTTCATTTTCGACAATGGCCTCATAGGGACCGGATGCCAGGCATTTGGGGCAGACCGCCAGATCCAGATACCGGGACGGCGCCACCCGCACCAGATGGACGCCGCAAGTCGGGCAGCTCAGGGTCAGATCCATGTGAAACAGGCCCATCGAATGCCTCCATCATGACTGATTCCAGACAGGGATGCCTGGTGCCGGATATTCTAGCGATGTGAACGATTGAAGGATTCCAGACCGGCGCTGCCGGGACAGAGTTCTTTCGCCGACAGCCGGTTCAGCGGCACGTCCACTGTGTTGAGGTTGGCATGCATGTCGCTGGCATCCGGGTCCATGTAGATGAGTCCGGTGACCAGTTCACCCGCCGCCGCCCGGTTCTGCAGATAGGTCATCGCGGCGATGCGGTCGTGCGGGTCATAATCCGCGTCCAACTTGGAAAGCCGCAGGGTCGAGCCGTCATGCAACTCCACGTCTTCGGTGGTGCCGGGGGCATATTCCACCGTGATGGTCTCGCGCGGCTCCATGATGTCCAAGCGGTTCACCGCTTCATTGTGCAGGCGGACAAATTCATAGGCCTTGGTGGACCCGGCATGGTTGTTGAACGCCACACAGGGGCTGACCACATCAATGAAGGCGGGACCCTTATGGCTGATCGCCGCCATGATCAGCGGCACCAGCTGCTGCTTGTCGCCGGAAAAGCTGCGGCCCACGAATGTCGCGCCAACCTGCATGGCCATGCTGACCAGGTCGAGCGGCGAATCCATGTTGCTGCCGCCATATTTGCTTTTGGAGCCCTTGTCGGCGGTGGCGGAAAACTGGCCCTTGGTCAGGCCGTAAACGCCGTTATTCTCGGTAATATAGCACATATTCACGCCGCGGCGGAGGCTGTGGACGAACTGGCCAAGCCCGATGGAGGCGCTGTCGCCATCTCCCGAGATGCCCAGATAGATCAGGTCCTTGTTGGCCAGGTTGGCGCCGGTCACGACCGACGGCATGCGGCCATGCACCGAATTGAAGCCGTGGCTCTGGCCCAGCAGATAATCCGGCGTCTTGGAGGAACAACCGATGCCCGAAAGCTTGGCGACGCGATGCGGCGCGATATTCAGTTCAAAACAGGCCTGTATGATGGCGAAGGAAATCGAGTCATGGCCACAGCCGGCGCACAGTGTGGAAACTGTGCCTTCATAGTCGCGGTGCGTGAAGCCCAGCTTGTTGATGGCAATGCCGGGATGGCGCAGCTTGGGTTTGACGATATAGGTCATTCCGCGGCCTCCTTCGATTTCATGGTCAGGCGCTCGCTGATCGCCCCGGTGATAAAGCGGGCGGTGATCGGCGTGCCGTCATAATTCAGCACCGACACGATGCGCGCCGGATCAATGCCGCATTCATTGACCAGCAGCATGCGCATCTGGGCATCGCGATTCTGCTCCACCAGGAAGACCTGGTCATGGGCCAGGATGAAATCGCTCACCGCATCGCAGAAGGGAAAAGCGCGCAGCCGCATTGTGTCCAGGTGCATCCCTTGGCCTTCCAGCGCCGCCATCGCCTCATTCATGGCCGGGGTGGAAGAACCGAAATAAATCACGCCGTGGCGGGCATTTTCTTTTGCCAGCTGGATCACCGGCGCCGGCACCAGGCTCTTGGCGGTCTCCAGCTTGCGCAGCAGGCGCTGCATATTGTCCTGATAGACCGAGCCTTCCTCGCTGTATTTGGCATAACGGTCGCGGCTGGTGCCGCGGGTGAAATAGGCGCCCCTGCTGGGATGGGTTCCCGGCAGGGTGCGCCAGGGGATGGCGTCGCCATCGACATCCAGATAGCGGCCAAATGTCTTGCCGGATTCCAGGTCTTCCGCCGACATCACCTTGCCGCGGTCATATGTCTGGCCGTCGGTCCAGGTGAAAGGCTCGCACAGCCATTCATTCATGCCGATATCCAGGTCTTCCAGCACAAAGACCGGGGTTTGCAGCCGCTCCGCCAGGTCGAAGGCAGCGGCGGTAAATTCGAACAATTCGCGGGGGTCTTCAGGGAACAGCAGCACATGCTTGGTGTCGCCATGGCTGGCATAGGCGCAAACCAGGATATCGGCCTGCTGGGTGCGGGTTGGCATGCCGGTGGAAGGGCCGCCGCGCTGGACATCAATGATCACGGCGGGAATCTCGGCGAAATAGGCCAAGCCGAGAAATTCCTGCATCAGGGAAATGCCCGGTCCCGAGGTCGCGGTGAAAGCGCGCGCGCCGTTCCAGCCGGCGCCGATCACCGCGCCGATGGCGGAAATTTCATCTTCCGCCTGCACGATGGCGAAATTGTTTTTCTTTGTGACCGGATCAACGCGATATTTGCTGCAATGCTTCTGAAAGGATTCCGCCACAGAGGTGGATGGCGTGATCGGATACCAGGCTGCGACGGTGGCGCCGCCATAGACGCAGCCCAGCGCCGCGGCCTCATTGCCGTTGACGAAGATGCGGTCACCAACCGCATCGGCACGTTCGACCTTCAGCCCGCACAGCCCGTTCAGCTGGCTTGCCGCATAATCGAAGCCCAGGCGCAGAGCCTTGTGATTGGGCGCGATCAGGGCGTCCTTTCCCTTATATTGTTCGCCGATCAACTGCTCCAGAACGGCGATCTCCAGGCCCAGCAGCTGCGCCAGGGCGCCGACATAGATGATGTTCTTGAACAGCTGACGCTGGCGCGGATCATTATAAGTGCTGTTGGCGATCTCGGTCAGCGGCATGCGGATGATGTTGATGTCACTGCGAAAGCGCGACTGCGGGATCTGCCGGGACGAATCGTAGAACAGGTAACCGTTCGCATCTATCGAGGCGATATCCTTGTCCCAGGTCTGGGGGTTCATCGCCACCATCATGTCCACGCCGCCGCGCCGTCCCAGCCAGCCCTTGCCGGAAACCCGCACCTCATACCAGGTGGGAAGACCCTGAATGTTGGAGGGGAATATGTTGCGCGACGCCACCGGCACGCCCATGCGCAGAATGGAACGGGCAAACATCTCGTTGGCCGAAGCCGAGCCCGAGCCGTTGACATTGGCGAATTTGATGACGAAATCGTTGACGGCTTTTATCGCGGACATGCGTACTCCGTCTTGGGCGCACTGAGCAGGAATTTCTGCATGTCCCATGCGCCGGTGGGACAGCGTTCGGCACACAGCCCGCAATGCAGGCAAAGGTCTTCATCCTTGGCCATGATGCGCCCGGTCTTGAGGGTGCCGGAAATGTAAAGGTCCTGACTGTGCAGCAGGGCGGGCGCCGTCAGATGCTGGCGCAGCACGCTTTCCTCTTCATTGGCGGTGAAGGTGATGCAGTCCATCGGGCAGATGTCCACGCAGGCATCGCATTCGATGCATTTTGGCGTGTCGAACACCGTCTGCACATCGCAGTTCAGGCAGCGTTCCGCTTCCAGAAAAGCCTGTTTGACGTCGAAGCCAAGTTCGACCTCCAGCTTCACGTCCTTCAGGGTTTTTTCGATCGGCGCGTGCGGTACCTTGAAGCGCAGATCGTTGGAGACATCGTTGTCATAGCTCCATTCGTGAATGCCCATTTTCTGGCTCATCAGATTGACCATGGGCGGCGGACGCTTTGTAACGTCCTTGCCCTGGCATACCAGATCAATCGAGATGGCGGCGTCATGGCCATGGGCCACGGCCCAGATGATGTTCTTGGGTCCAAAGGCGGCATCGCCACCGAAGAAGACGCGCGGGTTGGTGGACTGCATCGTGGCGGCGTCCACCTTGGGCATGTCCCATTTGTCGAATTCCAGCCCGATATCGCGCTCGATCCAGGGAAAGGCGTTTTCCTGGCCCACCGCCACCAGCACGTCGTCGCATTCCATGATCACATCGGGTTCGCCGGCGGGCACCAGGCTGCGCCGGCCCTTGGCGTCGAACTCCGCCTTGACCTTTTCGAACTTGACGGCCGTGAGCTTGCCCTTGGCGTGCAGGAATTCCTTGGGCACCAGGAAATTGTGGATCGGGATGCCTTCATGCATGGCATCTTCCTTCTCCCAAGGAGACGCCTTCATTTCCTCAAAGCCGGAGCGCACCACGACGTTGACGCTCTCGCCGCCCAGCCGGCGCGAGGTGCGGCAGCAATCCATCGCGGTGTTGCCGCCGCCCAGCACGATGACGCGCTTGCCGATCCTGGTGGTATGGCCGAAGGACACCGAAGACAGCCAGTCAATGCCGATATGGATGTGGGCGCCGGATTCCTTGCGGCCGGGAATGTCCAGCTCGCGGCCACGCGGCGCGCCGCAGCCGACAAAGATGGCGTCGTAATTCTGGGCCAGCAGCGCTTTCAGCGAATCGATCTTCTGTCCCAGCCGCAGTTCCGGCTGCAGGTCGAGAATATAATTCACTTCCTCGTCCAGCACCGATTCGGGCAGGCGGAATTTCGGAATCTGGGTGCGCATCATGCCGCCTGCCGCGGCATCGCCGTCATACAGGACAACCGTATAGCCCAGCGGCAGCAGATCGCGCGCCACGGTCAGCGACGCCGGTCCGGCGCCGATCAGCGCCACGCGCTTGCCGTTCTTGCGCGCGGCAGGCGCCGGCATGCGGTCATGCACATCGTCCTTGTGATCGGCGGCGACGCGCTTGAGACGGCAGATGGCGACAGGCGCCGGCGCCTTGGTGACTTCTTCCACCCGGCCGCGGCGGCAGGCCGGCTCGCAGGGGCGGTCACAGGTGCGGCCCAGCACGCCGGGGAAAACATTGGAATGCCAGTTCACCATATAGGCGTCGCTGTAGCGCCCGGCCGCGATCATGCGGATATATTCCGGCACCGGCGTATGGGCGGGACAGGCCCATTGGCAATCCACCACCTTGTGGAAGTAATCGGGATTCTTGATGTCGGTGGGCGCCATGCCCGGACCGCCCGGGGTCAAATTCTCGGGGCCCGCGTCCGTGCGGGATATGTCATGCACCGATGGACTGCTCATGCTGCTGACCGTCTCCCCAATGACCTGCCCCGAAACGAGATCAACGGTTGATGGATGATGTGTTTCAGCGAAATGATTCTATGTCCGTAAGTCCCGCTATCTTGTTTTTCTTTGTCTTTATGCAGCGCCCGGAAACGGCCCGGCCAGCCTCTCCTCGTGTTGCCCATCCTAATGAACATGGGGCCGGGACAAAAGAGGCGCGCGATTTACGCTGCAACCGCGAAGGCGCGCCGGATTCCACCAGGATTCAGGGCCGCCATAGAGCCCCTGCCTCAGTAATCGCCGCGCCATGCCATCTTCCATTGGAAAACGGTACTAGCTTTTTTGCCTCGCCTGTTTGATGCGGATCAATCTGCGGCGGCTTGCTCATTTTTTATGTTCCAGAGCCGAAACGGCAGACTGACAATATCCATCGTTCGGTTGTTGGGCCGGCGGGAATGACCGGCGCCATGGCAAGCCTCATTCAGTGTCCGCGTAGGTCTTGACCAGGTCGGTCAGGAAATCGCGGCCGACATAGACGGACCGCGTACTGCGCCGTTCATTGAGGCCATGGGCGCCGTTGCCGTCCGGATCGCCCCAGCCGCCCGGCGCGCCATAGACCGGGATGCCGATGGCTCCCAGGAAAACGCCATCAGTGGCGCCGGTCGACATCACCGGGATCAGCGGCACGGTGGGAAAATATTTGGCGACCAGCTTTTCCGCCGGTCCCATCACCTTGGGGTCGAGCGGCGGCGGCTCGGCCAGCGGACCGCGGGTTGTGCCGACCGTAACCTTGATCTTGGGGTCGCCGACGATCTTCACCAGCGCCAGCCTGGTTTGCTCCACCGTCTCGCCGGGGAAGATGCGGCAATTGATGTTGGCGCCGGCGCGCTGCGGCAGGGCATTGTCGGCATGGCCGCCATCCAGAAGCGTCGCCACGCAGGTGGTGCGCAACATGCTGTGATAGGAACGGTCGCTCGAAACAACGGCTTCGGCCGCCTTGTCCCGCGGATTTTTCGCGAGTTGCTGCATGGCGGCGCCCATCTTGTCCTCATCACCCAGCGCCGCGCCCGATTTGGCGAAATAGGAACGGGTGGTATCGGTCATTTTGAGGGGGAAATCATAGTCGCGGATCTTCAGCAGCGCCTCGGACAATTCGTAAATTGCATTGTCGCGAATGGGAATGGAACTGTGACCGCCCACATTGGTGGCTTCAACGCGAAAATCCTGGGGCGTCTTCTCGCCCACCTGGATGGTCTGGATCATCACCTTGCCATGGCCGTCGGTGCGCCCGCCCCCGCCCTCATTCAGCGCGAAAGCGGCGGAAATCCAGTCGGGATGGTTCTGCGCCAGCCATTGCGCGCCATTGAAGGCGCCGGCGGTTTCCTCGCCGCAGGTGAGCGCCATCTTGATGTCGCGCTTGGGGTGGTAGCCCGATTGCTTGAAGCGCGCCATGTCGTCGACCCAGGTGGCGGTCATCGCCTTCATGTCCGAAGTGCCGCGGGCATAAAAATAATTATTTTCCTCGATCAGTGTGAAGGGATCGCGCACCCAGTCCGCCCGCTTGGCCTCCACCACGTCGAGATGACCCAGCAGCAGAATGGGCTTGGCGGTCTTGGACGTTCCATGCAGCACCGCGAACAGCCCGCCCTCTTTTGGATGACCGGGTCCGGAATACAGCTTGATGTCGGAATCGGGATAGCCCGCCGCCTTCAGATGCGCCGCCATGCGCTGGGCGGCCAGAGTGCAGCTTCCCGCCGACAGAGTCGTGTTGGTTTCGACCAGCTCCTTGTAGAGGGCGCGGAATGCCGCCTGGTCGGGCCGCAGGGGCGACATCGGCGCGTCCTCGGCCAGGGCCAATTGCGGCAACATCGCCACGCCGAGAAGTCCCGCCAAGAGCTTGTTCATTGCCCACCCCTTCAATTAGAGGCTCAGCAGATCACGCCACCTAGCCTCTGAAAAGGCCCTTTCCGTCATAAGCAAAGAGCGCTGCCGCCTCACATCGGCGGATGGGGCGCAGGCATGGGCGTGAATTTTGGGGGTGCGGACGGACCCCTGGGAATGGGAGCGGGCTCGCGGCAGTTGGCTTCGACTGGCGAACGGCCATGTTTCACCAAATATTCGCCCAACGTGCTTTTTTCGCTTTCCAGCTTGGCATGTCCCGCCGGGTTGAGTTTGGGGCCAAAGAGTGTGTCGCTGTAATCGCGAACATATTGCTCCACTGCCCCGGTGAGCTCATTCAGGGCAGTATGGAACGCAGTGTCCGCCGCCTTGATATTGCCGCCGCACTGGGTAGCTGATTTCAAATTGGCTTCCGCCTGTCGGCTGGAATTATACAGGGCCTGCAGCTTCTCCAGATCCGCCTGCTCTTCGCGATTGGCCGGTTTGCCGGTGAGGGGCGAGACGAGATTGTTGACGGCCTCCTTGGGCGCTGCCTGGTTGACAGGCGCGGCCGCTTGCGCGTTCGGCGGGCAATTCTTCTTGGCCGACAGTTTCGCGACAATGGCGTCATCGCTTTCCCTCCGGTCACTCAGGACCAGGATTTTGGCGCGTATATCACGCGCCTGTCCGCCCAATACCGCAATATTGACCGGCGTTTTTATAATGCCGCCGCTTTCGGTTTGAAACGTGTAGGAACCGTCGGTATCCCTTGTTACGTCAAATCCGGAATGCTCATATTGCTCGATCAGGGCATCGCGCTTGCCTTCCACCTTGGCCAACTGGTTGTAAAGAAAGTCCACCGCGACCCGCGCCAGATCATCGTCGCTTCGCGCCCATGTCATTTCGGCCTCAACATCCGGGTCCCTGCACGGCGCAACTGCGGCCCGGGCCGCGCGCGCCGCATCGGGTTTGTGGGCATCCAGATCGCTGACGGCATCGGCGAAACAAGGCGCAGCCAGCAAAAGAATCGCAAGCAGCGCGGCCAGCGATTCGCGGCAAACTATGCGAGGCAAAATAACAGCTTGCATTAAATGGCTTTGCGAATATTGCGGGCAGGATAGCGCAACCCCGCCAGGCAAAACAGAGGTGCCGATTTACTTTGTCAGCTTTCCCTTTTAGGCTTTGCGCGTTTTTAGACGGCATTTGCTGCATCGTTTGGGCGATGGGGGAAATTTTGCGCGCAGCCTTGTCTGGATTCGTGATCGCAGGTTTCCTGTTTTACGGGCTGCCATCTTTTGCAGCAGCCGGTCCCGTCCAACCCAGCACTCTCGCAGGGGATTGGGTTTATGGCGGCGCTGACGGACGGGCGGAAATCAAGCAAACCGGCGCCCAGATCACATTGGAACTGACATGGCTTCCCAATTCCGCACCCCCGCCACATTACAGAATAGATGCAACGCTTTCAGGGCAAGCATTGAACGGCAAATGGAGTTGCGTCACGACCGTCTGTCACGGGCAAAGCGGAAAATTCCACGCCGATATCGTTGCCCACGGCAGCCAGATAAAGGTTTCGCAAACCGATGATCCCGGCGGATCGAATAACTGGAACAAAACGGTGCTCGTTCTGGCACCGGAGAATGCTTCCGCCATGGCGAACGCCCTGCAAAATACGGGCACAGTTGAGCTCTATAAAATCCTGTTTGATGTGGACAAGGCGACTATCAAGGCCGAGAGCGCGCCGATATTGAATCAGGTCGCACTCGTGCTGCGCGGCAACCCGGCATTGAGGCTTGAAATTGCAGGCCATACCGACAGCACGGGGAATGAAGCACACAACCTCACTCTTTCGCAGGCCCGGGCGGAATCCGTGGTGCAGGCACTTGTAAAAACCTACGGTATCGTGGGGACGAGGCTGCAGCCGAAGGGGTATGGCGATACCCGCCCTGTCGCGCCCAATGACACTGAACAAAATCGCGCGAATAATCGTCGCGTCGAATTACGCAAGCTCTGAGTTTGGAAGCGTGCCGTCAAGGCCGTGTCACGTATTTTGCACTGGAGGAAAAATTGGCTGGGCGTGAATCTATAACATGGACTTTGTTAAGCCTGTCTCTGGCGGGGCTGGTTTTTTCTTCACCGGCGATGGCGCAGCTCGGGAGCCCACAAGAGGCCAGTCAGCACATCGACGATCTGGGGAAGCAGGTTTACATCCCTGGAAATGCGCGGAGGGCAAATCAGGATTTGATAAAATTCTGCAGCGAGTTGGGAGAAAAACTGCGCGGGGTTGAGCGCCCCCTGTGGGAGCCGATTTCCAGGAAATGCGATGGTGCCAAGAAGGTTATGGGTGAATACAATAAAGGCGGATAGCCCAAACCCGCGCGATTGAATTCCTGGTGACGCATGCCCGGCAGTTCGCGTTGCCGATCCCGGCCCGGGATTCGCGTCAATTGATATATTCAATCTGGGCCGGGCTTGCGATGGCGATCTCCGGCCGTCCGCCATAATCCTCCACCATGCCGCGCAGCCGCACCGTATGGCCAGCCAATGCCTCGACCGGCGGCTTGACGCCGCGAAACGCCTTATGATCTTCCGGCGCGATGGTGGCGGAAAAGCCGCGGCGGTAGTCGCTGCTGAAATCCAGGAAGACACGGCCGTCATGATCGGCGGCGTCCACCACTTTGCCTTCCACCACCTGGAAGCTGCCTTCATCGGCCGCCGTCAGCGTGCCGGCCCGGCGCACCGCCAGCGCCGGAAAGGCCCAGAGCCCGGCGCCGCTGCTACGCGCCTGCATCTCCGCGGCGTAAAGTTCGGCGGCGCATTCACTGCGGTCGGCCGACAGTTCCACCCGCGCCAACCCGCGCCGCAAGAGTTCCACCTGAAGCCAGCTGTCGCCAAAGGCCTGCACCCGCACCCGGTCATAGCGGTCTTCCTTGGGCGGGACGGTGGTGACGGTCAGCGGAGCGGCCAGCGCCAGGGCGCGCAGCGCGCTCAGCGCATCATCGGCAAGTCCGGGCGGCCCGCGATCGGCCAGCGGCAGGCGAATGCCTTCCAGCATCAGGGCGCGGCCGTCACTTAATATGAGGGCGCCGTTCTTCTCCACCCTGGCGATCCTGGCCTGGGCGATTTCAACGCTGCCGGCGCATTTTGGCAGCGGCGCAGCGGTGGCCGGTGCGGCGATGCAAATTCCGGCCAAAATCAGGGCGTGAAGTGGACGCATAG
Organism: uncultured Alphaproteobacteria bacterium; assembly: GCA_903857685.1. GTDB lineage: Bacteria > Pseudomonadota > Alphaproteobacteria > Micropepsales > Micropepsaceae > Rhizomicrobium. Next base: position 11,901 of record CAIOFO010000102.1, read on the forward strand.
CCGGAGTCTGGCACAGGGTAAACGCCATTTCACGCCTTAGGCACGCCTTGGGTTAACGGCGCCAGCGTCACGCCCTTTGGCGGCACAGCCGTATCCGGCACAAAGAAATCCGCCAGCAGCGGCCGCGAAGAGTCAACCCGGTACTGGTCGAAATCCGTGACGCCCTCTCCTGCCAGGAAACTATCGTCAATCAGGAAATTGCCGCTGAAGCTTTTTGCCGGTTTGCCGAAAATGGCGTGGGCGGCATCGGCGACGATTTCCGGCTTGCGGCACTGGCGCATGGTTTCATCGCCGCCCAGGTAATTGTGCACCGCCGCCGTGGCGATGGCGGTGCGCGGCCACAGGGCATTGACCGCCACCCGCCCGGCAAATTCCGCCGCCAGGCCCAGCACGCACATGCTCATGCCGTATTTGGCCATGCTGTAGGCGGTGTGACCGGCGAACCACTTGGCCTGCATGTCCAGCGGCGGCGACAGCATCAGGACATGGGGGTTCTGCGCCTTCAGCAAATAGGGCAGGCAGAGTTTGGATACCAGGAAGGTGCCGCGGCTGTTCACCTGGCTCATCAGGTCGAAGCGCTTCATCTCGGTCTCCAGCACCCCGGTCAGAGAAATGGCGCTGGCATTGTTGACGCAGATGTCTATGCCGCCGAACTTGTCCGCCGCGGCCTTCACCGCCGCCGCCACCTGGTCTTCAAACCGGATGTCGCACTGGATCGCCAGCGCCTTGCCGCCCGCCTTTTCGATCTCCGCCGCCGCGCTGAATATCGTGCCGGGCAATTTGGGATTGGGATCGGCGGTCTTGGCGGCGATGGCGATATTGGCGCCGTCCCGCGCCGCCTTCAGCGCGATGGCCAGGCCGATGCCCCGGCTGGCGCCGCTGATGAACAATGTCTTGCCCGCGAGTGTCATGCTTCAACCTCTGGTCCCGGCGAAAATGGCAGGAAAGCCGTTTGGGGGAAAGCATACCCTGCTTGTGCCGCCGATGCCTTGTATGAGGAACCGGAGTGCCGCTATATCCGGCAACCATAATTCATGGAAAGCGCATGCGCCGTCTGCTTCTTATCGCCGTCCTGATCGCCACCGCCGCGTCCGCCCAGCCCAAACAGGGCACCAGCACCATGCAGCTGGATTCCGCTCACGCCACCGTCACGGTCCAGGTTGGTGGCACCCAGGGCCGGTTCGAAACCGTCGCGGGCGCTCTGCAATATGATCCCGCCAATCCGAACGCCAGCACCCTGCTGCTGTCGCTGGACGCCGGCAGCATCCAGAACGCGGCATTGCGCAGCGCCTTTGAAGCGGAGCGCTTTCCGGAATTGCGCATCGCTTCAACCGCCTCCGCCAAGGCCGGCAGTTTGCCGGTCGCGGTGACGATCGCGGAAATCACCCGGCCCGTCATCTTTCAGGTCAGCTTCAAGCCGGTGTCCCGGGATGTCGTCGCGCTGCATGCCCAGGCCGTCCTCAAGAGCGGCGATTTTCACCTGCCGGGCCGCAATGGCGACATTGCCGTGGTGATTGACGCCCCGTTCGACATGGTTGAACCCACCAAGCCCTTGCCCTGAAGCGGCATGCTATAGTCCGGCCATGACCACCCTTGTTTCCAGACAGGCAGTTGCCACGCCCGATGCCATCGCCCAGGCGGCGAAAATCCTGGCCGATGGCGGGCTGGTGGGTTTTCCCACCGAGACCGTCTATGGCCTGGGCGCTGACGCCACCAATGGCGAAGCGGTGGCGGGCATTTTCGCCGCCAAGGGCCGGCCGCGCTTCAATCCCCTGATCGTGCATGTCGCCGGCCTGGAGCAAGCGCAGCAGCATGGCGAATTTTCCGCCAAGGCGCGCAAGCTGGCAGATGCCTTTTGGCCGGGCGCCCTCACCCTGGTTTTGCCGCGCCGCGCCGATACGAAGCTCTCGCATCTGGTCAGCGCCGGGCTGGACACGGTCGCGCTGCGCGTGCCGTCTCATCCCGTCGCGCGCGAATTGCTGCGCCTGTCAGGCCGTCCCATTGCCGCCCCCAGCGCCAATGACTCGGGACGGGTCAGCGCCACCACCGCAGCCCATGTCGCGCAATCCCTCGGCGGCAAGATTGATTTCATTCTCGACGGCGGTCCCGCCGCGCTCGGCCTTGAATCCACCGTGATCGGCTTTGATGGCGACACGCCGGTGCTGCTGCGCCCCGGCGCCATCCCGCGCGAGGAGATCGAGGCGCTGGTGGGACCGCTGGCCGCGCCCGGCCAAACCATCCGCTCGCCCGGCCAACTGGAAAGCCATTACGCGCCGCGCGCCACTTTGCGCCTGAATGCCGCCGCCGCCCGGCCCGGCGAAGTGCTGCTGGGCTTTGGCGCTGCCGCGGGCGCCAGCCGCAATCTCAGTCCGCGCGGCGATCTCAAGGAAGCCGCCGCCAATCTTTTTGCCATGCTGCGCGAACTGGACAGCGGCGCCGCCGTCATCGCGGTTTCACCCATTCCGCAAACGGGACTCGGCGAAGCCATCAATGACCGCCTGCAACGCGCCGCCGCGCCGCGGGCGCAGCCATGAGCGACGCTTTTTCCCGTCTCAAATCGGTCGTCGGTGACAAGGGCTTCACCGAGGATCCCGGCGAGATCGCGCCGCATCTGGAAGAATGGCGCAGCAAATATCACGGCCGCAGCAGCCTGATGCTGAAGCCCGCCACCACCTCCGAGGTCGCCGCCATCCTTGCCATCTGCTTTGAGACCGGCACCGCGATCGTGCCCCAGGGCGGCAATACCGGTCTGGTCGGCGGACAGATTCCCTTTCACGGCGAGGTGCTGCTGTCGCTCCAGCGCATGAACCGCGTCCGGGCGGTGGATGCGCCGGGCATGACCATGACCCTTGAGGCGGGGGTGGTGCTGGCCAGGGCGCAGACCGCCGCCGCCGAGGCCGGGTTGATGTTTCCCCTGACGCTGGGATCGGAAGGCTCTTGCACCATCGGCGGCAACATCGCCACCAATGCCGGCGGCAATCATGTGCTGCGCTATGGCATGATGCGGGCGCTGGTGCTGGGGCTGGAAGTGGTGCTGGCCGATGGCCGCGTTCTGCCCATGCTCAAGGCCCTGCACAAGGACAATAGCGGCTACGACCTGAATCAAATTTTCATCGGTTCGGAAGGCACGCTGGGCGTGGTCACCGCCGCAACCTTGCGCCTGTTCGCAAAGCCTGCCGAAACGGTGGTGGCCTTCGCCGCCACGGCTTCGCCCGGCGCGGCCCTGGGGCTACTGGGTCACATGCAGGCCCGGACCGGCGGTCTGCTCTCGGCCTTCGAACTCATTCCCAGCATCGCCATGGAATTGCTGCTGCGGCATATACCCGGCGCCCGCGATCCGCTGGAATCACCCTCGCCCTGGTATGCGCTGATCGAAGTGGCGGGCGGCGGCGGCGCCGGCTTGGAAGAGCAGGTGCAAGCCGCGCTGGCCGACGCCCTGGCGCAAGGCTTCGCCAGCGATGCCGTCCTTGCCCGGAGCCAGGCCCAGGCGCAGGACTTCTGGCGGTTGCGCGACAGCATTTCGGAATCCCAGAAGCGCGAAGGCGCGTCGATCAAGCACGATATTTCCGTGCCGGTGGCGGCCATTCCCGCCTTCATCGAAAAGGCCACCGCGGCGGTGCTGGCGAAATTCCCTGGCGCGCGCCCGGTCACCTTCGGCCATCTGGGCGACGGCAATCTGCATTTCAATTTCAATGCCCCCCCCTCTTCTGGTGATAAGGGCGGCGATGCGGCATTTCTTGCCGAATGGGATGAGGTGCAACTGACCGTGCACGACATCGTCAAGGAATTTGGCGGCTCGATCAGCGCCGAGCACGGCATCGGCGCCATGAAGCGTGACCTGCTGCTGCGCTACAAATCCACCGAGGAACTGGATGCCATGCGCACCCTGAAGGCGGCGTTCGACCCGAAGAACATTCTCAATCCGGGGAAAGTCGTGCCGCCGGTGCGCCGGCTCTAACTAAGCCTCGGTCGGCAGCGCCTGGGCCGTGGCCGCCGCCGGAGCCCGCACATGTTTCTGGTTGGACAGGGCGCTGACCGTGGCCGTGAAGAACGTGGCGGCATAGGGCAAACTCTGCACCCCCAGCATCACCATCCACATGCTGACGGCGGGATCCTCGAAGCCGCGATCGAACGCCATCGAGATCATCGCCGCGATCAATAGCACCAGCAGCGTCGTCTCCTGCCACACCACCCGCAGCACCTGGCTGAACAGAGCCGGGTCGGCGCATTTGGGCGTGCGCAGAAACGGCTTGCCCGAGGTGAACAATCCCGTCCACATCGCCTTGCCGACAGTATGGGTCAGCGACAGGCCCGCCACCGACGCCATCATTGCCCCCTTGAAGCCGGAGCGGACCTTGGGCGGATAAAGCAGCAGGGTCTTGAGGCACTTGGTGGCGAACAGCGCCATGGCCGCCGCCGACAAAGCCGGCATCGGCACATCAATATAAGTGGGTAGCGCCCACATCAGGCAGGTCCAGACCAGCGCCGTCAGCGTCACCACCATGCCCAGGCCGTCGGAAATCCAGGGCAGCCAACCGGAGAGGAACTGGTAGCGCTGCTCCCAGTTGAGGGCGGAGCGGCCGAGAAAAATCGATCCGGCATGACGCTTGAGCATCTGCATGGCGCCATAGACCCAGCGATAGCGCTGCGACATGAATGCCTCCAGCGTATCGGGCTCCAGTCCCGCGCCCATGGTCTGGGGAATATAGGCCGCCTCGAACCCCGCCTCGAACAACCGCAGGCCCAGCTCTGTGTCCTCGGTAATGCACCATTCAGCCCAGCCGCCCACCTCTTCCAGCGCCGGTTTGGTCACCACCGTCATAGTGCCGTGCTGGATGATGGCATTGTGTTCGTTGCGCTCGACCATGCCGATATGGAAGAAGCCGCGATATTCCTCATACGCCATCGCCTTGAATGGATTGTCGCGGTGGTCGCGGTAATCCTGCGGCCCCTGCACCAGGGCAATGCTGGGCGAAGCGAAATAGGGCATGGCGCGGCGCAGCCACAAAGGCTCGACCTGGTAATCGCTGTCGATCACGCCGACATGGCTGGCGGCAGGATCGGTCAGCGCCAGCGCCCGGTTTAGCGCCCCGGCCTTGAAGCCCTTGACGCCGTCGAAATGGAAGAAGCGGAATTGCTCGCTGCCGCCTTGCGCGTTCAGCACGCGGCAATGGGCTTCCACCGGCCGCCAGACCTCCGGATCGGCCGTGTTGTTGTCCAGCAGGATCACTTCGTAACTGTCGTAATCCAGCCGCGCCAGCGCGTTCAGCGTCTCGATCACCATCTGCGGCGGTTCGTTATAGGTCGGCACATGGATGGAAACACGCGGGCTCTTCATCGCAATCGCCGCGGTGACGACCCGGCGCTCGACCCGCCACAGGCTGGCCGCCATCTCGATGCCTTCGGTGAAGATGATGGCGCAGGCCAGGATCACCAGCGGCGACATGGCGATCATCGCCACAATGTCGGTGGGATCGATATATTCCAGCGCCGTGGCGTCGATCAACCCGAGCAGTCCGGTGGAAACCAGCGCGATCAGCCCGCCCATCGCCATATAGCCGCGCTGGCGCAGGCGGGGCATGCGGCCCAGGATCAACAGACCCAGCGAAAGACTGAGGATGGCGGCGAGCAAGGCATAGCCGCGCCATTCGGGGAAACTGCGCAGCCGTCCATTGAAAGCGAATTTCGGGTGGCCGGTGGCGTCGAACAGCCCCCAATAGGCGCCCACCGCGCCCTCGCCGGAATTCTTCCAGGGCTGGTCATAGGCTTCCAGCAGGTAATAATCCCAGCCCTTGTCCATCGCCAGCTGCACGAAGCCGCGCACGAAATAGGCTTCATTGGCCATCGAGGCGTCGGCGCGGCCGCGGGTGCGCCCTTCCGACGGCCAGCCCGCCTCGCCGACCACGATCGGTTTGCCGGGAAAGGCCCTGGCGACATCGTCATACCAGTTGACGGTGGATTTGAGCGAATAGCGGATATCGGCATTTTCCCAATAGGGCAGCAGATGCACGAACAGCACGTCCACATTCTGGCCGATCTCGGGATTGAGCAGCCAGGTGGACCAGGGTTCGGCGGTGGAAATCTTGATGCGCTGGGGCAGCGCATCGCGCACCTGCTGTATGTAGCCGTTGAGCTGCGCCGCGCTGACATCGCCGCGCATGATCGCCTCATTGCCCACGATCACCCGGTCAATGACGCGGCGGTTTGCCAGCGCGACCCGGATGCCGTCCTGGATCTCCTTGTCGTTCTTGACAAGGTCCGGACCGATCCAGATGCCCAGCGACACGGTCATGCCATAGCGCCGCGCAATCTCGGGCAACTTGTCCATGCCGCCCGCCACCGTATAGGTCCGGACGCGGCCGGTGATCTGCGACAGCTGGTTCATGTCGCGGTCGATCTGCTCGGGCGCGATATTCTTCTGGGCGTCTTCGGAAAAAAGATGGCTGGGGGTATAGGCGATGCCGCGCACCTGCCCGTCCCAGTCGGGCGCCACCACGGTATAGTCGCGGCTGGCCCAGAACAGCACGCTGGCGCCCACCACCATCACCAGCGCGAAGGCAATTCTCAGTCGCCCGCCATGATCGCGGCGCAGGTCGCGCAGGCGGCGCAGCATGTCCCCCCGCTTTTTCATCGCCTATGGCTGCGGTTGATCATCTTTGTCGTTGGGATCGGGAATATAGTTCGGATCGCCTTTCTTCGGCGCAGGCGTGGTGGATATCAGTTGCAGGTCGAAGACCAGCGCCTGGTTGGGCGGAATGGTGCCGTTGCCGGCGCCGCGCGAGCCATAGGCCAGGTTGGGGGGGATCACCAGTTGCCAGTGATCGCCTTCGCGCATCAGCACCATGGCTTCGATCCAGCCCGGGATCACCGAATTGACCTTGAAAGTCGCGGGCAGCCCGGGCGATGTGCCGTCGAACACCGTGCCGTTGATGAGCATGCCGGTGTAATAGACCTTGACGGAGTCGGTCAGATAAGGCCGCTTGCCGAAGCCGTTGCGCAGGATCTTGAATTGCAGACCATCGGGCCGGACGATGACGCCCGGTTTTTTGGCGTTGGCCGCCAGAAAGGCCTGATTTGCCTCAAGGCTCAGGGCGTCGTCGGCCGCGCCGGCCGGAAGGGCCGCCATCGGCAGCGCCACCAGCAACAGGGCAAAAACACCAGCAATTCGCACCATGATCATTTCTCCAGAAAGCGGATATTACCGCGCCCGTCCCGGCTCCGGCCACAGGGAACCCTCACTTTTTGGCGAATTTAAGGGTGCCGGCTATAGGAATTTCACCGCCAGATTGCCCAGCACCGCCAGCCCGAACAGCGCCACCAGCGCGCCCGAAATCCGGTTGATCAGGCGCATCGCGCCGGCGTCGATTCGGGTGTGAAACAGGCCGATCACGCTGGTCAGGACCAGCCACCAGCCGGTCGAGCCGCCGACCACGCCCGCCACCACAAAGGCGGCATCGCTATAGCTTCCCGCCCCGCCCGCCAGCCCGCCCAGGCCGGCAAACATCGCGGTGAAGGCCAGCAAGGTGGCCGGATTGGTGATGGTGAGGGCAAAGGTGGAAGCAATCGCGCTGACCAGCGTCGCGCCGCCCTTGTCGGCGCCTTCTTCGACTTCGCGCGGCAGGGCCTGGGCCCAGAAGGCGCGATAGCCGAAAACCACCAGCATCGCCCCGCCGATCAACTCGATGATGGTGGCATAGCCCTCGATCAGCTGCGCCACCCAGGTCAATCCCAGCCCGGTGATGGCGGCGAAAACACCGTCGCCCAGCGCTGCGCCCAGCCCGGAGACAAAGCCGTTGACCGGGCCAAAGGCGAAACTGCGCCGGATGCAGATCAGGTTGACCGGACCAATCGGCACCGCCGCAATCAGGCCCATGATGATGCCCGAGATAACGAGAAGAAGATAATGCATCAGGAATGCTGCAGGGTTTCGACAAAGCGCAATGGCTGGCCGCGCGACGGCGCGGTCAGGGCGAAATCGCGCATCACGATCTGTCCGCGCAGGATGGTGGCCACCGCCCAGCCTTTGGTGGTCATGCCGTCGAAAGGTGTCCAGCCGCAGCGCGACGCGATCCAGCTATTTTCGATCGTCCGGCTGTGGTTGAGGTCCACGATGGTGAAATCCGCATCCCAGCCGCGCGCGATGCGGCCCTTTCCCGCTAGGCCGAAAATGCGCTGCGGCCCGTGCGCCGTCAGGTCGACAAAACGCTCCAGCGACATGTTGCCTTTGCTGACATGATCCAGCAGCAGGGTCACCAGCGTCTGCACCCCCGGCATGCCGGAGGGCGTATCGGGATATGTCTTGTCTTTTTCCTCGCGCGTGTGCGGCGCGTGATCGGAGCCGATGACGTCAATCACGCCTTCCCGCACGGCGGCCCAAAGCGCCTGGCGATGGCTTTCGTCGCGGATCGGCGGATTCATCTGGGCATAGCTGCCCAGGCGCTCGTAGCATTCCGGCGCGCTGAGGGTGAGATGCTGCGGCGTGGTCTCGGCGGTGGCGAAATCCTTGGCGGCGGCCAGCAGCGGAATCTCGTCGCCGGTGGTGATATGCAGCACATGCAGGCGGCGGCCCGCCTGTTTCGCCAATGCCAGCACCCGCTCGGTGGAGGCGCGCGCCGCTTCGACATCGCGCCACACCGGATGCGTCGCCGGCTTGCCGCGTTCGGCAAGATGCTTGCGGGCGATCAGCCGGTCTTCATCCTCGGAATGGACAGCAACGCGGCGATTGCCGGATTTCAGCGCCGCCAGAATATCCTCCGGCTTGTTCAGCAGCAGCGTGCCGGTGGATGAGCCCAGGAATGCCTTGACGCCGCAGACGCCGGGCAACCGCTCCAGCACGGCCAGCTCGGCGATGTTGCCGGGCGTCGCGCCGACGTAAAAGGCATAATCGCAATGCATGCGGTTCCTGGCGCGGGCCAGTTTGTCGGCAATTGCCTCCCTGGTCGTGGTGGGCGGGGCGGTGTTTGGCATCTCGAACACCGCGGTGATGCCGCCCAGCACGGCGGCGCGGCTGCCGGTCTCCAAATCTTCCTTATGTTCATTGCCCGGCTCGCGGAAATGCACCTGGCTGTCGATCGCGCCCGGCAGCACATGCAGGCCCCTGGCCTCGAAAATCTCCGCCGCCTTGGCGCCGGACAGGCTGCCGATGGCGGCGATCCGCCCGCCAATGACCCCAACATCCGCAGGGCCAATGCCGTTGGCGGTGACGACCGTGCCGCCGCGGACCAGAAGATCGAATGTTTCACTCATGCGGGGCGGAGTTAGCCCCTCACCCCGCGCCTTGGCAAGTTTGCCTTCTTCTTGGCAAAAGGGATTTGGCGCATTACTTCCAAAGCCATGGAATCCGTTCATTTGTCGGACCGCGCCGTTATCGCCCTGGAGGGCCCGGAAGCGCGCGCTTTCCTGCAAGGACTGGTCACCAACGACTTGGACCAATTGGCCCCCGGCCATGGGCTATATGCCGCGCTGCTGGGGCCGCAGGGCAAAATCCTGTTCGACTTTTTTATCGCCGAGGGCGATGGCGCGGTGCTGCTGGACTGCCAAGTGTCCAGCGCCGAAGCCCTGATCAGGAAACTCAAGCTGTACCGGCTGCGCGCCAGGATCGAGATCGCGCCCAGGCTGCAACTGTCGGTTTATGCCGGTTTGACGGGCCGCCCCGCCGAACGCGCCATCACCTTTGCCGATCCGCGCCTGGCGGCGCTTGGCCCCCGCAGCATCGGCGCGGTGGCGGAAATGCCGGCCGATCTGCCGGGTCCGGCGATCTATCACGCCGCGCGCCTGGAGCTGGGCGTGCCGGAAGGCGGCGATTTCGGCAGCGACAGAATCTTCGCCCTGGATGGCGGGCTCGACGAACTTCACGCCATCGCCTTCGGCAAGGGCTGTTACATCGGCCAGGAATTGACCGCCCGCATGAAACATCGCGGCACCGCCCGCAAGCGCTTGCTGACGGTCAGCGCCGATGCCGCCCTTCCCACCGCCGGGGATATCATGGCCGGCGACAGCGCCATCGGCGAGCTGGTGGCGTCCTACGGCTCGAAAGGCTTCGCGCTGGTGCGGCTGGACCGCCTGGAAGCGAGCACGGGCAAAATTGAGGTTGCGCAGATTCCGGTTGCCCTCACCAAGCCCGCATGGCTGGATTGATTCCGCGAAGGGAAAATCCGTGGCAGAGAAAATCCGCTGCTCCTGGCCGGGCGAAGACGCGCTATATCTTTCCTATCACGACAAGGAATGGGGCGTGCCGGAACATGACGCCCGCGCGCTTTACGAAAAACTGGTGCTGGACGGCTTCCAGGCCGGCCTGTCCTGGATCACCATCTTGCGCAAGCGCGAGAATTTCCGCAAAGCCTTCCACAATTTCGATCCTGGGAAAATCGCCCGCTATGGCAAGCGCGATGTCGAGCGGCTTTTAAAAAATGACGGCATCATCCGCAGCCGCGCCAAGATCGAGGCCGCGATCCGGGCTGCGAAACTCTGGCTTGAAATTCAGGAAAAGGAACCGGGCGGCTTCACCGAGCTGATCTGGAAACATGTTGACGGCAGACCGCAGGTCAACCGCTTCAAGACCAGGGAGCAGGTTCCGGCCCAGACCGAGATGAGCGAAGGCCTGGCGCGCGAACTGAAGACCCGCGGCTTTAATTTCTGCGGCCCGGTCATCATTTATGCCTTTGCCCAGGCCACCGGCATGGTCAATGACCATTTGACGACATGTTTCCGCCATGCCGATTGCGCAAAACTGGGCAAACACTGATCCGCCTTGAAGATGGCCAGCCGGGCCTTTAGGTTCTGCCCATGCCTCCTGCCATCACGCATGACGTCATTGCCGCCATCGGCAACACACCCCTGATCCGCCTGACGCGCGCCTCCGCGGCGACCGGCTGTGAAATTCTGGGCAAGGCGGAATTTCTCAATCCCGGCCAGTCCATCAAGGACCGCGCCGCCCTGTTCATCATCCATGACGCCATCGCGCGCGGCGCCTTGCGGCCCGGCGGCACGATTGTCGAAGGCACTGCCGGAAATACCGGCATCGGCCTGGCGGTGGTGGCCAATGCCATGGGCTTCAAGACCGTGATCGTGATCCCCGATACCCAGAGCCAGGAAAAGAAGGAAGCGCTGCGGCTGCTCGGCGCCGAACTGATCGAAGTGCCCGCCGTGCCCTACAAGGACCCCAACAATTACGTCCGCCTCTCCGGCCGGCTCGCGGCGCAGTTGGCAAAGAGCGAGCCCCATGGCGCGATCTGGGCCAACCAGTTCGACAATGTCGCCAATCGCCAGGCCCATATTGAATGCACAGGTCCGGAAATCTGGCGCCAGACCGATGGCAAGGTGGACGGCTTTACCTGTGCGGTCGGCACCGGCGGCACCCTGGGCGGCGTCGCCATCGCCCTGAAACAATTCAATCCGAAAATCCGCATTGCCGCCGCCGATCCGCTGGGGGCCGCGATCTTTAGCTGGATCAAGAAAGGCACGCTGGAGATGCATGGCAGTTCCATTACCGAAGGCATCGGCCAGAGTCGCGTCACCGCAAATCTTGAGGGCGCGCCGATTGACGATGCCTATGAGATTCCCGATGAGGAAGCCCTGCCCGTGATCTTCGACCTTCTGGAGCATGAAGGCCTGTGCATGGGCGGCTCGACCGGCATCAATGTCGCCGCCGCCATCCGCATGGCGCGGGACATGGGCCCCGGTCACACCATTGTCACGGTACTGGCCGATTACGGCAACCGCTACCAGAGCAAATTGTTCAATCCGGAATTCCTGGCGAGCAAGGGCCTGCCCGCGCCCGCCTGGCTGACGAAACCGCGCGAGCCCATCCGCATTCCCTTTGAGGCATGATCATGACCCACACCACCGTATCCACCGATTGGCTTGCCGCGCATCTGGGTGAAGTGAAATTGCTGGACGCATCCTGGTACATGCCGGCCGACAAGCGCGATGCAAAAGCCGAATTCGAAGCCGGACATATTCCCTGCGCGGTATTCTATGACCTGGATGCGCTGTCCGATCATGCCACCGACCTGCCGCACATGCTGCCCACACCGGAAAATTTTGCCCGCGACCTTGGCGCGCTGGGTATCGGGGATGGCGACATGGTGGTGGTCTATGATGGCGCCGGGCTGTTCTCCGCAGCCCGCGTCTGGTGGATGCTGCGCGTCATGGGCCATGACAAGGTCGCGGTGCTGGACGGCGGCTTGCCGAAATGGAAAGCCGAAAACCATGCCCTGGAAAAAGGCGCTGCCGCGCCCGGTGCGGCGCGCTTTACGGCCAGGCCCATTGCCGGCCAGGTGCGCGATTTCGGCGAAGTCCGGGCGGCGCTGGGCAATACCCAGCTGCTCGACGCCCGCAGCAATCCCCGCTTTACGGGAGAGGAAAAAGAGCCGCGCGCCGGCGTGCGCTCAGGCCATATGCCCGGCGCGGTCAATGTCCCTTTCCGCGCCGTGCTCAATGCCGACGGCACGCTCAAGGGCGAAGACGAACTCAAAAAGCTGTTCGCGGAAAAAGGCGTGGATCTGCGCGCGCCCATCATCACGTCCTGCGGTTCCGGCGTGACGGCGTCCGTCCTGATGCTGGCGCTGGCCAGACTGGGTGCGCCGCAGACATCGCTCTATGACGGTTCCTGGACCGAATGGGGCGGACGGCCGGACGCCGAGGTTGTCACGGGATGAGCCCAAGGCCATGAGTTCCG
>CAIOFO010000103.1 GCA_903857685.1 uncultured Alphaproteobacteria bacterium
CCAATACCTTTGGCCCATTCTACATAGTCGCGCGGTGGCATGTATTCCTGCGTCCAGCCCGCCTGGCGATATGTTTTCATGATCTCAAAGAATTTCTCATATTTGATCTTCAAATCAGATGGGATGGCATCAGCATCAGCAGTCAAGTCATACCGATTATTGAGCGAGTTATATTGAAGCCAGTGTTTTGGATCTTGGTCTAAAATTAGAATCAAACCTTGGTGCCAATGCCAAAGAGCCATGCTTGCCCAGTGATCGTATTCGGGCTTCGCTCGGAACGATTCCAATTTTGAACCCTTCGAAGCCTTTTGGTGCTTCGCCGGTGTCTTGCTCTGCCCTTTAGATGCCTTGCCCATGATGCGTATCATCCTGCCCGAGCGGGAAAGGCGATAAGTGTTGTCGCCAAGCTATTGGCGAACACCGCCCATGACTTCATCAATTTACTCCGCTTTTCGAACAGATCACCACGTCGATAAGCAGCCTCAGTCTTATCCCTGATAGTGTGCGCCAGTGCCATTTCACATACCTCGCGCGAGAAATTGGTCCGCTCAGCCGACCAATCCCGGAATGCAGACCGAAACCCGTGCACCGTTACAGATTCGCCCATGCGTCTTAAGGCCATAAGTAGCGCCATGCTGGACAAATGTTCTTCGGGGTTGCGACCAGGAAAGACAAATTTGGCGCTTTCAGCGATCTTTCTTGCGCGCTCCAGTATTTCTAGACAGCGCGGAGCCAACGGCACGCGGTGCTCGCGGCCAGCCTTCATGCGAGACGGCGGCACCGTCCAGACCTTATTGTGCTGATCGATTTCCTCCCAGCGGCAGCCGAGAACCTCGTTGGTACGTGCCGCAGTAAGAATCAAGAACTCGAAAGCCAATTTTATCGTCTCGCTGAAGGCACCGTTGCGCATATTTGTTACGAAGTTCGCCACGTTGCCGTATGGCATGGCGGCGTGGTGAACCACGCGATCAGGCCGCTTTGGCAAAGCCCTTTGGATGCCGTCAACCGGGTTATCTCCGCTCCGGTGCCCGGAGACCTTGGCCCAGTCAAAGATTACCCGCAGGCGCTGTTTAACCCGCTTTGCGGTTTCCGGCTTGGTCAACCAGATGGGGCTTAATATTTTCAGAAGGTCGGATGTCTCAATATCATCAATACGCCGGGTTCCAATTTCGGGAAATGCGTATGCCGTAAGCGTGTTCAGCCATTGGTTGGTGTGTTTGGCATTGTCCCATGCCTTGGCATGCTCAGCATGAACCATTTTTGCAGCGGATTCGAATGTCGGCACGAACCGCCGCGCTTTTCTCAATTCCGAGATGGGGTCACCGCCGCGGCGCGCTATACCTCTATAGTGTTGCGCCGCTTCGCGCGCGTCCGCCAACTCGACCACGCGCGCACTGCCAAACCCAATATCACGACGCCGCCCTTGGACGACAATTCGCAGCATCCAGCGGCGGGCCCCGGATGGATCGACCACGAGGTAAAGACCGTTGCCGTCAGCATAACGGCCAGGCTTGCTTATTTTGCGCACCTTTAGCGCAGAAAGAGCCCGGTTAGGATGCGTACCCGTCTTCATAACTGGCGCCCCTCATTCCATCCCACATTTTGCGCAGGATTTTACTGAATCTGGTCGTACCAGTCTGGACAATCGAATCGATGAATTCTAGGGGTGATGAAGGGGTTAGCGGACGTTATCGGACCATGTCGGATATGAAAATTGCTGCCACCCTGTCCGCCAATAAAATAGGGGCCCCTCCGGCCCCTTTTTTATTGGCGGTATGGTTGAGGAGAGTACCCGCCAGTTCGCCCCATTCTGGCTTATAATATCCATCGTCAGAAATGGGACGCCGACTTTGACCGATGACCCCTGTGTGCATCGCCGGAGCGTTTTGTTGCGCGGCGTGGCCGGCGCCGCGGGACTGGTGCTTGCCGATGGCCCCGTCCGTGCGGAATTTCCCAAGGCGACCCAGCAACAGGCCGGCTATATCGTCCGCAATGAGCCGCAGGCCCATATGTGCGCGCAGTGTGTTTATTTCATCGGTCCATCGGACTGCGAGGTGGTGGAAGGCCCGATAAGCCCCCTGGGTACGTGCGATTATTACGAAGATTAGAATTCAAGGCGGGTCTATCATGCGCAGGCAAAGTCCCGAGAGCCGAGCAATGAACAAGAAACAATTCTGCCTGGTGGCCGGAGCAATCTTCGCGGTGGTGGCCGTGGTTCATCTCTTGCGGATTGCCCTGGACTGGCCCGTCGTGATCGACGGCTGGGCGGCGCCGATCTGGTTGAGCTGGCTGGCCGTGATCGGGGCGGCGGGCCTCAGCGCCTTTGGCTTGCGTCTGGCCGCGCGCCGGTAAACCGCAGCCCATGACTTATTTGTCCGCCTGCGTAACCGGTTTCGCGCTGATGGCCGGCCTGATCGTCGCCATCGGGGCGCAGAACGCCTTTATCCTGCGCCAGGGGCTGCTCAAGGCCAATGTGCCGCTGGTGGTCGGGCTGGCCGTGCTGATTGACGTGGTGCTGACTCTTGCCGGGTGCCTGGGGGTCGGCGGACTTATCCACGCGCATCCGGATATCCTGAAAGCCGTGGCCTGGGCCGGTGCAGGTTTCGTGCTGGTCTATGGCGGCCTGGCGTTTCGCCGCGCCTTCGATCCCGCGACCCTGGACAGCGGGGCGGGCAAGCCGCTTTCGCCGGGCGCGGCGGCGAGAACCATCCTGGCGGTCTCGCTTCTCAATCCCCATGTCTATCTCGATACGGTGGGAATCATCGGCAGCGTCGCCGGGCAATATTCTGGCATGGGAAGGCTGTTTTTCGCCGGTGGCGCCGCGGCGGCATCGGCAGCATGGTTTTGCGGCCTGGGCTTTGGCGCGCGCTTCCTGACGCCGGTATTCGCCAGCCGTCTGGCCTGGCGCATCCTGGACAGCATCATCGGCGTGGTCATGGTCCTGATCGCCATCAGCCTGGTGCGGATGGCGCTGGCCTAGGGCGGCGCGGCCTAGACCTGCTGCGGCCGCTGGACCGAACTCTGGCAGCTATTGTCCAGCGCCATGGGGCGCAGCAGGCCCATCAGCGGCTCATGCGAGGGATGGAAGGCGGCCGAATCCGCATCGAACGGGCTGGGCAGATTATCCTCCGGCGCGAAATCCATATTGTCGGTGCAACCCGAACCGGCCGGGGCGGCATCGGTCGCGGCGGGCTGGCTGGTGTCGTCCTGCGGCGGCGCGAAGTTTTCCGCCCGCGCCATGCCGTGACAGATCAGCAGGAACGCCACGGCCAGCGCCAGCAGCGTGGCCATGAGGGACGGTTGATAAAAGGAATCCAGTTCGGCGCGCGCGGCGCGAGGTTTGGAACGTCTGTTCACAGCAATGCCCCTCTTAAGCCCAAGTCCAACAACGCATAAATTATGCCATCCTTGGAGGCGCGGAAAATGCGGGCACTTGCCTGGGTTCCCGCGGCCCGGCGCAGGGTGGCAGTTCCACCAGGCGCTCAACAAACAGTCAGTGTGCAACGACATTGCACAGCGATGACGACGCGTTTATCGAAACCCGGCATGGCGCGACCCCATATTCTTCCCGAACATTTGCGGCCCGGGCTGACGCTGGTTTTCTGCGGAACCGCGGCGGGGCGGCAATCGGCCTTGCAGAAAGCCTATTACGCCCATCCCCAGAACAAATTCTGGCGCACGCTTGCGGCGGTGGGGCTGACGCCGCGCCGCTTCGCGCCTGAGGAGTTTCCGCTTCTCTGGGACCTTGGCATCGGCCTCACCGATATCGCCAAATTCGCCTATGGCATGGATCATCAATTGCCCCGCCACAGCCTGGGTCCCAAGGCCGTGGCCGGCTTGCGCGCCCGGATTCTCAAGGTCGCGCCCCGTCACCTGGCATTCACCAGCCTTGCCGCCGGGCGCGCCGTGCTGGGCCGGAAAGCCGTGCCGGGCGAGCAGCCGGAGAAGCTCGGCGGCACGCGGGTGTGGATTTTGCCATCGCCGTCACCCCTGGCCGACAATCATTGGGATATCGCGCCCTGGCGGGTGCTGGCGAAGGCCGTGAGCAAGGAAAAATCTAGCGCGCCGTGACGGCGGTGCGCTGGCCGGCTGCGTCCCAGGCGGTGCAATTGGCATTCAGGACATTGCACAGGGCATGGCGCTGATCGGCGATGGTGACATGGTAGGGGCCGATAGTCTTGTCGGGCAGCAGGAAATCGGTGAGGACGATTTGGGCGCCTGAAGCAAAGGCCTGGTCGCGGCGCCTGGTATCGTCCTGGCGGGCCTCGACCGTGTCGGCGTCGGCGCGCGTGATGACAATGAGCCCAACCCGGACATCGGCGGTGATGCGGGCGGCATCGTGGACCGGATCGTCAATCGCGACGAAGGCGGCGGCGGCCGATGCTTCATCGCTGGCGACGAAGATGGGACGGCCGGGATCGGCGCTGTAGAGCGCGTCCGCCTGGGCATCGTCATTGAGGACGAAAAGCACCTTGCCGCGCGCCGCACGCAAGGTGGGCCAGCCGCCCGTCTGCACCGCTTCCTTCAGCGTGGCATGGGCGCCCCTGACCTGGGCTGGCGTGATGATCTGGCCGGCGGCAAATACGGCGCGGACTTCCGCGTCCAGAGCCGCGGCAGCCGTAGCACCGAAGGGCATCGGGCTGGCGGCACCCGGGATCGGGGTGCGGCTGTCGGTGCAATGCAGGACGATGACGATGGGAATATGGGTGGGATGGGCCGCGCTCCAGGCGGCGACCTGGGCCAGACAGGCCTTCAGCAGCAGGCAGCTGGATTTGAAATCCACATCCGGGACATGGATCACCTTGAAGCCGGGCTGGGACATGGCGGTGACGTAATCCTTGTCCAGCAGCTCGTCGGCCATCGAGGCGCCGGCGGGATTTCGGAACAGTCCGCCCTCGGGGTCATAGACAATGTCGAAGGACAGCGCCCGCGCGCCGGCATCGAGCTGGGCGGCGATCGGCGGCTGGCTGAAGTCCAGCGCCTGGGCGTCTTTCTTGCCGCCCATGCGAATGAGTGACAGCATTTCGGCGGCGGGCGCCAGCTTGTAGCTTTCCGCCGTTCCCACCAGCTGAATTTGGTTGAGCTTCAGTCCGGGAGCGGCAGGGGCGGCCAGAGCGGATGGAATCATCAGCGCGGCCAAACCCGATACCGTCCCGGCCAGGGCGGCAGCGATGAAACGGCGGCGGTGCCCCGGCATGTTCAGTCTCCGGCTGCGCTGCGCGCCACGGTGAGCCCGAGGATCAGAAGCACCAGGAATATCACGATGAATATGAAGAACAGGGTCTTGGCGATGGCAATGGAGGCGCCCGCCACGCCGGTAAAGCCCAGCACACCGGCAATCAGTCCGATAACAAGGAAGATCAGAGCCCAGCGTAACATGTCGTTTTCCCATAGTTCGAAATCCTAGAGGAAATGCCGGGGCTCTGTGAAAGTTCCATCAGTGAGGACGGGCAGCAGAAGCTCCGGGGGAGCTTCTGCCCGGCCGAACGCCGGGCAGCGGGCCGGGAATCAGGGCGCTGCCGGAGCGGGGAGCGCCAATGCCCATGCCACAATCTGCTCAACCGCCGCGCCCAGAGCCGTGTTCAAGGCCTGCACCACCGCGCCGGCGCTGTTCTGGCTGGCGGGCGCGCTCTGGCTGGCGGTGAAATTGGCCACGATCAGGCGGCCATGGGCGGTGGACATCTGGGCGATGAGATTGACCGACACGGTGGGATTGCCGCCGGGCTTGCCCTTGTCGTCGGCGCTGGCGTAGTGGGCGGCGCAATCGCGGATTTCAACGCCAAGCTCGTAATCGGCATGCAGCGCGTCCTGGGTGCGCGACACCGATGGCACCCTGCCGCTGGCCTCGAAGCCTGCCACCAGCGCCGTCTGCACCAGCAGGGGCAGCCGGTCGGGCCAGGACGCGTTGGCGTAATAGTCCATCGTGGCGTCGGATTTGATCAGGGCGATGCGCCTTGTGTCGATGCTGTCGGAGGCATCCGGAATATCAATCGCCAGCGCCCAGCCGGCGGGCGTACCGCCGGGAGGCGGCGTGGCGAGCGCCGGTTGCAGCACATAGATGGTCTGGTCGGCGTCAGTGGGGCCCAGGCCCAGGCCGCCGCAGCCCGCCAGAACAAAGGCGGAGGCCGAGAAAAGAAGCAGGCGGCGATTTAACACGATGTCATTTGCCATTGGGGTCGTATCCCTTGCGCCGGTCGCCGAAGATGAGCGATGTCGGACTGCGGTTGAGCTGGTCGGAAAACTTGTTGAGATTTGCCACCATGCGCCTGAGATCGCCGATCAGGCTTGAGAGTTGGGCCAACCCGTCGCCATTGACGAAGGCGTCGGCGTCGGTGGCGAGATTGCCGAACTTGTTCACCGTCAGATCCACATGGTCGAGGGTGGGCTGAAAATTGGCCGAGGCCTTGTTCAGGTTGGCGGTCGCCTCATTGGTGTTCTTTAGGATGGCGTCAATGTCGCCGGAGCGCCGCGCGATCACAGCGGTGGTTTCGTCCAGATTGGCCAGCACATGGGCGATGGCGCGGCGGTTGTCGTCGTTGAGCAGGTCGTTGATGCGGGTGGCGGCGACATTAAGCTTGGCCACCACTTCGGGCGCCGATTGCTCGAGCTGGAGCAGGCCCGACTGCTTGGTGCGGATGATGGGATATTTCTGGCCAGGCTTGGCGGTCAGCAGCGGCGATTTGGAAGTGCCGCCGCTGATTTCGACATAGGTGCCGCCGGTCAGGCCCTGGCTGTCGATCGAAGCGACGCTGTCTTCGCGGATATTGAGATTGGGCTGGACCTGCAAGAGCACGATGACGCTTTGCGGATCGTTGGGGTCGAATTTGAGGTCGGCGATGCGGCCGACATCAATGCCGTTGTAACGCGTCACGGTGCCCTTGCCGAGGCCGGTCACCGGGCCTTTGAAATTGGCCTGGTAGTAGGAATATTCCTGGGCGTACTGCACCCCCGCCAGCCACATGATGGTCACCACCAGGCCGATGACGCAGGCCAGCACAAAGGCCCCCACCGCGACATAATTGGCTTTGGTTTCCATGGTTTCGCGCCTCCTTAAGACGCCGCCGCGAGCGCGGCACGGCCGCGCACGCCCGAGAAGTAATCGTGAATCCAGGGATCGGGATCCTTGCGCAGTTCCTCAATCGTGCCGGTGGTGATCTTCTTGTTCACCAGCACGGCGATGCGGTCGCAGACGGCGCGCAGGGAATCCAGGTCATGGGTGACCATGAAGACGGTGAGGCCCAGGCTTTTCTGGAGCTGCTTGATCAGTTCGTCGAACTGGTTGGCGGAGATGGGATCGAGGCCCGAAGTGGGCTCGTCGAGGAACAGAAGCTCGGGATCCAGCGCCAGGGCGCGGGCCAGGCCGGCGCGCTTGCGCATGCCGCCGGACAATTCGGAGGGATATTTCAGCGCCGTGTCGGGAGGCAGGCCCACCATGGCCAGCTTCACGGCGGCGATCTCGTTCATCAGCGCCTCGGACATGCCGGTATATTCACGCAAGGGCACCTGGATGTTTTCCGCCACGGTCTGGGAAGAAAACAGGGCGCCGTCCTGGAACAACACGCCCCAGCGCATTTCCAGCGGCCGCATGCGGGCGGATTCGGCAAAGGCGGTCTTCTTGCCGAAGACCTCGATCTCGCCTTCGCGTGGGCGGTTGAGGCCGATGATGGTACGCAGCAGGACCGACTTGCCGGAGCCCGAACCGCCGACCACGCCCAGCACTTCGCCGCGACAAAGGTCGAGATCGACGTGATCGTGCACCAGCTTGTCGCCAAAGGCGTTGACCAGGCCGCGCACCTTGATCACCGGATCCTTTTTGTCGGGGGTTTTTCCGTTCTGCGCCATCAGATCCCCAGCACCGAGAACATGACGGAAAAAGCGGCGTCCAGAACGATCACCAGAAAGACCCCTTCGACCACCGAGCGGGTGGTGAGAAGCCCGACACTGGCGGCGTTGCGCTCGACCTGAAAGCCCTCGTAACAGCCGACCAGCGAGATCACCAGGGCGAAGACCGGCGCCTTGATCAGCCCCACCATGAAGGTGTTGACGCTGATGGCCTCATTGAGCTGACGCATGAAAACGGGAATGGTGATGCCGAGCTGGAAATAGCACATCACCGCGCCGCCGATCAGGCCCATGATGTCGGA
>CAIOFO010000104.1 GCA_903857685.1 uncultured Alphaproteobacteria bacterium
ACCCGCATGGTGAGTGGATGACAACCTACGGCGTCAACCGCGCTCACTGCGATGCGGCGGCGCTGATCGGCAATCATCTTAAGAAGGTGTGTGGATGGGACGTGTCATGAACGAACAAGCCGAAGCCGGCGCGGTGGAGCGCCTGACGGAATGGCTAGACCTTCGTGACAAGCCGCAATCGGCTTTGATGAGCGACGATTACATCCACGCGCTCGTCTGGGACAAAGCACCCGGCGACACGATCATGGACGACGACCTCCGCACCCTCCTTTCCGATCTGGCGCGGATGAAGGCGGCGCTAGAAGGTGCTGTGCGCCTCTATGAAACCGCGAAGCGTTCGGCCGATAATCAACGCGCCTTCATCGACGTTCGCGACCTTGAGGCGTTCACGTCTGACGCCCGCCTCGCCCTCCGTCAACACGAGGATGGGCGGTGATGGGGGAGCGGAAAACCAAGTACGCTGCACAACTGAGGCATCTTCGCGCCTGTTGGGACAGGCTCAAGACCGGCCTTAGGGGAGCCGATAGCAACTTTTTGTCCACTAACGCGCTCGTCACGAGCCGTTGGCATATTAACAACGTCGAAGATGCGCTCACAAAATTGGAGGACGAGGGAGATGGCTGATCGGATTATCCCTTTCGTTGCGTGTCCCCGTTGCGGGAAAGAGGCCGACCCTGCGCCAGTTAAACACAGAGGCAAATGGGCGAGCTTCGTCGGCCACCGCATGCTCTTTGAACCCGGCTGGACGCATCACGGCGAACCAGATTGGGAATGTGACGAACCATGACCCCCATCCCCTCCCCCGAAGAGATTGCCGTTGCGAGAGCGCTATGCTGCGGCGGTGCCTGTGGTTTTAAGGATAGGTGCAGCAGCCAGCTCTACAGCAACAGCGCCCGCGCCGCCATCCAAGCCTACCGCTCGGCCCGCCTCGCCCTCCGTCAACACGAGGATGGGCGGTGATGGCCGATTACGCCCGCACGATGAAAGACCTGGGAAGCGACAAAGCTGTCCTAGCGCGACGCGAAATCAACGGTGAGCAGGGCGGTGCGCTGGTGTTCTGCGTGGTGCTATCGGATGGGTTCATTCTGGACCTCGGTTCCAGTAGCCTCGCCGAAGCCCGCGCTAACGTGATCGCCGATATGATCAACGCTGCTGGTCCCGAAAAGCTCGCTCAAAAGTCCCTTGCGAAGTGGCGCGAGGATGGGCGGTGATGGGGGAGCGTGTTCAGCTTCGCCGCGCGAAGGGCTGGAGGATGCCGCCAGACACGATCAAGGTTGATCGATCGACGCCCTTTGGCAATCCGTTCCGGGTATCGTCATCCTGCTCAGCGGCCGAATGCGTCTACCTGTTTCGGTTGATGTTGGGCGGCTACCTCTGCCTGTCGAGCGGTCCCGGCATCGAGGCTCAGCGAGCCTATCGGGAACATTTGGACGGTCACATTGACGAACTGAGCGGCAAAAACCTTGCCTGCTGGTGCCGCGCTAGAACGCCGTGCCACGCTGATGTGCTGCTGGACGCCGTTCGCGCAAAGGAGAGCCCCGAAGGCATGCAGGCGTGGCAATTAGCCCTTTCGAGCGCACGAAACCCAGCGTTGGAGAAGAGACGCGCCAGATGAGTAG
>CAIOFO010000105.1 GCA_903857685.1 uncultured Alphaproteobacteria bacterium
CCGGCAACCTGGCCGCGCTGGTTCTGGGCGATGGCGTAAACGGCGCCGTCGTCACGGGCGTTGGCCACTTTCAGGCCGCTGTTGATGGCGGACTGGGTCTGGGACAACTGGGCCTGGGTCGTGGTGAGGTACTGCAGCGCGGTCAAGGCGCCGGTATTGGTGTTGACGCTAAAAGACATTTGGTCTCTCCATTCTGGTGTATGCGCGCCGTTCTTTTTGTTTGACCGGCGCGCCTTGGGCATTTTGCCCGCTATCCTATTGGCAAGGCTCATGCCGGAACGGATTCAGCTTTGCTTAAACATCGATTTTCCGGGGGGCGGGAAAATTGTCCCCGGCGAGGTTTGCCGGGGAGCAGAAGTGACTGGGCAAGAATTGCCGCTGCTGGGCAGATATTGCCGGTCAGGCGGCAAATAGCTCCACATTATCTAAAACTGGAAGCATTCGCGCGGCGCAAAAAGAAAGGGCGGCATTTGCATGCCGCCCTGCCCAACCTTCGAAAAAATCTCAGGTTTACTTGAACAGCGACAGGATCGTCTGCGGCGACTGATTGGCGATGGACAGAGCCTGCACGCCAAGCTGCTGCTTGACCTGCAACGACTGCAACATCGCGCTTTCCTGCGCCATGTTGGCATCCACCAGATGGCCGATGCCGGTCGTCAGCGTATCGGACAGTTTCTGGGTGAATGTCGCCTGGATCGAGAACTTCGCTGCGCCGGCCGACAGCTTCGCAAGCGCGGAGTTGACGTTGGTGAGCGAGGTCTGGATGGTGGCGATCAGAGCCGAAGCCTTGACCTGGGTGGAGACCGTGCTGGTCGTCTTGATGGTCACGATCGCACCCGACAGGCTCATATTCTGCGCCAGAGTCGTGACATGGCGCGTACCGTCGGCTGAGGCCAAAGCCTGGACCTTGGTGGTTGAGCCATCGACCAGGTTGAACCCGTTGAAAACGGCATTCTTCACGATCGTGGAAATCTGATCGCGCAGGGCCGTGAAGTCCGCGTTCAACGCCTGACGGCTCGCGGTATCGAGCGAGGTGTCAGCCGCGGAAAGCGCCTTCTGCTTCAACTGGATCAGCAGATCCGAAATTGACTGGCCCGCGGACAGGGCGACATCAATGGCGGAAGAGCCGTTGTTGAGGCTGCTTATGACAGAGGAGTAACCGGCCACTGCGCCGCGCTGGTTCTGGGCAATGGCATAGATTGCGCCATCATCCTTTGCCGTCGCGACTTTGAGGCCGCTGTTGATGGCAGACTGGGTCTGATTGAGCTGACCCTGGGTCTGCTGCAGGTACTGCAGCGCCGTCATGGCGCTAGTATTGGTGTTGACGCTAAAGGACATGGGTATTCTCCGTTACTTCTGGTGGGGGACCGCGTTCTGCGGACCCGCGGGCCGAATTGACCCGCAGGAACTTTTGCAACCGCCGTGCCATCGCTTTAACATTGTAACCTATTGTATTTAATGAAGAAATTATGCAGCTGGCCGCAGTGCGGTTAGGTATGATTTGCCGGGTTCGGCAGTTCCTGCCGGTTGTGGGCGGAGCGTCGGCCCGGAAAAGCGTGGGTGGCCAGCGGCAACGTAGCGCCACGGTTTTCCGCAGGCCGCGCGACCAAAAAAGGAAAAACCCGGCGCGGGAAAACGCGCCGGGTTTGCTTCAAGCCCCCTCGAAACCTCTTAGCCGGCGCTGCCCTGCAGCCCCTGCATGATGGTGCGATTGATCTCGATCAGCGGATCGATCGGCGCTTTTTCCCGCGTCACGCTGCGGGAGTATTTGGCGACCCACAGTGAAAGCGAAATGATCTTGCCCCGCACATCCTCGGTCAGGTTGTTGCGGTTGTCCATGCAGTCGGCCGCCAGCGTGCGCCACAGCCGCTTGTTCCAGTCAATCGCTTCCACCAGCGGAGCGCCCTGGGCGTTGCCGGATTTGGCGTCGATCAGGGCGCCGGTCACCTGCCCGAAAAGGCGGTACTCCGTGGCCCGCGGATCTTCAACCGCGCGCTGTACGTTTTGATAGCTCTTCAGGGTCATAATTCAGGCGCTCCTGTTCAAAATCGAATAATTTCCGGCACGAAATCAGCGCCTTGTAGAATGCGCCCTGCACGACGTCCCGGCTGATTTCCACGCAGGCGGCCAGCACGGCACGGTTCTGGATCGCGCCCATGAACTCGGTCATGCGCAGCGCAAAGTCGTTATACGGCTCTTCGCTGGCCTCGCCGTCCAGGTACATCATCATGATCGCCAGATAAACCCGGCGGGCCGGGGTTTTGGCGTCCTTGGGCTGCATGATGTCTTTTTCGCGCAGCACACAGGCCTTGTTCTGGATGACAAGGCTGGTGCGCTTGTCGCCATTGGCAAGCACCGCGCCGTTGAGCACGAATTTCTCGCCGGGTTTCAGCGACAGTTTCAGCGGCATGGGGGGCCGTCCTTCATTTTCGATCACCGCCACACTAAGGCTGCAGGGTTAACAAATGCTTGGCCTTTCGCAGCTTTGTGTTGAGGGATGCTTAAGCATAAACCGCTTTGATTACCGCCCCATCGGCCCGAAAAGGGTTGATAAGCATGGCCGATGTCGCCCCCTTCCGGGCAGGGAATCGTTAAGCGGTATTGATGCCCGCATGGAAGCCCTGCAGCGACTTGAAGTTCTGACCGGCAAACTGGCGCAAGCGCGGATCCGGCTAGGCGTCTTCTTCGTCGTAAAGCGCAAAGACGAACGCCCGGCCACGCGACAGCGGTTCAAAGCCCGCTTCGATGGCCAGCTTGATGTCGGCGATCAAGGCTTCGGGATCGATCTTGGGCCGGTCGGGAAAGCGGGATGTTTTTTTCTGCCGCTTCTCGAAAGGGTATTCCAGAATCAATTCGCGGTGCGCCTTGTTTTTTGGCGCAAGCGGATTTCTTGCTGTGAGCACCCCTTCGGCCTGGATAGTCAGGCGCATGCCGATATCGCCGTCCGTGGTGTTCCATTGCGGCTCGCTGCGGACTTCCCAGTGCAGAACGACATCATCCACGGAGACCGTGCCGGTAATCTCCCGTTTGCGGCGCTTGGTCACTGCTGCTGCTGTTGCTGCTGGTGGTGATAAATGCGTTCGGGCATGGAGTGCGTGGCCGGCGAGGTCATGGGACGGGCAACTTTAAGGAAATCCTCGTGACGCACCGGCGCCTGGGTCGGTTCGATGCCGACGGAAATGGATAGTTCGCTTTCCGCCACGCCCTTGTAGGTGCCCCGGGTCGGCGGCACGTCGGAATAGTCGCGCCCCACCGCGGCGCGGACATGACGCTCGCCCGCCGGGATATTGTTGGTGGGATCAAAGCCCACCCAGCCCAGCGACGGCAGATAGGATTCCACCCAGGCATGGGTGGCGTCGGCGCCGGAGCGGTCTTTGTTGCCGCGATGATACATGTAACCGGAAACATAACGCGTCGGCACGCCCCAGGCGCGGGCGATGGCAATCATGATATGGGCGAAATCCTGGCAGACGCCGCGCCGCTCGCCCAGGGCGTGCTCGATCGGCGAGTGCACCTCGGTGATGCCGGACTCATATTCGAAGGAGTCATAGATCGCGCGGGTCAGCTTCTTCATCGCGGTCAACGGATCGCCTTCCGGCTTTTCCAGCTCAGCGATTTTCATGAATGTGAGAAGCTCGGGCGAAAGCCGGGCGAATTTCGACGGGCCCAGCATGTCGAAATGATCGTCGGTGAGATTGTAATTGTTGTAGCGGCCCCACTCCAGATGGTCGAGCTTTTCCGGATATTGCGGAAACATGCCAAGTTCCACCACCGCCTGCGCTTCGATGCGCAATTCCTCATGCTCGCGGAGGAGATTGAAATGATAGACCGCGTTGCCCAGATGATCGGTATAGGCATAAAGCTGGGCGCGCGGATTGGTGGCGATCTGGAAGGAGCGCAGCGTCTGCGGCCCTTCCGAGCGCGGCTGCATCCGAAGCTCCATCACCGATTCGCGCACCGGCGCGCTGTAACGAAAACGGGTGACATGGCGGATGGAATAGAACATCAGAGCACCGTTTCTGCGCCATAGGTGATGAACGAGGCATAGAGCGTCTCGTGGATTTTTTCGCATTGCCGCGTGATGTCGGCGAGGAAGCCGGCGATGCCGCCCGACATGAGTTCGTCAATCTGGCCGAAATCCACGCTGGCCTTCAGCCGCCCGGCCAGCCGCTCGACGGCGGCGCGGCGGGCTGGCGGCGCGCCCGGCGCCACCCGCGCCAGGGCGTCGGTGACGCGGTCCACCGAAAAGCGGATGGAGTGGGGAAATTCCGGATCGAACAACAGGAATTCGGCGATCTTCTGCGGCCGGATCGAGGCGGTATAAAGCTTGGTATAGGGCTCGAAGGCGGTGCAGAATTTCAGCAGCACCAGCCAGTCGAAATATTTCGGCGTGTTCTGGCTGCCGTCGCGGGGACCGCGGAAATGCACATCCAGCAGCCGACCCAGCAATTGCGCCCGCTCGATATGCTTGCCAAGCTCCAGAAAGTACCAGCCTTCGCCATGGCTGAGGGTCGAATAGGTCACGCCTTCCAGCGCGTGCATGTCTTCCAGCGCCTCGCGAAACAGGCGCGCCGGGGTATGCACCCAGATCGAGTCCATGGTCACGGGCGCCAGGCGCAGATAGAGGCGGTTGAGATTTTCCCAAACCTCGTTGGACAGCGCCTCGCGCACCTGGCGGGCATTGTCGCGCGCCATCGACAGGGATGTGATCAGCGCGGCGCCATTTTCCCGGTCGAAGGCCAGCTTGCGGGTGGTGAGAAAGGCGTCCTGCGTGGCATCCAGCGTCAATTCACCGGTGAGCGCCTCGATCACGCGGCTCCAGGAAGCAGTCGCGTCTTCCGGCGTCTGCTCGATCATGGATTCCAGCTTCACCGCCATCACCCGGGAGGTATGCTCGGCCCGCTCGATATAGCGGCTCATCCAGTACAGGCTGTCGGCGACGCGGCTCAGCATTTATTGTCCCAGTACCCAGGTGTCCTTGGAGCCGCCGCCCTGGCTGGAATTCACCACCAGGCTGCCGCGCTTGAGCGCGACCCGGGTCAGCGCGCCCGGCACGATCTTGGTTTCCGATCCATGCAGGATGAAGGGCCGCAGATCCACATGCCGCGATTCCACGCCATTGCCGACAAAGGTGGGTGCGGTGGAAAGCTGGATGGTGGGCTGTGCGATGTAATTGTCGGGATCGGATTTTATCTTCTGGCCGAATTCCTCGCGCTCGGCCTGGCTGGCATGCGGCCCGACCAGCATGCCATAGCCGCCGGATTCGCCCACCGCCTTCACCACCAGCTTGTCGAGATTGGCCAGCACATGGTGGAGCGATTTTTCCTCGCGGCAGAGGAAGGTTTCGACATTTTCGATCAGCGGTTCTTCGGAAAGATAATAGCGGATCAGGCGCGGCACATAGGCATAGACCGCCTTGTCGTCGGCGACGCCGGTGCCCAGCGCATTGGCGATCATCACATTGCCGGCGCGATAGGCGTTGAACAGGCCCGGCACGCCCAGCGAGGAATCCTCGCGGAAGATCAGCGGATCGATGAAATCATCATCAATGCGGCGATAGATGACATCGATGCGTTTCAGGCCGGAGGTGGTGCGGGTGTAGACGACATTGTCATTGACCAGCAGGTCGCGGCCTTCCACCAGCTCCACCCCCATCTGGCGCGCCAGAAAGGCATGTTCGAAATAGGCGGAGTTGAACACGCCGGGCGTGAGAATCGCGATGGAGACGTCATCGTGAAACGGCGCCAGGCTTCGAAGCGTCGCCAGCAGTTCCAGCGGATACTGCTCGATGGGCCGCACATTCATGCTGCGGAACACGCCCGGAAAGGCGCGCCGCGCCACGTCGCGGTTGGCCAGCATGTAGGAGACGCCGGACGGCACTCGCAGATTGTCTTCCAGAACGACGAATTCGCCTTTCTCGTTGCGGATCAGGTCGCTGCCGCAAATATTGACATAGGCCCCATGCGGCACCGGCAGCCCGCGCATCTCGCGCCGGTAATGCTTGGAGCCGTAGATCATGGCGCGCGGCACCACCCCGTCCTTCAGCACGCGGCCATCGCTGTAGATGTCGCGCAGGAAAAGATTGAGGGCCAGGATGCGCTGTGTCAGGCCGCGCTCGATGCGGTCCCATTCCGCCGCCGTCACGATGCGGGGCAGCAGATCGGTGGGAATGATCCGTTCCGTCGCCTGATTGTCGCTATAGACGGTGAAGGTGATGCCCTGATGCAGGAAGCTTTGCTCGCAGGCCTGCTGGCGGCGATTGAGTTCTTCCAGCGGCAAGGTGGAAATGCGGCTGTCGAGCGCGGCATAGGGCGCCCGCGGGGTGCCGTCGGGCGCGAACATCTCGTCATAGGCCTTGCCCAGCGCATAATTCAGATAGGGGGCATCCTGGCCGGGACGCGAGGGTCGGGGCGGCGTGGCGGCGATATCCGGCCCGCCAAAATCCTCTGTATTCGCAAAAGCCTCATGCTGCATGCGCGAAGTGTGACGGGCGTCCGGCTTTCCCGCAAGCACCCTGATTCGCGCAGATCGGCCATGCAACTTGGAGTTGTAAAAGCCTGTTTAATCAAGCGCTTCCAGCAGGCTCTGCTGATTGGGCTTGGCCGCAACCCGAATTTGGCGCCAGGCCAGGGGCGCCAGGGCGGCGGCGGCGGCCGGGCTGATACAGGCGGCTATCAGGTCTTGTACCGGCAAATTCTCCTGCCTCGCACAATCGCGAAAGATCGCGGCGCTGCGCGGCGAGAAGAACAGCGCCGCATCGATTTGGCCCTGGCGCAGCGCCAGGGCGGCGGCTTGCGGCATTTTTTCCACCGCCGTCACAGCATAGAGAATTTCCCGGCGGACGGAAAAGCCCGCCAGCATCTGCGCCAGCTTGCCGTCATTGCCCTCGCCCGCCACATGCAGCAGCGCGCCCTTGTCCGGGGCGGCCCAAATGCGCGTCGCCTGCGCCAGCGCTGCCGCATCGCCATCGGCGCTTTTGACGCTTTGAAATCCCAGGCTTTGCGCCTCCGCCGCGGTTTGCGGACCGACTGCGAACAGCGCCACGTTGCGGCGCGCGCTGCGCCGCGCCAGGGCGCGCACGCCGTTGGCGCTGGTCGCCAGGATTGCCTGTACGCCGTCCAGCGTCACCTCCGGACCATCCGGAAACCGCGTCGTCAACAAGGGCGCCACCAGCGCCGAGTGACCGCGCAACGCCAATTGGCGGGCGGTTTCCTCGCCGTCCTCGATGGGCCGGGTGACAAGCACTCTCATATGGTCGCTCCCGCCGGCGCGGACGCTCCGCTATATTTTTGCGATCACGTCCCAACTGCGCTAGACGGACAGCGTCTTAGCGGAAGATTTGGCTTTTGGACAATTTCACCGTCCTGGGGATTGAAACCAGCTGCGACGAAACCGCGGCTGCTGTCGTGCGCGGATCCCCGCCCGGACCGGGCGAAATCCTTTCCAATATCGTGTTCAGCCAGAATGAGGCGCATGCGCCCTATGGCGGCGTGGTGCCGGAAATCGCATCCCGCGCCCATCTCGAGATATTGGATGGCGTGATCGAGAGTGCGTTGGAACAGGCCAAGGTTGCGCTTGGCGATATTGACGCCATCGCCGCCACGGCGGGACCGGGGCTGATCGGCGGCGTGATTGTTGGCCTGACCACTGCCAAGGCGCTGGCGCTGGCGGCGAACAAGCCGCTGATCGCGGTCAATCACCTGGCAGGCCACGCCTTGACGGCGCGGCTGACCGACGGCGTGGCATTTCCTTTCCTGCTGCTGCTGGTTTCCGGCGGGCATTGCCAGTTGCTGGCGGTGGAAGGCCCGGAAAAATTCTGGCTCTATGGCAGCACCATGGACGATGCGGCCGGCGAAGCCTTCGACAAGACCGCCAAGCTGCTGGGTTTGCCCTATCCCGGCGGTCCCGCTGTCGAGGAAGCGGCGGCGCATGGCAATGCCAGGCGCTATCCCCTGCCCCGGCCCCTGCTGGGCCGCCCGCAGGGGAGCGGAATGGCATTTTCCTTTTCGGGTTTGAAAACCGCCCTGCGCCAGCTGGTGCAGACAGGCACGGTGGATGTGAATGACGCCGCTGCGTCGTTTCAGGCAGCGGTAATTGACATTCTGCGCGACCGCACAGGCAACGCCCTGTCGCGGTTCCAGCAGGATTTCCCCGACACGGCCGCGCCGACATTGGTGGTGGCCGGCGGGGTTGCCGCCAATTTCGCCATCGGCTCGGCCCTTACCGTGCTGGCCGAAAGCCGCAATTTCGGGATTCAAATTCCGCCGCCAAATTATTGCACCGACAATGCGGCGATGATCGCCTGGGCGGGGCTGGAGCGGTTTGCGGCCGGGGTGTCGGATTCCATCGGAATCGGGCCCCGGGCGCGCTGGCCGCTGGATCCTGGCTTAGATGGTGGCCATGGTGACCAGCGTCAGGACACCGCTTAAGAGCAGAACCAGGCCGGAAAAGACTTCCGCCACCTTTTCACTGACGGCGACGGGGACGGATTGCTGCAAATAGATATTGGTCATGTTGTTACTCCTTCAAATAGACCGCAAAAACACCGGAAAAAACTGAAACCGGGCCTTTGCTGCACTGCAATATAATGACCGCATTCCACTCTTTCAATTGAATAAATACGTCATAATTTATTGTTTACCATTGGCGGGAGATTGGATAAGTACCTGTAAAACAATATATATATTTCTGACTGGAAGAATTTATGGTCGTTGTGCAGTTGCAGCATAGAAGGTATGCCTAAAATGAAGATCACCACCTGGAACATCAATTCGGTGCGCCACCGCATCGGGCTGGTGAGCCGCTTTCTGCGTGACCAGCAGCCCGATGTGCTGGCGCTGCAGGAGACCAAGGTGGTCAACGAACTTTTCCCCGCCGAGCCCCTGCGGAAGCTGGGCTATGTGCACCAGGCGATCCACGGCCAGAAGGCCTATCACGGGGTGGCGATCCTCTCCCGCCTGCCGTTCCGGAAGACCGGTTCCCAGGATTTCTGCCGCGAGGGCCATGCCAGGCATATGGGCGTGACATTCGAGAATGGCGTGGAGCTGCACAATTTCTATGTCCCCGCCGGCGGTGACATTCCCGACCCCGGCAAGAACGAGAAATTCGCCCACAAGCTGCATTTCCTGGGCGCGATGGAAAAATTCTTCGCCCGCCGTGCCAGGGCCAAAAGCGATCCGGTGATGATCCTGGGCGATTTCAATGTCGCCCCGCTGGAGCATGACGTCTGGAGTCACAGGCAATTGCTGGGTGTCGTCAGCCACACGCCGGTCGAGACGCGGCTCCTGGGCGAGGTGCAGGCGGCGTTCGACTGGACAGACGCCACCCGCCACTTCATTCCGGCCGATGAAAAAATCTATTCCTGGTGGAGTTATCGCGCCGCCGATTGGGAAGCCTCGGATCGCGGCAGACGGCTGGACCATGTCTGGGTCAGTCCGGGCCTGAAGGGTGCGCTCCAATCCCAGACCATCCTGAAAAAGATGCGCGGCTGGCAGAAAGCGTCTGATCATGTGCCGGTTGTTGTTGAACTGGATGTTTGAATGAGGATTGCCTTTCTCCGCCACGGCCCGACCGAATGGAATGCCGTGGGGCGCTTCCAGGGCCATACCGACATTCCGCTCAGCGCCGAGGGCCTGGCGAAAATGCGGGGCTTGCGTCCCCCCGCGCCTTTTCACGCCGCCCGGCCCTTCGTCAGTCCGCTGATCCGGGCGCGCCAGACCGCCGAGGCCCTCGGCTTGCAGAACCCGGTGGCGGATGCGCGGCTGATGGAGCAGAATTGGGGAAGCTGGGAAGGCCTGTCGCGGGAACAGATTCTGGCGCGCGACGGCGTGGATGCATTTTCCAGGGCCGGCATGGTCGTTGCGTTCAATCCCCCCGGCGGCGAATCCACCAGTCAGTTGCATGACCGCGTCGCCGCCTTTCTGAAAGATGCCGCACAGGATGACAGCGATGCCATCGCCGTCGCCCATCTGGGTGTGTTGCGCGCCGCCTATACGCTGGCGACCGGCTGGGACATGGCGACGCCGATGCCGGCGGAACTGGATATTTCCAAGGCGCTGGTGCTGGAAGCGGACGCGCTGGGAAATTGCCGCATTCATGCGCTGAATGTCGAGCTTGTTACCGCGCCCTCATTTGCTCGCAAATGAATGGGCGCGGTTACACTTTGCGAGCAGTCAATTAAACAAAGGCGAGCATGGACGGCCTAGGCCCAGAAGCCTTTGGTATGCCTGAGCTTGGCCCAGCGCCGCATGGCTTTCTTGACCAGCCGCGGCCGCCGCGCCCGGTACCAGCCCTGCACCGTGCCCGCGGCAAAACGCAGGGCGCCGTTATTCTTCTGTGCCGCCGGCGCCAGCTGGGCGATGACGGCGCGGGCGTGGGCGATGTCATTCAGGCGGCCCAGCGAATCCTGCAACCGCTTGACCTGCGACAGATAGCGTTTGACTTTTTTCTTCTTGTAGAGCGGCGCGAAAAATTCCGCAGTATAGCGCAGCTTCTTGAGGGCGATGCGCAGGCGGTGCAGATCGCCTTCCTCATGGCTGCGGGCGGCGCGGCCGCGCTGGCCCGCTCGCGCCGCCTGGCGCGCCAGCATGCGCGCCGCCAGGGGTTTCAGGCGAGGGCCGGGCGCCAAAGGCAGGCGCGACTGGGCCAGCGCCGCCACATCGTCAATGAACATTGCGAAATCGGCGCCGGCGACACAGGCGCTGGCCTGCTTCCAGGCGGTGTCGCGGGCCGCTTCCGCCTCGGCCCGCAGCAGGGCGAACATTTCGCTTTCATCCTCGCCGGTAAAGACCTTGGCCGGTCCGGACAGCAATTCTTCCAGAAAAACATCGAGGTCGCGGGCCGGGCCAAGCCGGCTGGAGAGAACCTTGGCGCGGCCGCGCAATTCCTCAAGCCAGGGCTGTTCAAAGGCCACGCCAAAGGATTTGAGCGCCACTTCCAGCCGCCGCAGGCCCACCCGCAATTGATGCAGGCCCTCGGCGGAATGGCCGGAGCGCAACACCCCGGCATTGGCGGTCATCTGGGCCAGGCAATCGGAGAGCGTGATGCGGAAGGCATCATCGGGGCTCATCTTGGCATGGATATGGGCGGAGCGCGCCTTGACCGGCTGGGCGGGATGCGCCGAGCGGCGGGACAGGGAATGAATCGAAGCGGTGCGCGGATCGTCCATGCGCCAAGCTACAGTCAGATGTTCCGGACAGGCAAGCCGGCGTCCGCCAGCGCTTTCTTGGCCTGCGCAATGCTGACTTCGCCGAAATGGAAAATCGAGGCCGCCAGCACGGCGCTGGCATGGCCTTCCGTGACACCCCGCACCAGGTCTTCCAGAGTGCCGACGCCGCCCGACGCGATCACCGGCACGCTCACCGCATCGGCGATGGCGCGGGTCAGCGGCAGGTCATAGCCCTTTTTGGTGCCATCGCGGTCCATGGAGGTGAGAAGGATTTCTCCCGCCCCCAGCGCTACCACTTTCCTGGCATATTCCACCGCGTCAATGCCGGTGGCCTCGCGCCCGCCATGGGTGAAGATTTCGAACTTGCAGCTGGGCGCCTTCTTGGCGTCGATCGCGGCGACAATGCACTGGGCGCCGAATTTCTCCGCCGCCTCGCGGATGAATTCCGGCCGCTTCACCGCCGCTGTGTTGATCGAGACCTTGTCGGCCCCGGCCAGCAGCAAGGCCCGGATGTCATCCAGGCTGCGCACCCCGCCGCCCACGGTCAAAGGCATAAAGCAGACTTCGGCGGTACGCCGCACCACATCCAGCAACGTGCCGCGCGCCTCGTGCGAAGCGGTGATGTCGAGAAAGCAGAGTTCGTCGGCCCCCGCCGCGTCATAAAGGATGGCCTGCTCCACCGGGTCGCCGGCATCGCGCAGCCCCAGGAAATTCACGCCCTTGACGACGCGGCCGTCCTTTATGTCGAGACAGGGAATGACCCGGACCTTCAGCATGGCAATCTCGGCAGCATCACATCCGGCCTTTCGCCATGGCGGCGATGTTCATCAGGGTGCGGCCGCAGACCGCTTCATTGGGCACGCCGGTGGTCTTGGTCAAGGTCTCGGCTTCCAGCAGCATGTCCAGGGCATCGAAAATCTTCTCGCCGCTCCAGCGCTGAGCCTGGGCCTTGAAGGAATCCTGGCGCAGGAAATGGATGGGCGGCCGCAGCCGCTTGATGGCGCTGTCGAGATTTTCGCCCCGCGCCATGTTTTCGCGCACCAGGGCCAGGCGCTGGAAATGCCCCATGGCGCCGCGGATCACCGCGATGGCCGACATTTCCGCCGTCCATAGCCGTTCCAGCGCCAGGTCAAGCCGGGCGAAATCGCCGCTGCCCGCCGCGTCGGAGGCTTCCTCGGCCCTGGCGCCGGCCTCATCGCCCATCACGGCGCGGACATCATCCAGGCTGATGCTTTTCTGGCCCTGGCAATAAAGCGCCAGCTTTTCCAGCTCGCGCCGCGACACGCCGCGGTCCGAGCCCAGCCGCGACACCGCGTCGGCCAGCGCATCCGGCGCAATGGCAAAACCATCGGCGCGCAGGGAATCGCGCACCACATCTTCCAGGCCCCGCGCCGTATCGGCATAGCAGGCAATGGCGGCGGCGCTATCGTCATCCTCGAACAGCTTGCGCAAGCCCGTGCCCCTGGATAGATCGCCCGCCTCCACCACCACCAGCGAATCGCCCGGCAGGTCTTCCAGAAAGCCTTCAAACAGTTCCGTCAGGTCATTGCCGGCGCCGCGCACGCGCACCACCCGCCGCCCGCCCATCATCGAGATGGCGGCGGCTTCATCGGCCAGCCGCGCCGGATCGGCCTGCAGCACCGCCTCGCTCAGGTCGGCGATGTTGAAGGCATCGCCAAGGTCGGGCACCACCGATTTCATCAGCTTTTCGGCGCGCTCCCGCACCAGGCCGGCATCCGGCCCGAACACCAGCGCCGCGCGCAGCGTCTTGGGCGGCGCTGCGGCGAAGCGGTCGGCGTCGCGCGCGGCGATAATCATCGCCCGTCCTGGCGGCGGAAATAGACGCCCAGGTCCAAGCGGATGCGCTCGGCAATCTCCTCCGCGGCGCGCTTGTCGGCATCCTGCTGCCCCGCCAGCGTGGCGTAAGGCGAGTTCACCGTATTGTAGGAGGCCAGGCTGGTCTGGGTGCCGTGGGTGACTTCCGCGCCCTTGGCATCGCTCAGGACATAGGTGACCGTCAAAGTATCGTTGTAGCGTGTGATGGTGGCGTCATTCTGCAGCGCCACGCCCTGATTGGATTCGGTCAGGTTCAGTTTCAGCCGATAGGCCTTGCCGCCCGATTGCCCGTTGGACGCCAGAAGATTGATCAGCGTGTTGCGCAGTTCATAACCGTCGCGCTCGGCCACCGGCTCGACAAAGATGGATGCCAGTTGCGGCTGCAGCTGCGCATCGCCGTAAAGCGGGTGAAAGCCGCAGCCCGCCAGCAGGGGCAAAAGCGCAGTCCATAAAAGCCGCTGCTTCATGCCACGATATTGACGATGCGGCCCGGAACCACAATCACTTTCTTGGGCGCGGCGCCATCCAGGGCGCGGATCACCCCGTCCAGCGCCAGCGCGGCGGCTTCGACCGTCTTGTTGCCGGCATCCGCCGCCACCGTGACTTCGCAGCGCCGCTTGCCATTGACCTGCACAGCGATGGTGATGGTGTCGGATTTGAGCAGGGCCGGATCATGGACCGGCCAGGGCGTTTGCGCCGCCAGCGTCTTGTGGCCCAGTCCCTGCCAGCAGGCTTCCGCCAGATGCGGCATCATTGGCGCGGTCAGAAGCACCAAAGCCTCCGCCGCCTCGCGCCGCGCCGCCGGGTTCGCCTTTTCCCCATCGGCCATGGCATTGGCCAGCATGTAGGCCTGCGCCACCGCGCGATTGAAACGCAGCAAGGCCAGGTCTTCGGTCACCGCCGCGATCGCCCGGTGCGTCGCCTGGCGCAGGGCTTTGGAAATTTCGTCATCGGCGGTTGGCGCGGTTCCGACCGGCGCCAGGCCTTCGGCTTCGCCCGCCAGGCGCCAGACGCGCTGGACAAAACGCCAGCAGCCTTCCGCTCCGGCATCGGTCCATTCGACGTCGCGTTCCGGCGGCGTGTCGGAGAGCATGAACCAGCGGATGGTATCGGCGCCGTAAACGTCAATGATCTCCTCCGGCGCGATCACGTTTTTCTTGGACTTGGACATTTTCTCGGAGGCGCCGATTTCCAGCGCCGCGCCGGACGAGCGCAGAAAGGCTTTGCCGCCTTTCTTTTCGACTTCGTCCGGTGAGACCCAGTTGCCCTCATCGTCCTTGTAGGTCTCGTGACAGACCATGCCTTGCGTGAACAGGCCGGCGAAAGGCTCCGGCGTTGACACCATGCCCAGCTTGTTCATGGCGCGGGTGAAAAAGCGGGCATAGAGCAGATGCAGGATCGCATGCTCGATGCCGCCGATATATTGATCCACCGGCAGCCAGTAATCCGCCGCCTGCTTGTTGACGGGCGTATCCGAAGTGGGGTCGGTGAAGCGGGCGAAATACCAGGAGGAATCCGCGAAGGTGTCGAGCGTGTCGGTGTCGCGCACCGCCGCCTCGCCGCAGGAGGGACAGACGCTGGTCTTCCAGTCCAGATCGGCATCCAGCGGATTGCCCCGCACCGAGAAGTTGATCTTGTCCGGCAACAGCACCGGCAGCGATCCTTCCGGCACCGGCACCACGCCGCAGATGGGGCAATGCACCATGGGGATGGGGCAGCCCCAGGGGCGCTGACGCGACACCAGCCAGTCGCGCAGGCGGTAATTCACGGTACGCTCCCCCATACCGGCTTTTTCCAGCCGCGCCGCCACTTCCGCCTTGGCCTCTTCCACCGTCATGCCGTCAAGGAATTGGGAATTGGCCAGCTTGCCGGGGCCGGTATAGGCCTCGGTCCCCACCGAGAATGTCTTTGGGTCGGCGTCCGAAGGCACCACCACCGGCGTCACGCAAAGCCCGTATTTGCGGGCGAAATCCAGGTCGCGCTGGTCATGCGCTGGGCAGCCGAAGATCGCGCCGGTGCCGTAGCCCATCAGCACGAAATTGGCCACCATCACTTTCAGTTTCCAGCTCGGATCGAAGGGGTGGGCGGCGGTGAGGCCGGTGTCGTAACCCAGCTTCTCGGCTTTCTCGATTTCGGCTTCGGCGGTGCCGGTCTTGCGGCATTCAACAATGAAATCCGCCAGCGCCTTGTCCTT
Organism: uncultured Alphaproteobacteria bacterium; assembly: GCA_903857685.1. GTDB lineage: Bacteria > Pseudomonadota > Alphaproteobacteria > Micropepsales > Micropepsaceae > Rhizomicrobium. Next base: position 15,198 of record CAIOFO010000105.1, read on the forward strand.
TTGCGCCAGTTCCTGCGCCAGCGGATGTTCCGGCGACAGCGCCACAAAGCTGGCGCCGAACAGCGTGTCGGGCCTGGTGGTGAAAACATCGAGCTTGCCGCCGTTCGACAGCGCGAACTGGAATTTCAGGCCCTCGCTGCGGCCGATCCAGTTCTTCTGCATGACCCGGACTTTTTCCGGCCAGCGCTCCAGCGTGTCCAGCGCGTTCAGCAGCTCTTCCGAAAAATCCGTGATCTTGAAAAACCATTGCGACAGCTTGCGCCGTTCCACCAGGGCGCCGGAACGCCAACCGCGCCCGTCAATCACCTGCTCATTGGCGAGCACGGTCATGTCCACCGGGTCCCAGTTCACATCGGCCTCGCCGCGATAGACAAATCCGGCCTTGTAGAAATCCAGGAACAGCTTCTGCTGCTGGTGATAATAGGCCGGGTCGCAGGTGGCGAATTCACGCGTCCAGTCGATTGAAAGACCCATCATCTTCAGCTGGGTCCGCATCGCCGCGATATTTTCATAAGTCCAGTCGCGCGGGGACACGCCCTTGTCGCGCGCCGCGTTTTCCGCCGGCAGGCCGAAAGCGTCCCAGCCCATGGGATGCAGCACATTATAGCCCTGGGCCCTGCGGAAACGGGCGATGACATCGCCCATGGTGTAATTGCGGGTGTGACCCATGTGAATGCGCCCCGACGGATAGGGGAACATTTCCAGCACATAGCATTTGGGTTTTTCCGACTCGACCGGCGTCACGAACAGCGCGCGGTCATCCCACACGCCTTGCCAGTACCGTTCGGATTCCTTGGCGTTATAGCGCGCCATGATGGTCAGGCCTTTTGATGCGGCGCCGGCCGATCGCAGGCGCTTAAGGAAATTACGTACCCTGATTGAGCGACGCCAGGCGCAACTCGCGGGCGCGGGTGAGAATCGCGTCTTCCAGCTTATGGGCGGTGTCGGGGCTGGGCTGGGCATCGCTCCAAACCGCGCCGCTGCGGGTCTGGCGGAACACCACGACCTTCAGGCCGTCGGCGCGCAGCGCGCGGTCCAGGATATAGATCGTCACCTTCAGCCGCTCATCGGGGGCATTGGGCGCGACATACCAGTCGGTAATGACCACGCCGCCAAAGGGATCGGCGCTGGCGAGTGGCATGAAAGCCAAGGTGTCGAGCGTGGCGTGCCAGAGATAGGAGTTGACCCCCAGCGTCAGGCGGCCCGTGCCGCCGCCCGCCACGATGGTGGCGCCGGTGTCCATGTCGGTGGTGGGAGTGCTGTCAGAGCCGCAAGCGGCCAAAGGCAAGGCAAGGGCGCAAAACAGAACAGGCAGAATTCGCATCGGGTACTCTATCCTTCGACTGGCGGCGCCCCTCGGGCACGCCGTGCACCCCCGATATAGCCTGGTTGGCTTATACTGGTCCGGCCCTGCGGACGCAACGGCGGAACGATGGCGGCGCGGGCCCGGATCGGCTTATGTTATAAGGACTTAGAGCAAGATTGCCAAAGGATAAGCGGGTGAGGGAGCGGTGTGCGGTTGCGGGGTTGTTTCTGGCGGGCGCCGTCTTCTGCCCGGCAGCGGTCGCCGCAGCTTGGAACATTGCGCCCCTCCAGGCCGATCTTGGCGACAATACCCTGCAGATCGGCGGCGAGGCCGGCGGCGCCCTGTTCAGCGCCAAGGACCGTCAAAACCAGCATGTCAGCGGCGTGATCAAGCTGATGCCCCGGCTGCACCGCGACTTTGACAGCGGCTTGTCGCTGGGGCTGAACGCCACCATCACCGCCAGCGATGTGCTGTCGCGTGGCCGTTACGGCGGCGACTTTTTCGAGAAAGCCTATGGCGATGTCCGCACCGGGCTGGGCCGGATCGAGATCGGCCAGACCGACGGCGCGGCTTATGATTTGTCCGTCACCGGCCCGAAAGTGGATGCAGAGGTCAGCCTGGACAATCCGCAGACCACCTTCTTCCGCGATCAGTCCACGGGCCACGCCCTCACCGACAGTTTCGCGCTGCGCACCGAAATCGGCGCCTCCTCCAACTACGCCAAGATCGCCTATGTCAGCCCCGCTTTGTTCGGCGCGCAACTGGCGCTGTCCTTCACGCCCAGTCAGGGCAAAGAGGTGCTGCCCTTCCTGCATGAAGGCCCGCATGTGGCGGGACGGCAGGCGGATATCTGGGAAGGGGCGATCCAATATTCCGATGAACTCGGGCCCTTCTCGCTCAGCGCCTATGGCGGTGTCGCGGTGGGACGCGCCGAGCACAAGTTGGCCGGTCAGGAAGGCGTCAGCGATCTGGGCGCGGGCCTGCGCGCCGATTATCCCGTCAATGATGATCTCACGCTTTCCCTGGGCGGCACCTGGCGGCAGAGCAATGCCTATGCTTTCCAGATCGCGCGCAGCTTTCAGGCGGCCACCACGACGGCGCGGCAGGCCAGCGCCAGCGCGGCCTATGACGACTGGGTGCTGGGCCTGGAATATGGCGATGGCAATGCCGGCGCTGTCCCCGGCGCGCCGCGTCTGAACTTGACCGGCTATGAAGCGTCCGTGGGTTACAATCTCAGCAACAGCATCCAGCCGGCCATTGGCTGGCAGCATCTGACCTATGAGCGTTCCAGCGGAAATTTTTACAATGCCGCCCCGCGTATCGCGCTGGACGCGGTCTTCCTGCACCTCAATTTCAAGACGTCGGGCTGAGTGCGCCGATCGCGGCGATGCCGGCAAAGCCGGTGAGCAGCGCAGCACGCCTGGCCGTGATGCCGCCCAGCGCGATGAGCGGCATCGTCACGCCGCGCGCAATCAGCCGCGCCCGCACCGCGGACAATGCGGCCGCGTCTTTGTGGCTTTGCGTGGCAAAGACCGGCGACAACAGCACGGCATCGGCGTGGCGCGCCCTCAGCACCGCGGCAAGCGAATGGGCCGCGGCGGTAATCAGCCAGCCGGGATTTAGCGCCCGCCAATGCGCTGCCTGGCCGGCGCGAACCTCCGGCAAATGCAGGCCACCCGCGCCAATGGCGCGCGCCAGCGCCGGATCATCGGCAATCAGCAAAATGAGTCCGCGCGCCCAGGCGATGCTGCGCAACTGCACCGCCAGTTCGGCGCGGCGGGCCTTGTCGCGCGCCCGCACGATCACCAGGCTGCCGGGCGGCAGGGCGCGCGCCGCCAGGGCCGGATCGGGCAGGCGCACATCATCGGTCAGCAAGACAAGCTGGCCTGCATTGAGCCCTGCGCGGCCCCGCCGCGCATTAACATTGAGGGAGCGAGCGCCTCTTGCTAGCTTGCCGCGCGACAGGACATCCGCCATGAGCATTCCCGAAAATCTCAGCGTCATTCTGGCGCGCATCGCGGCGGCGCGAAAGGCCGCTTTCAATCCCGCGCCGCTGACCCGGCTGGTGGCGGTGTCAAAGACCGTGGATGAAGCCGGCATTGCCCAAGCGCTGGAAGCGGGCCAACGCCTGTTCGGCGAGAACCGGGTGCAGGAGGCTGAGGCCAAGTTTCCCGCCTTGAAGCGTGATTATCCTGACCTGGAATTGCACCTGATCGGCCCGCTGCAGACCAACAAGGTCAAGGAAGCGGCGGCGCTGTTCGATTGCATCCAGACGCTGGACCGCATCCGGCTGGCCGATGCCCTGGCTTTGGCGCGCGACAAGAGCGGCAAGTGCCCGCAGCTTTTGGTCCAGGTGAACACCGGCGAGGAAGAACAGAAAGCCGGCGTGATGCCTGTCGGGACCGCCGCGCTGATTGCCCATGCGCGCAAGCTGGATCTGCCGGTGGCAGGCCTGATGTGCATTCCGCCCGCAGCCCAGGACCCGGCGCCGCATTTCGGCTTTCTTGCCAAGCTGGCGCGCGACAATGGGCTGAGCGAGCTCAGCATGGGGATGAGCGGCGATTTCGAAATGGCGATCCGTTTCGGCGCCACCTATGTGCGGGTGGGCACGGCGATATTCGGCAGCCGCAGCTAAGCGATCTTTATCTTGTCGCCTGCTTGAAGCTGGCTGAGCGCGGCGCGCAGATCGGCCTCCGACAGAGCCACGCAGCCGGCGGTGGGCGCATAGTCCGGCCTGGCGAGATGCAGGAAGATGGCGCTGCCCTTGCCGGCATAGACCGGATCGTCGTTGAAGCCGATCACCACCACAATGTCGTAGAGGGAATCGTCGCGCCATAAATTCTCGGCGCTGGCGGCGTAGGGCAGTTTCACCAGCCGGTTGTAATTCTGGTCTTCCGGCGCATCGCACCAGCCGTCATCCGGCTCGGTCTTCCACAGCGGCAGCACGGTGATGGGCATGGGGGTGCGGTCGACGCGATAAAAGACTTCGCGCAAGGCAAAGACTCCCAGGGGCGTGACGCCGTCGCCTTCGCCGGTTTTGCGGCTGATGCCGGCCGGGCCGATGGCGCAGCGGCGCGGTCCGGCACCCCAGTCGAGCACCGGGCCTTGCGGAGAATAAGAAACGATCAGGTCCATGCGCGGCATGTTATTTGGTCGCGCGGCCGGACGCAAAACCGTGGCGCTACGCTGCCGCTAGCCCACCCGCACTTTTGCTGGCCGGCGCTCCAACTCACTGCACGGCGGCAAGCACCGTGCTCGGCTGGGCCGTCATGTTCGGCAGGTTCATCGATTTTTGATAAGCCTGAAGAGCGCGCTGGCTGAGCGTGCTGTCCACGCCGTTCTGGGCCAGTGCCGTGGTCATGGCCATGTAGTCGGCACCCGGTGGCAGAGCAGCGGCACTGCCGGCCGTTGCGGCGCCATTGTCCGCGACCGCAACGGGTTTGCTGTCACTGCTGCCGCTGAAAAGCGCCAGCACGGTGTCGCCGACATCCTTGCCGGTGATTTTTTCAAATGCCGCATCGGCAATGCTGGCAACCGCGCCCAACAACCCGCCATAAAGCGTGTCGCCGGCAATCTTCTCCGGTGTGCCGATGGTGTCGCCGGTCACGGCACGATACAGCGTGCCGATCACCGGAATATGCTGCAGCGGGTTGAAAATCGAGAGCAGGTCGTGAAAGGAAAAGCCCGGACCGCTTGCGCCCGGTATGGCCGCCGACGCCTGGGTCTGCGTCTGGGGCAGGCCGAGCATTTTCAAAGTACCGAGGGCGGGGCTTAGCTGGGTCACCCCTGCCTATAAGCAAGCGCCTTGCCAGAAGGAAAGCCGCGGCGTTGCTGGCTTTTCATGACACCGGGGCATTGCTGCGGCAAAAACTGCCGGGGCCGGTTGCGCGGCATAGGCATTTCTCCTGAGCCGGAATGGCCAAATCGCGTTATGGTCCGGCGCCGCCCCAAGCAAAAGTTCCATGCCCAGCGCCAAGCGCATTCTTCTGGTGGATGAAAACAGCGTGCCGCGCCGCTCGCTGGCCGAACAGCTGACGCTGCAGGCCGCCTATGAGGTGATCGAGGCCGGATCGGCGCAGGAAGCGCGGGCGGCGCGGGACTGCGCCTTGGCTATCATTGACGCGGAACTGGAAGGCGGCCAAGGCGAGAGCCTGGCGGACGAATTGCGGGCTGGCGGGTTCAAGGGCCCCATCCTGCTGCTGGCGGCCGGAGCGCCTGGCGGGACAATTGCCCATGAGCAGCTGACAAAACCGTTCCGCCTCTCGGCGTTGCTGACCTGGCTTTCGGTGCATCTGGGTCCGCATGGCGCCGGTGAAGACCGTACCTTTAAAATCGGGCCATATTTGTTCCGGCCGGGTGCCAAGCTGCTCACCGGGGCGCGCAAAATCCACCTGACCGAAAAAGAGGCCAATATCCTCAAATTCCTGCACGGCGCCGGGCGCACCGTGCCGCGCGAAACGCTGCTGCACGAAGTCTGGGGCTATAGCCCCGCCGTCACCACCCATACGCTGGAAACCCATATTTACCGCCTTCGCCGCAAGATCGAGGAGAACCCCGCCCGGGCGAAAATCCTGGTCACCGAAAATGGCGGCTACCGGCTGGGACCTCCAAGTCTTTAACAGCCGTTAACCCTTTCGGCCCGATATAACGGGCATGGCAAAACGGGGCCGGAAACCAGCAAGTCAGGAGCCGCGCGGCAGGCGTCCGCGCGACGACGACGCGCCTCCACCGCCGCCGCCCCGGCGCAAGGCGGCCTGGCCTTTTGTCCTGGTCATGCTGCTGGCCTGGTGCGCGATCTTCGGGGCGATTTTCTACTCGAATTTCCTCACCAACCTGCCGGACGTCAAAAATCTCCTGGCCACCGGACCGACACGCGATGTCACCATACTGGATGATCGCGGACGCCTGATTGCGCGCCGCGGCCTCAGCCAGGGGCGGCAGGTCAATGTTTCCGAGCTGCCCGCCTATGTGCCGAACGCCTTCATCGCCATCGAGGACCGCCGCTTCCGCGAACATTTCGGCCTGGATCCCATCGGCATGGCGCGGGCCGGAATTTCCAACATGATGGCGGGGCATGTGGTGCAGGGCGGCTCGACCCTCACCCAGCAGCTGGCCAAGAACCTGTTCCTCACGCCCAGCCGCACCTTCGACCGCAAGGCGCAGGAAGCGATGCTGGCGGTCTATCTGGAGTCACGTTATTCCAAGGACCAGATCCTGACATTGTATCTCAACCGGGTTTATTTCGGCGCCGGGGTTTTCGGCATCGAGGCCGCCAGCGAAAAATTCTTCGGCAAGCATGCCGATGAACTGGGCCTCACCGAGGCCGCGATGCTGGCGGGCAGCGTCAAGGCGCCCGCCCGCTACAACGCGATCGCCGACACCGATGCCTCGCTGGCCCGCGCGCAAGTGGTGCTGCGCGCCATGGAGGATACCGGCTTTATCAACGACAAGAGCCGCATCCAGGCGCAGGCGACGCGGCCCCGCATCATGAAAGGTTCGGGCACGCCCCAATCCGGCTATTTCGCGGACTGGGTGCTGTCGCGGCTGGACGGATTTATCGGTGACGCGACCGAGCCGGTGATCGTGGAAACCAGTTTCGACCTCGAAACCCAGGCGATGGCGGAGCGCGCCGTGGCGCAGACCCTGGACGATGAAGGCGCCCGCATCGGCGCCAGCCAGGCGGCGCTGGTCGCAATGACGCCCGATGGCGCCATCCGCGCCATGGTCGGCGGCCGCTCCTACAGCGAATCCAGCTTCAATCGCGCCAGCGACGCGGAGCGCCAGCCCGGCAGCGCCTTCAAGCCCTTTGTCTATCTGACGGCGTTCGAGCATGGCCACACACCCGACGACATCATGCGTGACGGCCCGGTGGATATTCACGGCTGGAAGCCTTCGGACTTCGAGGGTGAATTCCAGGGCGATATCACCCTGACAAAGGCCTTCGCGGAATCTTCCAATGTGATCGCCGCGCAGCTCACCGACCAAGTCGGCGCCAAGGAAGTGGCGCGCACGGCACGGCGGCTGGGCATTATCTCGCCGCTGGCGGAAGTCTCATCGCTGGCGCTGGGCACCTCCGGCGTCACGCCGCTGGAATTGACCGGGGCCTATGTTCCCTTCGCCAATGGCGGCGAAGGCGTGCTGCCCTTCGGCATTGTCAGCATCCGCACCAAGGGTGGAAAGATTCTCTATGAGCGCAAGGGTTCGGCCCTGGGGGCGGTGATGTCGCCCGCCAACAATGCCGCCATGACAAAGTTGATGGTGGAGACGGTTACCACCGGCACCGGCAAGGCGGCGCGGCTCGATGAGCGGCCCAGCGCCGGCAAGACCGGCACCACCCAGGATTCGCACGACGCCTGGTTTGTCGGCTTTACCGCCGACCTGGTGTGCGGTGTCTGGATCGGCAATGATAACTCCGCGCCCATGCACAAAACGCGCGACCTGACCGCCACCGGCGGCGGCGTGCCGGCCCATATTTGGCACGCCTTCATGGAAGACGCTGAAAAAGGCCTGCCGGCCCAGCCACTGATCGGCACGACTTTGGTGGCCCAGGCCGATGCGCAATCACCGCCGCAGACCGACGATGACAAAAAGCCCGATGCGTTTGAGCGCATCCTCAGCGGCATTTTCGGCGGCACTTGATGATAGTCGCGCGGCCTGCGGAGTTGCCAGCAGGCAGCATCGTGGCAACCGCGAGGCCACACTTCTTCCGGGCCGACTCTCCATAGCCCTAGTTATAACGGAGCAGGTTCCGGCCGTTTTCGCGCAGCCATTTGCGGGCGCGGCGGGCATGGGGCGTCAGGGCGTCAACATACGCCCAGAAGCGCGGCCCGTGATTCATTTCCTTCAAATGCGCCGCTTCATGCGCCACGACATAGTCGCGCACATAGTCCGGCGCGAATATCAGCCGCCAGGAAAAAGACAGGGACCGCGCCGAGGAGCAGGAGCCCCAGCGGCTCGCGGTATCGCGCAGGGTGATGCGCGACGGCATCACGCCCAGCTGCCGGCCAAAGCAAAGGGCGCTGGCCTCAAAGGATTTCTTGGCTTCGCGCTTGAAGAAATCGGTGAGACGGCGGGCGGCATGTTCGGCGCGGCCGGCGACAAAAATCACATCGCCTTCGCACCAGACCGGCGCCGGACCTTTTTTCTCGGCCGCGCGGATGCGGTGGGAAACGCCCAGATACGGCACCAGCGACCCGGGCGTCAGGGACACCGGCTTTGGCGCCGCCGCGCGCTGGCGGCTGACCCAGGCGGTTTCGCCCCGAACAAAGGCCAGCGCCGCCGCCCGGCCGGCGCGCGCCGGCGCGGTCACGGTGACTTCGCCGGAAACCGGATTGACCCGCATGACCATGCGGCGGGCGCGGGGATTGAGCCGGACATTCACCGCCACTTTCTCGCCGTCGATCGCCAGCAGCTCGCGCGTCAAGGTGAGCTTGCGCGGTTTCTTCTTCTTGAGCATGGCAAGGACGGCTCGCATTTTCAGCATGAGTTGTTTAGGCTTCGCGGGATATCAAGGATCAGGCAATGGCCGAACGTCCGCGCTTTCATCTGGCTTTTCCCGTGCGCGATCTTGCCGAATCCCGCGCCTTTTACGGCGAACTTCTCGGCTGTCCCGAAGGACGATCGAGCGACGAATGGGTGGATTTCGATTTCTTCGGCCATCAGATCGTCGCCCATCTAAGCCCGAATGAGGCCGGACACAAAGAACATAATCAGGTTGACGGCGATGCCGTGCCGGTGCGTCATTTTGGTGCGATTCTTTCCATGACGGAATGGCGCAAGCTTGCGGCGCGGCTTACGGAAAGGAAAGTTCCTTTCATCATTGCGCCCGGAATACGCTTTCAGGGATTGACGGGCGAGCAGGCGACGTTCTTTTTCCTCGATCCCAGCGGCAATGCCCTCGAATTCAAGGCTTTCAACGATGAGGCTGGCATCTTTGCGCACTGATACGGTCGCACGCGGCGGCGGGTTCGCCGCCCTGGCGCTGATCCTGGGCGCTTTGGGTTTTCAGTATATCGGCGGCGTCGCGCCCTGCGAGATGTGCCATTGGCAGCGCTGGCCGCATATCGCCGCCGCGATCATCGGCATTGTCGGCATCCACTTCGCGCGCGGCAAGGCGCGGGAACTGGCCTGGACGGTGATCGTGCTGGTGCTGATCTCCGGCCTGATCGGCCTTTACCAGAGCGGCATGCAATGGGGCCTGCTGCCCGGACCGTCCGCCTGCAGCGGCCATCGCTTTGTCCTCGGCAGCAACATGGTGCCCGAGGTGCAATGCGATGTGGTGACCTGGTCGCTGTTCGGCCTGTCGTTGGCCGTCTATAATGCCGTCTTCTCATTCCTGATCGCGGGCCTGGGAAGTTTCGCGCTGCTGAAAGCCAGAAATGCCCCGTAAGGCCAAACCCAATGCTCCCGGCGCCGCCCCGGATATTGATTCCATGATCCGGGTGGATCATGCCGGGGAATATGGCGCGGTGCGCATCTATGAAGGCCAGCTGGCGGTGCTCAGGGGCCGCGCCAGCGAAGGCACCATCCGCCACATGGCCGAGCAGGAACAGCAGCATCTCAAAGCCTTCGACACGCTGATCAATGAACGGCGAGTGCGGCCCACCGCGCTGGAGCCGCTTTGGCGCGTCGCCGGCTTCGCGCTGGGCGCGGCCACCGCCCTGATGGGCGAGAAGGCGGCGTTTGCCTGCACCGCCGCCGTTGAAGAGGCGATTGACGAACATTATGCCGCCCAGATCGAAGCCATCGGGACTCGCGATCCGGCGCTGAAACTGACAGTGGAGGAATTTCGCGCCGACGAAGCGGCCCATCGCCAGACCGCTCTCGACAATGGCGCCGAACAGGCGCCGGGTTATCGGCTGCTCAATCAGGCGATCAAGGCCGGTTGCAGAGTGGCCATAAAACTATCCGAGAAAATCTAGGCCGCTCGCCTCAGGCTCGCGGCGTTGGCTTAGCTTTTCTTAGCAAGCGACAGCGAGCTTAGAAAAGCTTGCCCTATCCGAGCGCAGCGAGGATGCGCCGCTCTCGCAGGTCCACCGGACCTGCTCACATTGCCACTACGCTGCCGCTAGGCAACCGCGCGCCGCGGCTCACGGTTCCAGCTCGCTGTCCCAATAAAGATAGTCCGCCCAGGATTCGTGGAGATAGTTCGGCGGGAATTTCCGTCCCCGTTCGCGCAATTCCGTCACCGTCGGCTGGCGCGGCGTCTGGCGCGGATGCATCCGCGCCTGTTTGGGCAAAAGACCGCCCTTGCTGAGATTGCAGGGGCTGCAGGCAGTCACGACATTTTCCCAGGTGGTGCGTCCGCCCTTGGAGCGCGGCACGACATGATCAAAGGTCAGGTCGTCGGCATCGCCGCAATATTGGCATTCGAAACGGTCGCGCAGAAAGACATTGAAACGGGTGAAGGCGGGATTGCGGGCCGGCTTGATATAAGTCTTGAGCGAAACCACCGAGGGCAGCCGCATCTCGAACCGCGCCGAATGCACCACCCGGTCATATTCCTCCAGGATGGTCACCCGCTCCAGGAACACGGCCTTGATCGCGTCTTGCCATGACCATAGCGAGAGCGGGTAGTAACTCAGCGGGCGATAGTCGGCGTTGAGAACCAGCGCCGGACAGGCGCTGGCGGTGCGAAGGGGGGCTAACACGGACAAGATCCTGTGAAGGTGTTTCTCCTCTGGCGCGGCGATAGCCCCGGCCATCCAATAGTAAGGGCGATTCCCGGGCCCTGCCAAGATGTGACGCATGCCTGTGACAGGGCGATTACGCTTCTGTCCCCAACAGACAGGAGGCCGGGCCGGCGGAACGCAAAAGCCCCCGGAAAGCCAATCCCAGAAAGCCGCCCGCCAGCGCCATGGTTTCGGGGTCCACGCCATGGCCGACGCCATGGGCCAGGTGCCATTGCACGCCATGGCCCGCCATTCCCAGCATGGCGGCCGCCGCCAGCATGGCCTGGACCGGTATCACCTGATCGGCATCGCCATGGGCCAGAAAAATGGCTGGGCCATCCTGGCGCTTGGGCGCCGGCCCGGGCAGCAGGCCGGACAGGCCGACAATGGCCGCCGGCGGGACGGCGCGCCGCAGGCCGACATGCAGCGACAGCATGGTGCCCTGGCTGAAGCCCACCAGAATCAGGCGTTCCGGCGGCAACGACAGCCGGGCCAATTCCTCGTCCAGAAATTGCTCCAGCAAGGGTCCGGCGCTTTCCACGCCTTTCTGCATCTCATGCGGATCAATGCGGGAAATGGGAAACCATTGAAAGCCCTGCGAGCCGGGCACCGGATCGGGGCCATTGGGCGCGGCAAAGGCGGCGCCGGGCATCTGGCTCTGCCAATGCGGCGCAAGTCCGATCAGGTCATTGCCGTCCGAGCCATAGCCGTGCACCAGCACGACCAGGTGGCTGGCCGGGCCCTTGCTGGGCGCAAGGCGCGGGCCGGAAAGAGAACGCATTTTCCAAAAAACGATTAGATTGCGGCCATGAGTGTGACACGATTTGCGCCCTCGCCAACCGGCTATCTGCATCTGGGCCACGCCTTTGCCGCCGTCACGGCGGCGCGGGCGGGCGAAAATTTCCTGCTCAGGATCGAAGACCTCGACCAGGGCCGGGCGCGGGAGGAATTTGTCACGGCAATTTTCGAAGACCTTGCCTGGCTCGGACTTTCCTGGGAGCAGCCGGTGCTGCGCCAGTCGGCGCGCATGGCGGCGTACAAGCTGGCGCTGGACAGGCTGGACGCGGACGGCCTGGTCTATTCCTGTTTCTGCACGCGCAGGGAAATCGCCGATGAAATCGCCCGCGCCTGCGAGGCGCCGCACTTCAACAATTTACCGGCTACGCCGACGGGCCTGGACGGCCCTCTCTATCCCGGCACCTGCCGCCATTTGTCCGGCATGGAGCGTGAATCCCGCATCGCGGCGGGCGCCGCCTATGCGCTGCGGCTGGATGCGGCGGCAGCGGCGCGGCGGGCGGGACCGCTCAGTTTCCGCGAAAAAGGCGAAAGCATCGCGGTTGATCCGTTACAGTTCGGCGATCTGGTGCTGGCGCGCAAGGATGTGCCCGCCGCCTATCATCTGGCGGTGGTGGTGGACGACGCCTTTCAGGGCGTGACGCTGGTGACGCGAGGCGAGGATTTGCTTGCCGCCAGCCATGTTCAGCGGCTGCTGCAGGCGCTGCTGGCGCTGCCCGAGCCGGCTTACGCCCATCATCGCCTGATCCTGGACGATCAGGGACGCAAATTTTCCAAACGTGACCAGGCCGTGACATTGCGGGCGCAGCGTCAGGGCGGGACCACCCCTGAGGAAATCCTGACCCGGCTTGGGCTTTGAGTGGCGGCTGTGCTAAGGGGCGGCTATGAGCGACCATCCCATAGACCGCCTGTTCGCCACCATCGCCGCGCGCAAGGCGACCGGCGACACCGCCGGTTCCTATACCGCACAGCTCCTGTCCGGGGGCGTGAGCAAATGCGCCAAGAAATTCGGCGAAGAGGCGGTGGAAGCGGCGCTGGCGGCGGTATCGGGCGACAAGCAGCATCTCGCCGCCGAATCCGGCGACGTGCTTTATCATTTGCTGGTGCTATGGGCGGCAGCGGGCGTCACGCCCGAGGATATCTATGCCGAACTCAAGAAGCGCGAAACTCAGTCCGGGTTGGCGGAAAAGGCTTCGCGCCCGAAATAGCGCCCCAGGGCAAAATCAGCCTTCGCCCGCTTCTTCCTCGGCCAGGCTCCTGACCAGGTCCAGGACGCGCTTGCGGACCTTGGGATCCTTGATTTTCATGAAGGCCAGGCTGAGATGCAGCCCCTCGCCCGAGGAGACGAATTCCATCACCGGCGGCGCGCCGCGGGATTCGGCAACAGCGCCGGGTTCTTGCGCCGCGGCCACGCCCTCATAAAAGAAATCTATCGGCACGCCCAGGATGCGCGAGATTTCGTAAAGCCGTCCCGCGCCGATGCGATTGACGCCTTTTTCGTATTTCTGAACTTGCTGAAATGTCAGCCCGAGAAGATCGCCAAGCTTTTCCTGACTCATGCCGATCAACATCCGCCGGATGCGGACGCGGTTGCCGACCTGGGCATCGATGGGATTGGCTTGTTTCTTTGGCACGGGGTCAGCACATATAAAAGCGTTGGCGGGCGGGAGCTTACCCGCATTGGTCACCGAACTGAAAGAAATAAATCCACGACGCAAGCTGCGTCACTTTCGTCCCAGGACAAACGCCAGCGCGGTTGCAGTAACCAGCAACAGCAGAAATGCCAGATCACCGAAACGCGCATAGGTTGACGGGGACGCAGCCTGCGGCAACCGCGCGTCGAGCACGCCCATTTTGCCCAGCTCCAATTGCGCCGTGATCCGGCCAAACGGATCGATCACCGCCGAGATTCCCGTATTGGCCGCACGCGCAACGGGTAATGCCTCTTCGATTGCGCGCGCGCGTGCAATCAGAAGATGTTGCTTGGGGCCGGCCCAGGGACCGAACCAGGAATCGTCGGTGACATTGACGAACCAGCCGGGACGCAGCCCTTGCTGACTTGGTGTCACCGCGCCCGGAAAAATAATTTCATAGCAAATCAGCGGCGTCACGGCGGGCGCGCCGGGCAATTTGTACGTATGCGGACCATCGCCGCTGGCGAAACCTTCCTGACCGTCTGTCAGCTTGGTAACGCCGATATGGTTGAGAATATTGGCAAAGGGAACATATTCGCCGAACGGCACGAGATGGAATTTATCGTAAACCATCGGCGCCGCGCCCGGCGGAAAGATAAGTAGGCTGTTGTAAAATGATAGATTGTCGCCGGCGCGCGTCGCCCGCGTCGCGCCGGTAATCAGCGTGCGACGCGGTCCGGTCAGCAGGGTGATTTCATCCAGCGCGGAAGGCGAGCGGTTGAACATCAGGGGCGGCGGGGCCGCTTCCGGCCAGATGATCTCGGTCGGATTGCCTGGCGCGGCGCTGAGATCCAAGAGGCGCTGCCAGTTGCGTTTGTAATATTCGGCGCGGTCCTTTTCGCGTTGGGGAATGTCCGGCTGCACGATTCGCAGACTGACGCCCGCCACGTCCTGCGTGGGATTGGCCGCCAGCCGCGCGGCGCCGCCGGCCCACAGCGCCACGAATAGCGCCAGCATGGCGGCGGGCGCTTTCCAGCCGCCGGGTATTGTCCATCCTGCGAGCGAGGCGCCGAACAAAACCGTCAGGAAGGACAGCCCATAGGCCCCGATCACCGACATACATTGTAAAATTGAAAGCGAGGCGCCCCAGCCATAGGCCGGCAAGTTCCAGGGAAGTCCGGTGAACAGATGCCCGCGCAGCCATTCGGCCGCGGCGTACAAAACCGCGAAGACCAGAAACCGCGCCGGCCCGTCCTGCCAGAAATACAGCGCCAGGACGCAGGCCAGGCCGGTGAAAAGCGCCAAGCCCGCGGGAAGAATGACCAGCGCGAAGGGCATCTGCCACAGATGCGCGGAAGGATCGACCAGAAAGGCGTAACCGATCCAGTGCAAGCCGATCAGGAATTGGCCGAAGGCAAAGGCCCAGCCCGCGACAAAAGCCGCGCCAAACGGATGGCGGCTGTTGTCGGCGCCGTCCAGCAGCAGCGGCAGCGCGGCAAAGCCCAGCAACAAAGCGGGAAAAAATTCCACGGGTGCGAAGCCCAGGGCCGACAGCGCGCCGCAGGCAAAGGCAAAGCCGGCGCGGCGCCAGCCAGTGAGTTTCATGACCCAGTTTCCGCCGCGCGCCAGAACCGTCATGGGGCCGCGGGCGGACAGATGCGCAGGCGCCGCACCCGGCGCGGATCGGCGTCCAGCACTTCGAATTCAAAGCCGGCGGGGTGGGTGACGATTTCGCCGCGCTGAGGCAAGCGGCCCAGCAGCGACGTCACCAGCCCCCCCAGCGAATCCACATCTTCGTCGGTTTCAGGGGTGGACAGGTCAATGCCGGTTTCGCTCTTGAAATCCTCAAGGTCCAGCCTGGCATCCACCACATAACAGGCGCCGTCACGGCGCAGCGCCATGCCCTCATCGTCATGCTCGTCGGCGATGTCGCCGACAATTTCCTCGATGATATCCTCGATGGTCACCAATCCGTCGGTGCCGCCATATTCGTCGATCACCAGCGCCAGATGGGTGTGGCTGGTCTGCATCTTGAGCAGCAGGTCCAAGGCGCGCATGGAAGGCGGCACAAACAGCACCGTCCTCTTGATGGCGGAAATCGAAGACTTTGCCAGCCGGTAATCGCCGTCGGGCCGCATTTCCAAGAGCGCCATCACATCCTTGACATGCACCAGGCCGGTGGCGTCGTCCAGCGTCTCCCGGTAGACCGGCAGGCGCGAATGCTCGGCGGCACGAAACAGCGTCACCAGCTCAGGCAGCGGCATGGTTTCATCCGCCGCCACGATTTCGGCGCGCGGCACCATCACATCGCGCACTTTCAATTCACCGAACGCCAGCATGTTGGTCAGCATAACCCGTTCCTGCTCCGACAGGGCGGGCGACTGGCGTTCGCTTTCCTCGATCACCTCCTCCAGGCTTTCGCGCATGGCGGCGCTGGACGGGTTTTCGCCGCGCAGAATCTGCAGCAGGCGCTTGAACAGCGGCGGGCGATCGGCGGTGGCCTCGCTCATGCGACCACCTTGTAGGGGTCCGCGATTCCCAGTTTCTTCAAGATCCTGACTTCCAGCGGCTCCATCACCCTGGCATCGCGGTCCTTCTCGTGATCGTAACCGGCCAGGTGCAGCACGCCATGCACCACCAGATGGCTGGCGTGATCGCAAAGGCGTTTGCCGGACTGTTCGGCCTCCTTGAGGGCCACGCCATGGGCGATTGCGATATCGCCGCGATAACCGTCGCGGTTCGCGCTCGCGGGAAAAGACAGGACATTGGTGGGCTTGTTCTTGCCCCGGAAATCGCGGTTGAGGCCCTTGAGCTTTTCATCGCTGCTGAGCAGCACGGTCAGCCGGCTTTTGGCCGGCAAGCCGGATGCCCGGAGCGCCGCCTCGGCGGCCTGGCGCAGCCGTGCGGTGAGCCCGCGCGGTTTGCGCCAGCCCGGGTCGTCTACCAATACCGTAATGGCGCTCATCTTCCCTTGGCAGTATAGGCGCGGACGATCCGGCTGACGAGAGCATGACGCACCACGTCCGCATCGGAAAAGCGCTGGATGCCCACACCTTCAACACCTTCCAGGATGGAAAGCGCCTCGGCCAGGCCCTCGGGCCGGCCGCCGGGCAGGTCGCTCTGCCCCGGATCGCCGGTCACAACCATCTGGGAATCCTCGCCCAGCCGAGTCAGGACCATCTTCATCTGGGCCGCGGTGGTGTTCTGGGCTTCGTCCAGGATGACAAAGGCGCGGCTGAGGGTGCGGCCGCGCATGAAGGCCAGCGGCGCCACCTCGATCACGCCCTGTTCGATCAGCCGCGTCGCCTGCTCGCCCAGCACATCGAATAGCGCGTCATAAAGCGGCCGCAGATAGGGATCGATCTTCTCTTTTAGGTCGCCGGGCAGGAAGCCCAGCCGCTCGCCCGCTTCCAGCGCCGGGCGCGACAGGATCAGCCGCTCCACCTTGCGCTGGTAAAGCATGTGCGCGCCGTAAGCGGCGGCCAGATAGGTCTTGCCGGTGCCGGCCGGGCCGATGCCGAACACCAGGGGATGCTCGCGCATCAGCTCGAGATAGGCGCTCTGGGCGGGACTGCGCGGCCTTGTCAGGCGGGCGGCTGCCGTGCGGATGGCGCCCGGAGTTTGCGCCCGGCTGCCATCGGTAAAGCGGATTTCGGAATCCACCTCGGCCAGGGTGATGCTCTCGCCCGCTTCGGCCCGGGCGTAAAGCGCGGCCAGAATGGCGGCACCGCGCTGCCGCTCCGCCCCCGACAGGGCGATGCGATTGCCGCGCTGGGTGATGCGGATGTCGAGGCGCTGTTCCAGCCGGGCGAAATTCTTCTGGTGCGGGCCGCTCAGGGCGGCCATCAGCCGGTTGTCGGCGAATTCCACGGCATATTGTTCGGTGACCGGCTTCTTCTTGGATTTCTTCACGCGGGCATACTTGCTGTTTCAAGGTCCTTTGCCAGGAGTGCGCCGTGCAGGCTGTTGGCGGTGAGGCCGGTGATCTTCACCTTGGCGACGCGGCCGATCAACGCCCGGCTGCCCTGGACATGCAGCGGCTGAAGATACGGCGTGCGGCCGACCAGCTGGCCTTTTTCGCGGCCGGGCTTTTCAAACAGCACGGGCATGGTCTTGCCGATGGCGGCGCGGTTGGCGTCATCCTGCTGCTCCAGCAGCAGCGCCTGCAGCGCCAGAAGCCGTGCCGTCTTGACGGGTTCGGCCACCAACTTTTTGGCCGCCGCGGCCGGCGTGCCGGGACGGGGGCTGTATTTGAACGAAAAGCACTGGGCGAATTTCACCTCGCGCACCAGCGCCATGGTCGCATCGAAATCCGCATCGCTCTCGCCGGGAAACCCGACAATGAAATCCGAGGAAAAGGCGATGTCCGGCCGCGCCGCCCGCAGCTTTCCGATTAGGCAGAGATAATCGTCCGCCGTATGCTGGCGGTTCATCGCCGCCAGCACCGTGTCGGAGCCCGACTGCACCGGCAGATGCAGCATCGGCATCAGCTTTTCGATTGCGCCATGCGCCGCGATCAATTCGTCATCCATGTCGCGGGGATGGCTGGTGGTGTAGCGGATGCGGCTTACGCTCTTGATCCGCGCGATGGCTTCGATCAGCCGCGCCAGGTTCCAGGTCTTGCCGTCCTCGCCCACGCCGCGATAGGCGTTGACATTCTGGCCCAGCAGCACGATTTCGCGCGCGCCGCGCGCCGATAGCTGCCCCGCCTCGGCAATGATGCGGTCGGGGGCGCGGGAATGTTCCGGCCCGCGGGTATAAGGCACCACGCAGAAAGTGCAGAACTTGTCGCAGCCTTCCTGCACGGTAAGAAAAGCGCTGACGCCGGTGTCGCTGACGGCCTCCGGCAGCGCGTCGAATTTTTCCAGCGCCGGAAAATCGGTCTCCAGCACATGGCCCGCCTGCCGCGCGGCGCGGGCGATCATCTCGGGCAGGCGGTGATAGGATTGCGGCCCCACCACCAGATCCACCACCGGCGCGCGCGCCACAATCTCGGCGCCCTCGGCCTGAGCCGTGCAGCCCGCCACCGTCACCAGCATGTCCGGCTTTTCGCGCTTCAGCGCCTTCAGGCGGCCCAGTTCCGAATAAACCTTCTCGGTCGCTTTTTCGCGGATATGGCAGGTGTTGAGGATCACCATGTCGGCGCCCTTCGCCTCACCCGTCGGGGCATAGCCCAGCGGCGCCAGCAGGTCCGCCATGCGGGCGGAATCATAGGCGTTCATCTGGCAGCCATAGGACTTGATGAAGAGCTTCTTCATGGCAGCGGTTTATATGCAAAACTTGCCGGAAAACACAGATGGGCGCCCAAATCAGGTGATGCCTGCCAGGGCGCGCATCTGCCCGGCGCGCACCATGTTTTCCGCGGTCCGGGCCAGTTCCTTGCGGTCCATCGCGTCCAGGCTGAGAGGCGAGTGGAATTCCACCGCAACATCCAGCGGCCCGGCCTTGAGGGATTCCCACAGATGCGGCACCAGTTCCATGTCGCCATACCAGGCGAAAAGCGGGCGGTTTTCGCGGCCCATGGGAATGCCGTGAATGCCGGTATAGGCGGTGGAAACCGGCTGCACCGTGACATGGCGTCCGTCAATTTCCGCTTCCGCCGCGCCCAGGAGCGCGCTCTTGAAGGGCAGCACGCCATTGCCGTCACTGGACGTGCCTTCGGGAAACAGCACCAGCGTGTCGCCCGCCAGCAATCTTTCGCGGATTTCGTCACGGGCGGCGCCGGTTTCGCTGCGCCGCGCCCGTGTCACGAACACGGTGCGCTGCAGCCGCGCCAGGGTGCCGAAGAAGGGCCAGCTTCCCACTTCCGATTTGGCGACAAAGGACAGCGGCATCACGGCCGAGAAGATGACGATGTCGAGCCAGCCGGTATGGTTGGCGACAAGCAATGCGCCGCTGGCCGGCACGCCGATCACGCGAATGCGGATGCCGAACAGCCAGGCGACAAAGCGGTGATAGGTGTGCGGGAAACTGCGGACATAGGGCAGGCCGAATGTCAGGCCCAGCCACTGAACCGGAATAAGAAGGCAGGTGATCACCAGGAACGCCGCCAGCAGGACGGCGGCGCGCATCCTCGGCATCAGGATTTGATAGGCTTCCTGCCCTTGGGCACGCCGTAAAGCTCCAGGCGGTGATCCACCAGTTCAAAGCCCAGTTCCTCGGCGACCCGGCGCTGCAGCTTTTCGATGTCTTCGTTGCGGAATTCGATGACGCTGCCGGTTTGAATGTCGATCAGGTGGTCGTGATGGTTTTCCGGCGCTTCTTCGTAACGGGCACGGCCGTCGCGAAAATCGTGGCGTTCCAGGATGCCGGCATCCTCGAACAGCTTGACGGTGCGATACACGGTGGCGATGGAGATGTGCGGGTCGATCGCGGCGGCGCGGCGGTATAGCTCTTCCGCGTCGGGATGGTCGCCTGCGCTGGACAGCACACGGGCGATGACCCGGCGCTGCTCGGTCATGCGAAGCCCCTTGTCAACGCAGAGTTGTTCGATCCGCGTCACGCGCGTCCCATCCTTATCGCTTGTCCCGGCGACGTTAAGCGAATTTTCCGCCGGGCGGAAGCGGCAGCCCCGCCTTCAGCACCCAGGCATCACTCGTCCCGTCGGGTCCGCCATAATAGCCCTTGCGCTGTCCCACCCGGGCGAACCCGAGCCCGGCATAGAGCGCCAGCGCCGCTGGATTGTCCGTGCCCACCTCCAGAAAGATGCTTTGTGCGCCCAGCAGCGCGGCTTGCCGGGCGGCGGACTGCAGCAGGGCGCGGCCCAGCCCCCGGCCGCGCGCCTCCAGGGCGACGGCAAGGGTGAGTATTTCGGCTTCCCCGCCTGTGGCCCGGGCCAGGACAAAGCCATGCGCGGTAAAGAAAGCAAAGACGCCCTGGCCGGCAAGAAGCACGGCCAGACCCGCCGCATTCCAGGGGTCGGGAAAGCATTGTTGATGCAGCGCCACCAGCGTGCCGACATCGTCCTTTGCGGGATCGAACAATATGGGTGTCATGATTATGGCAAAACCGTTTCCGCTCTTGCTGGCCGATTCTCCTGCGGCAGTTTGGCATCCGGGGCGCGCAGGTAAAGCGGCGCGGGGGCTGTGTCAGGTGCCGGGCGCTGCAATGCCAGGCGCGCCACCCACACGGCATCGGGCTGGCGGACGGCGCTGAGCGGATAATTCGTCCCCAATGCAGCGGCGGCGGCCGGTGCGCCGGTACCACACAGGGTGCAAGGCCCGAAGCTGCGGATTTTTTCCACGGCCCCGGCAAAGGGCAGCACCATGGGTGCAAATATGCTGGCGCCGTGCTCCCACAGCAGCAGATAGGCTTCTTCGCGCCTGGCATCATGGATCGCGGCGGCGCGCGCGGCTGTGGTCGCCGCCGCCATGGCTTCGAGCGTGGTGATTCCGGTCAGGGGTTTTTTCAGCGCCAACCGCAGCCCGCGCATGAAGGCTAGGCCGACGCGCTGTCCGGTGAATGTGCCGGGACCGGTGGTGACGGCGAGGCGGTCCAGTTCGGCGAAGGCAATTTTGGCCCTGGCCATGACATCGCGCACCATCGGGGCCAGGGTTTCGGCCTGGCCGCGCGCCATTTCCTCAAACTGGTGCGCCAGTACCGCATCGCCACGCAGTGCCGCCACCGAGCAGGCGCCGAGCGCGGTATCGACGGCGAGGATTGCTGTATTTTGATCGCTCACACGAACGCTCTATAGGATCTTGCACGCTTCGTCGAAGGAAAGACGGGGATTGCGGGGATACACGCACGCCGGATCGCCATGGCCCAGGGCGCAAATGAAATTGGATTTGATGGCGGTACCGGCGAAGAATTCCTTGTCCATACCGGCATTGTCGAAGCCCGACATCGGGCCGCAATCCAGCCCCAGGGCGCGTGCAGCGATAATGAAATAAGCGCCCTGTAGCGTGCCGTTGCGGAATGCGGAGTTTTGGATCAGTTCCGCATTGCCGATGAAGTTGTCCTTCATGGTGGGAACATTGGGGAAAAGCCTGGGCAGGATGTGGGGGAAATCCAGGTCATAGCCGATGATCGCCACCGCCGGCGCCAGCATGGTCTTTTCGCGATTGCCTTCGGCGAGCAGCGGCTTCAGCCGCGCCTTGGCCTCTGGCGTCGTGACAAAAACAAAGCGCGCCGGTGTAATATTGGCCGCCGTCGGGCCCCAGCGCATCAGGTCATAGACCGCCATCAGCATGGCGGCGCTGACCGGCTTGTCCGACCATTTGTTCTGGGTGCGAGCGGCGCGGAAAATCGTGTCCAGCGCCTCGTCATTTATGGCGTGAGGTATGGCGCCGTGTTGCATGGCTGCTCCAGGGAAAGGGGAATCAGACCGCTTCGACGGCGGTCACTTCCGGAAAATAATGGCGCAGCATGTTCTCGATGCCGTTCTTCAGCGTGCGCGAAGAAGACGGGCAGCCGGCGCAGGAACCCTGCAGGTGCAGCGCCACGATTCCGGTTTCGCTGTCGAAATGCTTGAAGATGATATCGCCGCCATCCTGGGCCACGGCGGGACGAACCTTGGTGTCGATCACCTCTTTGATCTGCTGGACAATTTCGGAATCGTCCTCGCTGGCGCCGTCTTCTTCCAGCGCAGCGCCTTCCATCAATGGAAGCCCTTGCGTGAAATGCTCCATGATGGTGCCCAGCAGGGCGGGCTTGAGATGCTTCCAGTCGCCATCACGCTTGGTGATGGAAATGAAATCGCTGCCGAAGAAAACGCGGGCGACTTCCGGTGTCTGAAACAGCGCCTTGGCCAAGGGCGAGCGTCCCGCCGTGTCGGCGCTGGGAAAATCGGCCACCGCGCCCGCGCCCATCACCTCGCGGCCGGGCAGGAATTTGAGGGTGGCGGGATTGGGGGTGGATTCGGTCTGGATGAACATGGGTGCGCTCAAAAAACGTCACTGGATAGATGAACCCTGACTGCGGCAGCATCAAGGGGTGAGGCGCGACCGCATGGCGGGCTAATCGGTTCGGTGAACCGATTTGAGCGCCGAACGGTCCATAGCGTCAGCGTATGGACAGTTTAAACGAGCGGCCGAGAGTGAAATAATATCCGGGCAATATTGACTCGACTATTTTACCCGGATAAATATGAAAAATGAGCTATACTGCCTTTTCCGGCTTTGATCATTTGGCTTCCGGCTCCCTGTCGGAGGTCTATGCCGCCAGCCGGGACATTCCGGGCGCGCTTATTTTCGACGAACAGACCGGCCGGGTGGTGGATATAGATCCCCGCCACCCGCCCGGCGATGAAACAACCCGCCCCGGCCGCCCCAGATTGGGGGTGGTGGCGCGGGAAATCACCCTGTTGCCGCGGCATTGGGACTGGCTGGCGACCCAGCCCGGCGGGGCCTCGGTCGCCTTGCGCAAGCTGGTGGAAGGAGCCCGCAGCAATCCCGGGATGCTGATGCGGGCGGCGCGCGACAGCGTCTATCGCTTTATCACCGCCATGGTCGGCGACGCGCCCGGCTATGAGGAAGCGATAAGGGCGCTTTATGCCGGCCAGCGCGATGAGTTCATCGCCCATATCGAAGCCTGGCCGCCGGACATCCGCGCCAAGCTGGAAGACATGACCATCCCGGCCTTCGCTTAAAAATCGGAAATAAGCCCCTTCTTTTCCCAGTCGCCATAGCGGGTGGGCTCGGGGCCCTTGGGGCCGCCGCGCTCGGGCGGCAGGGGATGGGGATGCTCTGCGGCGCGGCGCGCAGCCGCTTCCTGGTTGGCGCGCTCGGCGGCCTGCTTCAGGCGGGCGGCGATCTGGTCCGGTGTTAAAGCTGTCACTTTTGCAATCTTGCTTGACCCTGTGCCAGCCGAGCTTACATCAATCCCGGCATCCAAGAGAATGCGTTCATGAACACTTTCAAGACCGGCCTGCTGATGAGCCTGATGACGGGATTGTTCCTGGCGGCGGGCGCACTGGTTGGCGGCACAGACGGCATGATGTTCGCCTTCGTGCTGGCGCTGGGCCTGAACCTTTTCGCCTATTGGAACTCGGACAAGGTGCTGCTGCGCATGTATGGCGCGCGCCAGGTGGATGCCGCCAGCGCGCCCGACCTCTACCACATCGTGGAGCGGCTGGCAGCCAACGCGCATCTGCCCATGCCGAAGGTTTTCATTTCCGAAAATCCGCAGCCCAACGCCTTTGCCACCGGCCGCAATCCCGGCCACGCTGCTGTCTGCGTCACATCGGGCCTGCTGGCGAAAGTCACCAACGAAGAATTGGCGGGCGTGATCGCCCACGAACTTGGCCATGTGCGCAATCACGACACCCTCACCATGACCATCACCGCCGTGATTGCCGGCGCCATCGGCATGCTGGCCAACATGGCCTTCTTCATGGGCGACCGGCGCAATCCGCTGGGACTGGTCGGCATCTTGCTGGTGACAATGCTGGCGCCTTTCGCCGCCATGCTGGTGCAGGCGGCAATTTCGCGTTCCCGCGAATTCGAAGCCGACAGGGCCGGCGCCGAGCTGACCGGCCGTCCGCTCTGGCTGGCCAATGCGCTGGCGGCGATTGATGCTTCGGCCCAGCGCACCCTGAACCCGGAAGCCGACGCCAATCCCGCCACGGCGCACATGTTCATCGTCAATCCGCTGCATGGCGGCATGTCCGGACTGTTTGCCAGCCATCCTTCCACCGAGGAACGCATCGCGCGCCTGCGCGCCATGGCAGGCGCCGCCGCGCCATCCTCCGGTCCTTGGGCTTGAGTGACGATGCCGGCCTGCCCGCCCGCAAGGCCGCTCTTTCGCTTTTGTCCGGCGTGCTGCGCAAGCGACGTCCGCTGGATGCCCTGCTGGGTACGCTGAAAGACCTGCCGCCGCGCGACTCCGGGTTCGCCCGCGCCCTGGCCAGCGGCGCCTTGCGTCACTTCGGCGAACTGGACGCCGCCATCCGGCATTTTGTGCCCAAGCCTTTGCCCGCGCACAAGGCCGGCCCGGCAATGGAAATTCTGCTGCTGGGCGCGGCGGAATTGTTGATCCTGAAAGGCGCGGCCCATGCCGCGGTGGATGGCGCCAACAATTTGGCAGCCGCCGACAAGAAAGCGGTGCATTTCAAGCCGCTGATCAATGCCGTGCTTCGGCACATCGCCAGGGAAGGCCAGGCGGTGCGCGACACGCTGGACAGCCCGCGCCTGAACACCCCGGACTGGTTGTGGGAACGCTGGCTGGCGCAATATGGCCAAGACGTCGTCCGGGCCATCGCGATGGCGCATCAAATCGAAGCGCCGCTGGACATCACTTTGAAGAATTCCGCGTCGCTGTTTCCCGAAAGCACGGCTCTGTTCGGCGCTTCGCGCCGCCTGGCGGCGGGCCGGGTGGAAGAGTTGCCCGGCTTTGCGCAGGGGCACTGGTGGGTGCAGGACGCCGCCGCGACCTTGCCGGTCGTGATGCTGGGCGATGTAAAGGGCAGGCGTGTGATTGATCTTTGCGCCGCGCCCGGCGGCAAGACCATGCAGCTGGCGGCGGCGGGGGCGGAGGTGATCGCGGTGGAATCCGATCCGGCGCGGCTGGAGCGGCTCAAGGAAAATCTGGCACGCACCGGCCTCGATGCCACCGTGATCCAGCAGGATGCGCGCGATTTCAAGGCCAGCGCGCCCTTTGTCCTGATTGACGCGCCCTGCACCGCCAGCGGCACCATCCGCCGCCATCCCGACCTGCCCTGGATCAAGCAGCCGGACGATGTCACGGCGCGGGCGCCGCTGGCTTACGAAATCCTGGAAAGCGGCGCGGTGATGACCGAGCCGGGCGGCATCCTGGTATTTGCGGTCTGTTCGCTGGAACGCGAGGAAGGCGAGGAGCAGATTGCCGCCTTCCTGGAAACGCATCCGCAATTCGCGCGCCTGCCCCTCACGGCTGGTGATGTGTTCGGGCACGGCGAATGGATTTCGCCGGAGGGCGATCTGCGCACCCTGCCCTGTCACATGGCTGACCAGGGCGGCATGGACGGATTTTACGCCGCGCGGCTGAAGCGGCTATAGCCGCCCCAGCGCATAAGCGATGGCGAGATAGATTTTTCCGGTATCCGCCGAGAGAATGGTGGAAGCCAGCAGACCGCCGCCGTCACCGTCGCGCGCCTTGGCCAGCAGCGATTCAAATTCGCTCAGATACGCATCCGCCGCGTCATGGAAGCGGGTGTCTTCGCGATAAAGGGTGGTGATGCGGTCGATCGCGGCATCGTCAATCGCCACCGCCAGCTTGCGCGCGAACACCGCCCGGTCGCCGGAAAGATACCGCTTCCAGTCGTCATCGCCGGGCACCGAGTCCATCACGATGGCTTCCAGGTCAACCGCCATGTCGGCCAACGCCATTTCCAGCGCCCCCAGCGCCGCGGCGCTGCCGGACTGAAGCTGCGGTTGGCCGTTGGTTTCGACCGCCGCCAGCAGGGTTTTCATTTCCCAGCTTTTGCCGGGCACCGGCTTGTCCGACGTATCGCGCAGATCGCGCCGGGGCCGCTGGGTCAGTTTGCGCGCCAGGCCCGTGAGGCCCTCGCTTTCGCTTTCCGGCTGGGCTTGCGGCGCCACGCTGGGCCGCGCCGCGCGGGCATGAATGGTCGAAAGGGTGCGGGCGGAAAGATCGAGAATCTGGTCGGTCTCGTTCTGCACCATCTGGCGGATGCGCTGCGCCTCGCCCTGCGCCACCGTCGGCAGCCGGGTGAGATGACGCTCCACTTCCTCAATCGCCTTGGCGAGCGAGGTGCGGATCTCATGCGCCTCGGCCGACATTTCGCCGGCGGCGCGCAGCAGCCTTTCGCATTCCGCCATGGCTTCGCCGACCAGCGCGCGCGCGTCCTGCTTGGCCTGGGCGGCGCTTTCGCCGATCAGGGTCTGGGCCCCCGTGCCGGCATCGCGCAATGTGCCGATCAGCGCCGCCAGGACCGTGTTGGCGGTTTCGCTGGCGTCCTTCAGCCGTTCGGCCTCGCGCGCGAAAGCGCCGGTGAGCTGGCTGGCGCGGCTGGCGGCGTTGGCCATGATCAGTTCCAGGTGACGCTCGGCATCGCCGGTCACCATTTCAAAGCGCTTGGCTTCCCCGCCCAGCGAACCGATCGCCTGTTCCATGCCGGCGCGCTGCCCCGCCAGGGCGCCTTCAAACACGGCGCTGTCTTCCTTCAGCTTGCTCAGCAATTCATTCATCTGGCCGCGATGCTTTTCCTGGCGCGCCAGCACGAATTCGGCGCGGGCCAGCGCCGCATCCGAAACCTGTTCGATTTTCTTGGCCTGGTTGTCGAGTTCAACCGCCGCGGCGTGCGGCGCATCCGCCGCCGCCTGGGCCGCAGCGCGAAATCCGGCCGCCTGCACATCCAGCTGCTGGGTCGCCATTTTCAGGCCGCCTTCCGCGGTCTCGATGCTGGCGCGCAATTGCGCGGCGCGGCCGGCAACGGTTTCCGAGGCGCGATTGGCGGAATCGGTAAGATGATCGCCCAGCAATTCCAGCCGCTGGCTTTCCTGGGTGAGGCGGGCGGCGATGGCCTCGCCGCGCACCGCGGCGCGCACGCCCGCTTCGTCGAGCGCGGCGACCTGATTTTCCAGCGAGGTTTCCAGCGCCCTGAGCCGCCCGAAGGCGCCATCCAGGCCGGCATTGAGGGCGTCGAGTTCGCGGCGCACCGCGCGTCCCAGCTTTACCGCGCTGCGCGCGGCGGTGTCGTCGGCGGTGAAAAGATGCTCGGCGGCGGCCTGTAGAGTTTCGGCGGTGCGGCCCATCTGGCTGGCGCGGCCAAAGGCAGCCGCGATAGCAATGAAGAGGAACGGCGGCAGCGCCATGGCGGCGGCGAACAGCGCCAGTTGCTGCATGTCGAGGCCGACCAGCCCTTGCGGCCCGAAATAGCCCCACAGATATGCGCCCCACACCCCGATCCAGAAGGCCGACAGAATTGCGGCGAAGGTCAGGGCGGTGGCGGGAAAGCGTGACGGCGCCCGCGCGGCGGGCCGGGACGAAAGCCTAATTTCGGGCTCGTCCGGAGCATTGGCCGGTTGCAGGATAACTGGTTGATTTCGTTCGAAATTTCTAACCATGGGAGGCCTTTGGACACCTCATACTATGGTAAATGCGGCGCTGCGGAAAGGCACCTCTGCCATTAACGCCGCCTTAGCTGCGAAGGATGACAATCAGCCGGTCTGAAAAACGGAAAAACGCCCTTGGCCAAGCCCGTCGATATGGATCACCTCGCCCGCTACACCGGCGGCGATGTCACCTTGAATGCGGAGATCCTGCGGCTGTTCGACGTGCAGGTCACCGGCATGGTGGGTGAACTCAACGCCGTGCTTTCCGTGCGCGACGCCAGGCGCTGGCGCGAGATCACCCACACCATCAAGGGCGCGGCGCGCGGCATCGGCGCTTTCGGCATGGGCGAAGCGGCTGCCGCCGCAGAGCCGATTGATCCGGCCAATGCGGAACGGGCGCAGGCCGCGATCCAGGCGCTGGAAAGCGAAGCGCAGAATGTGCGCTGCTTCATCCAGGATTATCTGGCGGCCTAACTTTTTCTATCGAACGCCTCGTACTCATGGGCGATGCTGGCTTCGATCAGCATGCGCCAAACCGGCTCGGCGATGGCCGGATCGAGACCCGCCACTTTCGCCGCCGCGATCACCTTGCGCACCACATCTTCAATGCGGGCGGGATCGCGCACCTGCTCGCGGCCGCTTTTGAGTTCGGCGGCGCGCTCGACATAGGTCTGGCGCCTTGCCAGCAGCGTCACCAGCTTTTGATCCAGCGCATCAATCGCCAGCCGCAATTCATCCATCGAATCGCAGTTTTCCGGCGCTTTGATCGCGTCATTTTGCATCGCAGGGCACCGAAAGGCAGGGGTTGTTGCGCTGCCTGTTTTTACATATAAGGGCGTCGCTTTTCCAGTCATTACATGACGTTAGCTGTGAAATAGCGCCTTTGGACAAGATCATGACCGCTGCCCCCATCGAAACGGATGTCGCCATCATCGGCGCAGGCCCCATCGGTCTTTTCGCGGTGTTTGAACTGGGGCTGCTCGATCTCAAATGCCATCTGGTGGACATTCTCGACCGCCCCGGCGGCCAATGCACCGAGCTTTATCCGGAAAAGCCGATCTACGACATTCCGGGCCTGCCCATCGTCACCGGCCAGGAGCTGGTGAACAAGCTGCTGGAGCAGATCAGCCCCTTCAATCCGCAATTCCATTTCGGCGAGATGGTCACCGGCCTGGAAAAGCTGGCGGATGGCCGCTGGAAACTGAAGACCGATGTGGGCACGCAGATCGTCGCCCATGTCGTTGTGATCGCCGCCGGCGCCGGCAGCTTCCAGCCCAAGCGCCCGCCGGTACCGGGCATCGAGCATTTCGAGAATGCCGGCGATGGCATGGGTGTGCATTACGCCGTGCGCAAGATGGAAACATTCCGCGGCAAGAACATCCTGATCGCCGGCGGCGGCGACAGCGCGCTTGACTGGGTGATCAATCTGGCGCCGCTGGCCAAATCACTCACCCTGGTGCATCACCGCGACGGATTCCGCGCCGCCCAGCACAGCGTCAACCAGATGCGCGAGCTGGAAAAGGAAGGCAAGATCAAATTCCACGTCGCCTCGGTCAAGTCGATTCACGGCGAGCCGGGCAAGCTCTCAAGCGTGACCCTGTCGGGCGCCGACAAGAAGGAGTGGGACCTGAACTGCGATGCCTTCCTGCCTTTCTTCGGACTGACCATAAAGCTGGGCCCCATCGCCGAGTTCGGCATCAACCTGCATGAAAACATGATCCCGGTGGACACGGCGCGCTTCCAGAGCGAGACGCCGGGCATCTTCGCCATCGGCGACATAAACACCTATCCCGGCAAGCTGAAGCTGATATTATCGGGCTTCCATGAGGCCGCGCTGATGGCGCAGGCCGCATTCCACATCGCCAGACCGAACGAAAAGCTGCGCTTCCAGTACACAACCTCGTCATCGTCACTGCAGAAAAAATTGGGTGTCTCGTGAGTGAGGAGCGGCCACCGGAGGCGGCGAGCACGAGCGAGCGGCCCTTAGGATTGTCAGAGGAATGATAAAGTCATGAAGATCATTGCCAAGGACCGCAAGGGCAAGGAACACATTCTGGAAGGCCGCGACGGCTGGAGCGTGATGGAAATATTGCGCGACGGCGGCCTCGACATCGCGGCGGAATGCGGCGGCGCCTGCGCCTGCGCCACCTGCCATGTCTATGTGACGGATGGCTGGTACGAAAAGCTGCCCGAGCCGTCGGAATCCGAACTCGACATGCTGGACATGGCGCTGGCGGTGGAACCGGGCCGGTCGCGCCTGTCCTGCCAGATCACCTGCAACGACGCGACCGACGGCATCAAGGTCACGGTTGCGCCGGAGTGAGGCACGGCCCGCGTAGCGGGTGAGCAGGTCCGGTGGACCTGGGAAAGTGGCGAACGCCCGGAGCGCAAGCGCAGTGCAGGCGCTAGGTCCGGAACTTTTGTTCCGGCAGGCCGTTCTCTTCGTCGCATTTCAAAGGACCACACCATGAAAAACATGGGTATTTTGGGCGCGGTTTTGATCGTGCTGGGCGTCGGCGCGCTGTTCTTCGGCCATTTCAGCTATACCGACACCAAGCCGGTGCTCAAGGCCGGGCCGCTGGAGATCAGTTCGCAGCAAGACCATACCATCTGGATCCCCACCGCCGCCGGAATCGTCATTGTCCTGGCCGGTGTCGCCTTGGTCATGACCGGTCGCCGTTCTTCCTGAAAGCGCCCTGCCGCGCGGGCCAGCGGTTAGCGCCAGCGTAGTGCCGCGCTGGCGCTAGGCCCCGCTTGGCATTTTCAGGGCGCGCCGCCGCGCGGGCCCGCGGCTCTTCGTAAACGGGCTGAACCACGTTATCCTCCCGCCATAAACGCGGGAGGATTATAATCATGCATGCGATTTCCAAGACGATTTTGGCTCTGGGCCTTGTTGCCAGCTTTTGCGGGCTCGCCGCCGCCCAGCCGGTAAAGCCCGATCCCGGCCATCTTCCCTTCGTCCTGCCCGACGGCATTCAATGGAGCGGCACCGCCAGCAGCCCCATGCAGCAGGCCACCCTGTTCGGTGACCCGAACAAGCCGGGCCCCTATGGCGTGCTGATCCGCTGGAATCCGGGCCATTTCAGCACGCCGCATTTCCACAGCAGCGACCGGTGGGCCTATGTGATCTCCGGCACTTGGTGGGTGAGTTCTTCCAATGTCTATGACGAAAGCAAAATGTATCCGCTGCCGGCCGGCACCTTCGCCACCGATATCGCGAACACGGTGCATTATGACGGCGCCAAGGCGGGCGGCCCGCCCGCGGTGCTGGAGCTGGTCGGCATGGGACCGGTGACAACCACCCAGGTGGATGATACCGGCAAGCCCAAGCCGGCCCGCCAGTAGCTTCCTGTCTCACTGCCGCGCGGGCCTGCCTGCGCTGTCGCGCGTCCCGCTTGGCATAACTGGGCGCGCCATTGCACGCCCAGTTATTTCCGGCGATACCATAAGCGCCAAATGGGGGGGCGATATGGACGAGGAAAAGCCGCGCCGGAAATTCCATCCGGTCTATCTGCTGCTGGCGCTGCCCTTCATCGCCGACCTGTATCCGCCGCTCTACAACCGCATCACCCCGGAGCTTTTCGGCATTCCCTTTTTCTACTGGTGGCAGACGCTGTGGATCGTGCTGGCCGCGCTCTGCATCCTGCCGGCTTATTTGCATGAAGTGCGGCACGGCAAATGAGCGCCCATCCCGTCACCCTGGTGGTTTTCTTTGCCCTGTTCGCAGGCGTAGCCCTGCTGGGTCTGCTGGGCTCGCGCTGGCGGGCGGCCGATCTGTCCCAGCTGGCGGAATGGGGCCTGGGGGGGCGGCGCTTCGGCACGGTCATCACCTGGTTCCTGATGGGCGGCGACCTTTATACCGCCTACACCTTCATCGCCGTGCCGGCGCTGATGTTCGGCGCGGGCGCGACGGGCTTTTTCGCCATCCCCTATGCCACCTTGATGTATCCGCTGCTGTTCCTGTTCTTTCCACGCCTGTGGTCGGTGGCGCGCGCCCATGGCTATGTCACCGCCGCCGATTTCGTGCGCGGACGCTTCGGCAACCGGCCGCTGGCGCTGGCGGTGGCACTGACCGGCATTGTCGCCACCATGCCCTATATCGCGCTGCAGCTGATGGGCATGCAGGTGGTGATTGCGGCGCTGGGCCTGAATTACACCGTGGCGCTGCCGCTTTTGGGCAGCGTGTCCCTGCCGCTTATCGCCGCCTTCATCGTGCTGGCGGCCTATACCTATAACAGCGGACTTCGCGGCACGGCGCTGGTGGCCGTGGTCAAGGACATGCTGGTCTATGCCACGGTGCTGGCGGCGATCATCATCATCCCGTCGGAGCTGGGCGGCTATGGCAAGGTTTTCGCCAGCGTCGATCCCAAGCTTCTGATTCTGGGCCATGGCACCGCCGACAATCTGGGACCGGGCTTTGCCTATGTCAGTCTCTGCATCGGCTCGACCCTGGCGCTGTTCATGTATCCTCATGCCGTGACCGGCCTGCTGTCGGCCTCAAGCCGGCATGTGGTGAAACGAAATTCCATGATCCTGCCCGCCTATTCCGTGGCCTTGGCGCTGGTGGCGCTGCTGGGCTACATGGCGATCGCCGCCGGGGTGAAAACGATGCCCGCTTATGCGCCCGGCTTTGCCAGCTTCGGCAACAATTTCGCGGTGCCGGCGCTATTCCTGCACATGTTTCCCGCCTGGTTCGTCGGCGTGGCCTTCGCCGCCATCGCCATCGGCGCGCTGGTGCCCGCCTCGATGATGGCGATTGCCTGCGGCAATCTTTTCAGCCGCAATATCTACAAGGATTTCATCAACCCGGCCTGCACCCCGGCTGAGGAATCGCGCGCCGCCAAATTGACCTCGCTGGCGGTCAAGCTGGGGGCGCTGATCTTTGTGCTGGAATTGCAGACCACCTACGCCATCCAGCTGCAATTGCTGGGCGGCATCTGGATCTGCCAGACCGTGCCGGCGGTGTTGCTGGCCTTGTATGTGCGGCTGAACCCCTGGGGGCTTTTGGCGGGATGGGCGGCGGGCATGACGGCAGGCACCTGGATGGCCTGGCAGCTCGGCTTTAAAAGCTCAACCTATGTGCTGCATCTTTTCGGGCTCGCCATTCCCTGTTACGCGGCCCTGAGCGCGCTGCTGCTCAATCTGCTGATCGCCGGCGCGGTGAGCGTGGTCGCCAGCGCGCTGTCGGTGGTGAGCGCCGACCAGACCGTCGCGGAAGATTACGTGTAATTCCCGCGCCATAGTCCCAATTGTCGAGACGCTGAGCGCAGCGGATTTTGTTCGCTGGGCAGGAGCGAGGAGCGAAGTGGGCACTTAGCCCATGAGCGATCTCGCGACACACCCAGAGGGCAAAAGACGCGCGCTCAGCCGAAGCGCCCGGTGATGTATTGCTCAGTGCGCTTGTTGTCCGGCGCCGTGAAGATCTTGTCTGTGGCGCCATACTCCACCAATTCGCCCAGATACATGAAGGCGGTAAAGTCGGAGGCGCGCGAGGCCTGCTGCATATTGTGGGTCACGATCACGATGGTGTAATCGGCGGAAAGTTCGTCGATCAGTTCCTCGATCTTGGCGGTCGAGATGGGATCGAGCGCCGAGCAGGGTTCGTCCAGCAGGATCACTTCCGGCCGCGTCGCCACGGTGCGGGCGATGCACAGGCGTTGCTGCTGGCCGCCGGACAGCGAAAGGCCTGAGGCATTCAGCTTGTCCTTGACCTCGCCCCACAGCGCGGCGCGGGTGAGCGCGTCCTCGATGCGGCCGTCCATTTCCGAGCGCGGCAGATTCTCATAGAGCTTTATGCCGAAGGCGACATTGTCATAGATGCTCATGGGAAAGGGCGTCGGCTTCTGGAACACCATGCCGATGCGGGCGCGCAGCAGGTTGAGGTCCTTGGCCTTGAGAATATTTTCCCCGTCCAGCGTGATGGTGCCTTCGGCATGCTGGTGCGGATAAAGCTCGTAGATGCGGTTGATGGCGCGCAGCAGGGTGGACTTGCCGCAGCCCGACGGGCCGATAAAGGCCGTCACCTTGCGGTCATAGAGCGGCAGGGTGATGTTCTTCAGCGCCTTGCTGGTGCCATAGAAGAAGCACAGATCGTTGATGTCCACCTTGGTTTTGGGATTGGCCGGCGCATCCATGGATCAATTCCGTTGTTTGTTTTCAAGCAGGCGGGCGATGATGGAAAGCGTCAGCACCGTGGCGGTGACCAGCAGGGCGCCCGCCCAGGCCAGGCGGTGCCAGTCTTCGTAAGGAGACAGTGCATACTGGAAGATCACGGCGGGCAATGACGCCATCGGGCCATTGAAATTCGTGCTCATGAACTGGTTGTTGAGCGCGGTGAAAAGCAGCGGCGCGGTTTCACCCGAGATGCGCGCCACCGCCAGCAGCACGCCGGTGATGATGCCGGCCTGCGCCGCTTTCCAGGTGACGGAGTGGATGACAAAACTCATCGGCGCGCCCAGCGCCGTGGCGGCTTCGCGCAAGGTGTGGGGCACCAGCAGCAGCATGTTTTCGGTGGTGCGCACCACCACCGGAATCACGATCACCATCAGCGAGGCGGCGCCGGCCCAGCCCGAAAAATGGCCCATCGGCACCACGATGATTTCATAAATGAACAGGCCGGTGACGATGGAGGGCGCGCTGAGCAGGATGTCGTTGACGAAGCGCACCACAAAGGCAAAGCGGGTGTGCTTGCCATATTCCGCCAGATAGGTGCCCGCGAACAACCCGATGGGCGTTCCCACCAGCACCGCCAGCACGCTCATCAGCACGCTGCCCAGAATGGCGTTGGAAAGTCCGCCCGCCGATCCCGGCGGCGGGGTCGCCTCGGTGAACAAGGTCGGCGACAGGGCCGCGACGCCCTGGGAGAGCAGTGAACCCAGGATGAAAGCCAGCCAGACCAGGCCGAAAATGGCGGCGGCGATGGACAGCACGATAAAGACGCTGTTGGCAACACGGCGGCGAAGATAGAGGGTCTGGTTGATCATTTGCCGGCCTGCTTCTCCAGCTGACGCAGCATCAGCTGGGCGCAGGCCAGTACGATGAAGGTGATGAAGAACAGGATCAGGCCCAGCGAAATCAGCGATGACGTATAGATTTCGCTGGTCGCCTCGGTGAATTCATTGGCGATGGTGGCCGAGATCGTGGTGCCCGGCGCAAACAGCGACGAGTCGATCTTGTGGGCATTGCCGATCACGAATGTGACCGCCATGGTTTCGCCCAGCGCCCGGCCCAGCGCCAGCATCGCGCCGCCCACCACGCCGGAGCGGGCGAAGGGCAGCACCACGCGCCACATCACTTCCCAGGTGGTGCAGCCAAGGCCATAGGTCGCTTCCTTCAGCATGGCGGGCACGGTTTCAAACACATCGCGCGTCACCGCCGAAATGAAGGGCAGGATCATGATGGAAAGGATCAGGCTGGCGGTGATGACGCCGATGCCATAGGGCGCGCCGCCGAACAGCGTGCCGATCACGGGGATGCCCTGCGTGGCGTTGATCACCGGAAGCTGGACGTGATCCTGGAACCAGGGCGCGAACACGAACAGGCCCCAGATGCCGTAAATGATCGAGGGGATGCCGGCCAGCAGCTCGATGG
Source organism: uncultured Alphaproteobacteria bacterium (assembly GCA_903857685.1). GTDB lineage: Bacteria > Pseudomonadota > Alphaproteobacteria > Micropepsales > Micropepsaceae > Rhizomicrobium. The sequence goes on from CAIOFO010000105.1 coordinate 50,188, forward strand.
CGATGCCGATCGGGCGGCGCAGCATGCGGGGGCATAATTCGGTGAGGAAAATCGCCACGCCGATGCCCACCGGGACGGCCACGAGCATCGCCAGAAATGAGGTGATCAGCGTGCCGTAGATCGAAGCCAGGGCGCCAAAGCGTTCGCGGGCCGGACTCCAGACCTCGGTGGTGAGAAAGCCGAAGCCGAAGGCCTTGAAGGCGGGTACCGAGCCGATCACCAGGGAGGTGATGACGCCTGCAAAAATCAGCAGCACCAGCGCCGCGGCCAGCCAGGTCAGAAAGTGAAATCGGGCGTCGCCGGCACCGGCGCGGCGCGTGGTTCTGGCTCTGGCCGTCAGATCGGTTTCATCGGTCAAGGCGATATCGGCCATTAGAGGGGGGCGTCCGGTGCGGGGTACCGCCAATTCACAATGCTCTCGCGCCACGAACATCACAGTAATGCAAAGCTTTTGTGACGGTCCCCCCGGGGCTTGGAAACTATCTGTTAACCTGCTGATTTGTATAAATTTTATCGATAAATCGGCCCGGCTCGGGCACTGCGGGACAAGCCTGACGGCTCTTTAAGGCTTTCGTATCGGGTGCCGGGCCAAACTGTGGGCTCAAACGGAAGGGATTTCAGGGGTTTGACCATCGCGAAGGTCATCCGGGTCGTGTTTGGCGTGCTGGCGGGCCTGATGCTCGTGGCGGCTCTGGGCGATGTCGTGCTTTTCGGCCGCCTCACCATCGTCACCCCGGTCAATTTCGGCGCCCTGCTCACCATCGCCCTGGCCTTCCTGATCAACAATCTTCTCACCTCGCGCGAGCGCCGCGAGATGCTGGAAAAACAGACCGCCGAACTTCGGGCCAGCGGCGCCAGGCTGGAAGCCAGCTTGCGCAATGCCGCGGCGATGAATGCGCGGCTCTACCAGAGCGAGCTTCGCTACAAGGGCCTGGTGGATGCGCAGGGCGACGCCATCTTCCGCCGCGATTCCACCAGCCGGCTGACCTACGCCAACGAAGGCTTCTTCAAGATATTCGGGCTCGATCCCAAGCGGGCGGTCGGCTATCCCTTCGCGCCGGAACTGCATCCCGAAAGCCGCGCGCCCTTGTTCGGCAGTTTCGCGGCGCTGGAACAGGGGCGCGGCCGCGCCCGCTATGACCAGCATGTCCGCACGCCGCAGGGCTTTCGCTGGATCGCCTGGGAAGATTACGCCATCCGCGATTCCTATGGCCGCCTGGTCGAAGTGCAAAGCGTCGGCCGTGACATCACAGAACGCAAGGCGCTGGAAGACGCGCTGACCGAGGCGCGCGATTCCGCCGAAGCGGCCTCCCGCGCCAAGTCGGGCTTCCTGGCCACCATGAGCCATGAAATCCGCACCCCGATGAACGGCGTGCTGGGCATGGGCCGGTTGCTGCTGGAAACCAATCTGCGCGCCGACCAGCGCACCTATGCCGAGGCCATCACCCAGTCTGGCGAGGCGCTGCTGACCCTGATCGGCGACATTCTGGATTTCTCCAAGATCGAATCCGGCACCCTGACGCTGGACGAGGACGAGGTCGAGGTTCGCACCCTGCTCAACGGTGTGGCCGAACTTTTGGGCCCGCGCGCGCACGCCAAGAGCATCGAGATTGTCACCGTGGTGGGCCGCGACGTGCCGCGCGTCATCCGCATTGACGAAGTGCGCTTCCGCCAAGTGCTGACCAATCTTGTCGGCAATGCCGTCAAATTCACCGAGAAGGGCGGCATCTGCGTCGAGATCAAGATGAGCCACGTGCAGGGCCGCGGCTTTCTGCGCATTGAAGTGCGCGATACCGGCGTCGGCGTTCCCATCCAGAAGCGCCAGGACATCTTCCAGGAATTCGTCCAGGCCGATTCCAGCCATGCGCGCAAGTTCGGCGGCTCGGGATTGGGTCTAGCCATTTCCAAACGCCTGGCCGAGGCGATGGGCGGCGAGATCGGCCTAGAGTCGGGCGCCGATGGCGGCTCGTCTTTCTGGTTCACGCTCCCGGCGGTTGTTGTGGAAGTCGCACCGGAAAACGACAAGCCGCTTGACGGCAAGCGCATCGCCATCGTCACCCGCAACAAGCCCTTGCGCGAAGGTCTGTCGCTGCAGGTGGAAGCGGCTGGCGGCGAGGCCATCAACTTCAATCACATGGTGCCCAGCGGCCGCATTGACGCCATCCTGATAGACGCAGGCACCGAGGCCGAACCGATTCCCTTCATTCAGCCGGAGTTCGACATTCCGGCACTGGTGCTGCTGACGCCCGCGGCGCGCGGCAAGCTGGATGTGCTCAAGGCGATGGGATTTGCCGGCTATCTGGTCAAGCCGGTGCGCGAAGTCTCGCTGTTGACGCGGCTTGCCATCTGCATGGAAGCCCATGGCAAGCCCGTCCATGAGCATGCTGAGCATGAATTCGTGGCGCAGCCGCCCGCGGCCGGGTCCCGGCTATCAATGCTGGCGGAGGCCGAATTGCCGCCCCTGCAATATTGGCCGGAGCGCATCGCCGCCCCCGAGCCGCCCGAGCGCGCCAGGCCCGAACTGCCGCGCCCGCCGGCCCAGCAAAAAGTCCAAAGCGCGGGCAATGGCCTGAAGATTCTTCTTGCCGAGGATAATCCGGTCAATGCGCTTTTGATCCGCGAGTTGCTGCGCCGCCGCGGCCATGTCACCCGGGAAGTCACCAGCGGCACCGGCGCCGTGGCCGCCATGGAAGAGGAACGCTTCGACCTTCTGCTCACCGATATTCACATGCCCGGCATGGACGGCATCGAGGCGACGCGGGCCATCCGGGCCAATGAGGAAAAATACGGCCGCGCCCGCACGCCGATCGTGGCGCTGACCGCCGATGCGCTGGAAACCGGCAAGCGGGCCTGCCAGGAAGCGGGCATGGACGGCTTTTTGACCAAGCCGGTGGACCCGTCCGAGCTGGAAGAAATGTTCCTGATGCTCTTCCCCAATGAGGATGGATTGCCGCAAACTGTTGCGGCATGATTCCTTCCGCGCGCAAGCGCTACGCCTTCCGCGATTATTTGAACCGCCGCGCGTTGACCATGCTGGCGCTGGGCTTTTCTTCCGGCCTGCCTTTTCTGCTGGTGGGAAACACCTTCGGCTTCTGGCTGCGCGATGAAGGCACCAGCCTCAAGGCGATCGGCTTTTTGTCCTGGGTTGGCCTTGCCTATTCCATGCAATTTGTCTGGGCCCCGCTGGTGGACCGGATTCCCACCCTGAAAGTTCTGGGCCAGCGTCGCGGCTGGATGCTGCTGTCACAGATCGGCGTGGCGCTTGGCCTCTTCGCGATGGCCTTTGTCGGCGTGCGCTATGGCGTGCTGGTGCTGGGCGCTTGCGCCCTGTTTGTCGGCCTGTCCGCGGCCACCCAGGACATCGCCATCAACGCCTGGCGCATCGAGGTGGCGCAGTCCGAGGATGAACAGGGGCTTTTGATTTCCGCCTATACGCTGTCCTACCGCATCGCCGTGATGTGCACCGATTCCCTGATGCTGATCGCCGCCCAGCATTTCGGCTGGCCTTTGGCCTATACCGTGTGCGGCCTGGGCATGGGCATCGGCATCGCCGCCAGCCTGGTTGCGCCCGAACCGGTGCGCGGCGAAAGCGTGCTGGCGCGTATCGAAAAGGAAAAGCCGTTATGGAGCCCGCGCGGGTTTTTCGATGCGGTGGCCGGACCGTTCATCGTCTTCTTCAAGACCTATGGCGCAACAGCCTTGTTGATGCTGCTGGCAATCAGCCTTTACCGGCTGCCGGATTTCATGCGCGGGCCGATCACCAATCCCTTCTTCCATGACCTTGGCGTCGCCAAGGATGTGATCGGAACGGCGCGCGCCACCATCGGATTGGCCTCGATTTTCGCCGGGATCGCGGCGGGCGGATTTTTCTGCCTGCAACTGGGCTATATGCGCGCCCTAATGCTGGGCGCCATCATCCAGTCCATCGGTATTCTCGCCCAGGCCCTGCTGACCGTGAACCATGGTGTTCCGGCCTTCCTGGCGGTGATGGCGATCGATGATTTCGGCATCAGCGTCGCTGGTGTCACCCTGGTCGCCTACATGTCCTCGCTGACCAGCTTGGGCTACACCGCGACGCAATATGCGCTTTTGTCCTCGGCCTATGCCCTGGCGGGAAAATTCCTCAAGGGTTTTTCCGGCCTGATAGTGGAAGGATTAACCCCACATTTCGGCCTGATGAACGCCTATGCCCTGTTTTTCATCGGTTGCGGCGTGATCGGGGTTCCCTCTTTGGCGCTTTTCGCCTTTTTGGGCCGCAAACAGGCTCGCCGCGCCTGATTGTCACAATTCGTTGCCCCGGCCCCGCGCTTGCGGTAAAATTATCAAACTGTCGCACTAAGGGCCTAAGCCGGAAGGCAGATCCGAATCGCCTCTGGCCCGTATTGGCTCTGGACAGCCACTTAAAGGAAGATTCGCTTGGTCAATATCTACGAAGCCGGACCGCTTGAGGGGCGCCTGGAACAATGGCCGGTTCTGGCCGTGTCCGGCTCGCTGGAAGTGCGCCTGGCCGAGACCGAGCATGAAGTCGAGCAGGCGCAGCGCCTGCGCTACGCCGTTTTCTATGAAGAGATGAGCGCGGTGCCGTCGAACGAGATGCGCGCGCTGCGGCGCGACTTCGACAAGTTCGATGATGTCTGCGATCACCTTTTGGTGGTTGACCGCGAAACCCATGGTGAAGACGGCCAGCCGCTTGTGGTCGCCACCTATCGGCTGACGCGCGAGAAGGACGCGGTGCGCGCCGGCGGCTTCTATACCGCCAGCGAATATGACATCGCCCCGATGCTGAACGGCCTGCCGCCGGGCACAAAATTCCTGGAGCTGGGCCGCTCCTGCGTGCTGAAAAGCTATCGCAGCCGTCCCGGCTCGATGCAGCTTCTGTGGAAAGGCCTGATGGCCTATGTGGCGCGCTTCGACATCGACCTGATGTTCGGCTGCGCCTCGCTGCCCGGCACCGATATCGAGACGCTGGCGCTGCCGCTGTCCTATCTGCATCACTTCCATGCCATGCCGGAGCACTTACGCGTCACGGCGCGGCCGGAACTGTTCGTGGAGATGAACCGCATGGCGCTGGACGCCACGCCCCAGCGCGAGGGCCTGCGCAGCCTACCGCCGCTGCTGAAAGGGTATGTGCGCGCCGGCTGTTGCATCGGCAATGGCGCGGTGATCGACCATCAATTCGGCACCACCGATGTCTTTATCTATTTCCCGCTGTCGGGAATTGACGCGCGCTACAAGTCCCGCTTCGGGCTTGTAAAATAACTCCCTCTGCTTTCGCTGGCCCGAGGGCCAGCTACAGCATCTCCCCCTTTTATGCGCTTCGCGCAAAGGGGGAGCCTGACCTGCGATCGCTTTTGGAGTTAAGCCAAGTCGAACAACAGCACTTCCGCTACCGTTATGGACCGCACCTGGATCTGCGTCATGTCGGTCAGGGCGGCGGCGTCGCCGGCTTTCAGCGTCACCTCGCCGATGCTGACTTCGCCCTTGACCACCTGCAGCCAGGCCTTGCGGCCGGGGCGCAGCGTGTGGATCGCTTCATTTTCGATGTCCAGCTTGGCAGCCCAGATTTCGGCGTCCTGCACCAGCCGCACTTCATTGGCCTGGGGCTCGGGCCCGGCGATGCGGGCAAAGTGATTGGCCACGCTGTCGGCGCTGATAGCCTTCTGTTCATAGCCAGGCTCTATGCCGCGCTTGGACGGCATGATCCAGATCTGCAGCAAATGGCATGTTTCCGTGGGGCTGGCATTGAACTCGGCATGGACGATGCCGCTGCCGGCGCTCATGCGCTGAATCTCGCCCGGCTTGATGGTGCCGCCGCCGCCGCTGGAATCCTGGTGGCTGATGGCACCGTCTATAATGTAGGTGACGATCTCCATGTCGCGGTGCGGATGCGGCGGAAAGCCAGCGCCGCCCGCAATCCAGTCTTCATTGATGACCCTCAGCGGGCCGAAATTCTCATATTCGGGATCATAATATTCCCCGAATGCGAATGTGTGTCGCGAATCCAGCCAGCCGATCTTGGTGTGTCCGCGTTCCTCGGATTTGCGAACCGTAATCATGACGCTTTGCGCCTTTCAATCGCGTCCCAGACCAGGGCGGCGATATCGGCGCCGCCGAAACGATTGACTTCCTGGATGCCGGTTGGAGAGGTAACGTTTATCTCGGTCATATAGTCGCCGATCACGTCAATCCCCGTGAAAATAAGCCCCCTGCGCTTCAGTTCGGGACCAATGGCGGCGCAGATGTCGCGCTCGCGGCTTGAGAGTTCCGTCTTTTCCGGCCGTCCGCCGACATGCATGTTGGAGCGCGCCTCGCCCGCCGCCGGAACCCGGTTGATAGCGCCGGCAAATTCCCCATCCACCAAAATGATGCGCTTGTCGCCCTTGCGCACCTCGGGAAGATAACGCTGCACGATGACGGGTTCGCGATAGAAGGCGGTGAACATTTCCAGGAGTGCGCCCAGATTTTCATCATCGGGCCGCACCCGGAACACGCCGGCGCCGCCATTGCCGTAAAGCGGCTTGAGAATGATGTCCTGGTGCTGGTCGCGGAATTCCCGAATCTCGCGGCTGTCGCTGGTGATCAGGGTGGGCGGGATGAAATCGGCGAATTCGGTGACGAAAAGTTTTTCCGGTGTATTGCGGACATGGGCCGGATCATTGACCACCAGGGTCCTGGGATGCAGCCGCTCCAGGATATGGGTGGCGGTGATATAGGCCATGTCGAAGGGCGGGTCCTGGCGCATCAGCACCACATCGGCCGCCGACAGGTCGTAAACAAAACTCTCACCCAGCGCGAAATGATCGCCCTTGACGGCGCGCACATGCAGCGGCCGCACTTTGGCGGTGACCTTGTTCTCGCGGAAGGTGAGGTCGCGCGGACCGTAATAAAGAAGTCCGTGCCCGCGCTTCTGTGCTTCCAGCATCAGCGCGAATGTGGAATCGCCGCCGATGTCGATATTCTCGATGGGGTCCATCTGGACCGCGACGGTCAGGCTCATGAATTTTTTCCCCCGCCAATCTTCCGAACATCAGTCATCGGCCCGCCACACATCCTTGAAATGCCTTGGAAATCCCGCGACGGCGATGATATCGAAGCGGGCGCCCCGCCTGGCAAGGGCGGGCCGGCTGGCGAGATATAGTGAGGCCGCCCGGGCAATGCGAGTCCGCTGGGCGGGCGCAACCGCCTCTGCCGCATCGCGGGCATGCCGCCGCGCCTTGACCTCGATGAAACACACCGGCCCGAACACCGGCAGGCTGACCAGATCCTCGCCGGCATGGGTCTTGACACGGCGGCCCAGGATGCGATGGCCCTTGAGCAGGAGCAGCAGCGCCGCCAGCGCCTCGCCGCGATGGCCGCGCTTTTCGGCGGCCTGTTTTCGCGTTTCAGCGGGCATTCTTCTTCTCCAGCCCGCGGGCGTAAATTTCCTTGCGCGGCATATCCAGCAGCGCCGCGATCATGTCGCTGGCGGGCTTGAGCGGCATGAAGGCCAAAGCGGCGTCCAGCGCCGCGTCAATCTTGCCGAAATCCGTCTGGGCCTGATGCGGCGGTCCCAGCAGCAGCGTCACCTCGCCCTTGGGCGTATCGGCCTGGGCGTAATGCGCCGCCAGTTCGGCCAGCGTGCCGCGCCGCACTTCTTCATGCAGCTTGGTCATCTCGCGGGCCACCGCGACGGTGCGCATCCCCAGCACCTGCTCCATCTGCGCCAGCGTCTCCGCCAGACGCTGCGCCGATTCAAAAAAGATCAAGGTGGCGCGAATGCTTTTCAGTTCTTCCAGGATCGCGCCCCGCTCGCCGGCGCGGGCGGGAAGGAACCCCGCGAACAGGAAGCGGTCCGACGGCAGGCCCGACAACATCAATCCGGTCAGAACCGCGCTGGCGCCCGGTATGGCATGGACGGCGATGCCCTCTTCAATGGCGGCGCGCACCAGCTTGAAGCCGGGATCGCTGACCAGCGGCGTTCCCGCATCGCTGACCAGCGCGATCCGGGCGCCGCTTTTCATCTTCGCCAGCAGCTTGGGGCGCATCTGGGCGGCGTTATGATCGTTATAGGGCATCAGGGTTTTGCTGATGCCATGAATGGAAAGCAGCTTGGAGGTAACCCGTGTGTCCTCGGCGGCAATCAGGTCCACCCCCGCCAGCACCGCCAGGGCCCTGAGGCTGACATCGCGGGCATGGCCGATGGGCGTGGCCGTCAGATAGAGGCCCGCCGCCAAATCGCCAAGATGTTCCGCTTTACCCGGAGTGTGTTTACCGCTGGCGGCCGACCCCTTAGTGTCGCCGGACAAGGGAATCATTGATGTCTTCGACTGTGGTTCGGACTTTTTCACTTCGTCTTTGTGCCATTGCGCTGGCCTGCGGCATAGCGGCCTCGTGCGTCGCCCCCAAGCCGCCTGCGCCGCCGCCGCCCCCGCCGGTGGCCGCCCTGCCGCCGCCCCCCGTGGCCGGCCACCCCCTGACCGCCGACTCGCCCGCCTTTTTGCGGCTGCCCAATCTCGCCCCGAACCAGACCCCCGTGCGGGTGGGCGTGATCCTGCCCCTGGCCAGCGGCGCGGCGGCGACCCGGACATTGGCCGGAGCCATGCTCAAGGCGGCCCAGTTGGCGCTTTATGACGCCAAGAATCCCGGCATCGTACTGATGACTGCCGACGAAGGCACCAAGCCGGAAGACGCGGCGACGGCGGCCACCAAGCTTCTTGCCCAGGGCGCCGAAGTCATTATCGGTCCCCTGTTCGGCCCGTCCGTCACCGCGGTGGCGCCGATCGCGCGCGACCGCGGCGTGCCGGTGCTGGCTTTCTCGACCGAGAAATCCGTGGCGGGCAATGGCGTCTATCTTCTCTCCTTCCTGCCGCAAAGCGAAGTCCGGCGGGTGGTGAGCTATGCCGCCAGCCAGGGGCATCACAATTTCGCGGCCATGGTGCCGCAAAGCGCCTATGGCGATGTCATCGCCGATACCTTCGGGGATGCGGTGAAAGGCGCCGGCGCCACCAGCCTGGATGTCGAGCATTTCACGCCCAACACCAATGCGGTGCTGACGCCGTCCCAGACCATCGCCAAGAGCCAGGCGGACGCGGTGATGATCGCCCAGGGCGGGGCCATCCTGCGCGCCATCGGTCCCGACCTCAGTTTCAGCGGGCTGGACAAGAACAAGGTCAAGCTGCTGGGCACCGGCTTGTGGGACGATCCGACCATGGCGCGCGAAGACACGCTGGTGGGCGGCTGGTTCGCCGCGCCGGAGCCAGATGCCGACAATGCCTTCAATGAACGCTATCACGATGCTTTCGGCACCACGCCGCCGCAGCTGGCGTCACTGGCCTATGACGCCGTGGCGCTGGTGGCGCTGCTGTCGGGCGGTCAGCCCTATCATCGCTTCACCCAAAGCGCCCTGATGGATCCCAACGGATTTTCCGGCGTGGACGGGATTTTCCGCTTTAACGCGGACGGCACGTCGGAGCGCGGCTTGGCGGTGCTGGAGGTGCAGCCGGACGGCTTTCATGTCGTCAGCCCCTCGCCCAAGACCTTCCAGAATCCGGCGTCTTAATTCAGTAACTTCGCGATGACGGCGTTGAGCAGCAATCGCCCGCGCGGCGTGGCAATCAAAATGCTGTCCTGCAATGTCAAAAGTCCTTCATTCACCAGAGCCGCGATTTTTTCCGCAGCGGGCCGCGTGCCCCAGCGCTTTTCATAGGCGGCCAGGTCAAGGCCCTCGGCCAGGCGCAGATTCATCAGCAGATGTTCGCGCGCCGCGTCGCCATCGGATATCTTGGCCACTTCGGCAAAGGCACGGCCGGTATTCGCCACCGCCTCGCGCCAGCGTTCCGGCAGGCGCTGGGTGGCTGTCGCCATCCGCCTGCCCTTGAGGCTGAGGCGGCCATGCGCGCCGGGGCCGACACCGGCATAATCGCCATAGCGCCAATAGATCAGATTGTGCCGGCTTTCCGAGCCGGGCCTGGCATGATTGGAAATCTCATAGGCGGGCAGGCCCGCGCCTTCCGTCAATTCCTGCGTCGTCTCATAAAGTCCTGCCGCGACCTCCTCATCCGGAATCACCAGCGCGCCGTTCTTGTGCAGCAGCGCAAACGGCGTTTGCGGCTCGATGGTGAGCTGATACAGCGACAGATGATCGGTGCCGAAGCTGAGGGCCTCTTTCAGTTCGGCCCGCCAGACCGCGTCCGTCTGGTTCGGCCGGGCATAGATCAGATCCAGGGAAACCCGCTCGAAATTGGCTTGTCCCAGCGCCAGCGCGGCCTTGGCTTCCGCCGCGTTGTGCAAGCGTCCCAAGGTTTTCAAATCGGCGTCGTTCAAGGCCTGCACCCCCAGCGACAGCCGGTTCACCCCCGCTGCCTTGTAATCGGCAAAGCGCGCCGCATCGGCGCTGGCGGGATTGGCTTCCAGGGTGATCTCGACGTCATTGGCCATGCGCCAGTTGCGCGAGATCTTGTCGAGAATGCGGGCGGTGGATTTTCCCGTCATCAAGGATGGCGTGCCGCCGCCGAAAAATATTGTCTCCACCAGCGGGCGCTCTTCGCCTTGCGCCTTCGCCGTCCAGTCGAGTTCGCGTCCAATGGCGTCCACCCAGCCATCTTCGTCAATCGCGGTGCGGACATGGGAATTGAAATCGCAATAGGGACATTTGGCGGCGCAGAAGGGCCAGTGCACATACACGCCAAAGCTCATGGAGCGTCGGCCCGGAAAAGTGTGGCCTCGCGGTTTTCCGTAGGCCGCGCGACCATTAAAGAGACTCTTCCAATATGCCGCTGTGCAGGAGCTTTTCAAAAGCGCGGGCACGATGGCTCATGGCATTTTTCACATGCGGATCGATCTCGCCGAATGTCTGCTCCCAGCCGTCGGGGATGAAAATCGGATCATAGCCGAAACCCTGGTCCCCGCGCGGCGGGAACGTCAGCCGGCCATGCACTTCGCCTTCAAATGATTTTACCTCGCCTATGTTTCCGTTATGGGGCGGCATGGCGATGCAAAGCGCGCAGACGAAGCGGGCGGAAAAATCGGTGGCCTTTTTTTCGTGAAGCTCTTTTTCCACCCGCGCCATGGCGATGCGGAAATCTTTTGCCGGGCCCGCCCAGCGCGCCGAATAGATCCCCGGATTTCCGCCCAGCGCATCCACCCACAGGCCGGAATCGTCGGCCAGGGCGGGATGCTTGCCGGCATCGGCGGCGGCGCGGGCTTTCAGTTCGGCATTGGCGAGGAATGTCGCGCCGGTCTCGGCCGGCTCGGCCAGGCCCATCTCGGCGGCGCTCAGCGGCTCGATGCCGTGCGGCCCCAGCAACGCCTTGATCTCCCGCACCTTGCCCTGATTGTGGCTGGCGACGATCAACATGCTGCCGCGCGGAAGTTTCACGCTTTCTTGTCCAGGGAAAGAATGGCCTGCTTCTGCAGCGTCACCAGCTCGCCGATGCCCTTGCGCGCCAGGCGCAGCAGGGCGGTCAATTGTTCTTCGCTGAAGGGCGCGCCTTCTGCGGTACCCTGGATTTCCACCAGCCCGCCCGCGCCGGTCAGCACGAAATTGGCGTCGGTCTCGGCGGTGGAGTCTTCGTCATAGTCCAGATCCAGCAGCGCCTCGCCCTTGACGATGCCGCAGGAAATCGCCGCGACATGGTCCTTGAGCAGCAGCGTTTTCAGAAGACCGGTCTTCTGCATCAGGCTGGCGCACTGCGCCAGGGCGACATAGCCGCCGGTGATGGCGGCGGTGCGGGTGCCGCCATCGGCCTGCAGCACATCGCAGTCAATCACGATCTGTCTTTCACCCAGCGCCGTCATGTCGCAAATGGCGCGCAAGCTGCGTCCCACCAGCCGCTGGATTTCCTGGGTGCGGCCCGACTGCTTGCCGGCGGCGGCTTCGCGCCGCATGCGTTCATGGGTGGAACGCGGCAGCATGCCATATTCCGCCGTCACCCAGCCCTTGCCCGAGCCCTTGAGAAAGGGCGGCGCCTTTTCTTCCAGGCTGGCGGTGACCAGCACATGGGTGTCGCCGAATTTGACCAGGCAGGAGCCTTCGGCATGGCGGGAAAAGCCGGGTGTCAGGCTGACGGCCCGGAGGGTATCGGGACCGCGGTTGGAGTGGCGCATGGGTGTGTATATCTTGAAGGAGAGGAACGGGGCGGTTACCTAGCTTCTTTGCCCCGGCCCGTCCATGCACGGACCACCATCATTAAATATTGTTGAATATCAAAGGCTTAAGTTTGGACTCGCGCAATTCCCCTCCTCACGGCACCCCCTTGGGCGAACGCTCGCGCGAGGTTTTTCGCCACCTGGTGGAAGCCTTTCTCGCTTCCGGCGAACCGGTCGGCTCCCGCACCCTGTCCCAGCGCCTGCCGGGGGCCCTGTCGCCGGCCTCGATCCGCAATGTGATGGCCGATCTGGAAGTGATGGGCCTGCTCTATGCCCCGCACACCAGCGCGGGCCGGGTGCCGACTGAGCGCGGCCTTCGCCTGTTCGTGGATGGCTTGCTGGAGATCGGCGAACTGGCGCCCGATGAACGCGTCGCCATCGAAGCGCGCATGTCCGGCAGCGGGCGGCGGATCGAGGATGTGCTGATCCAGGCCACCCAGTCGCTGGCGGGCCTGTCGCGCTGCGCCGGCCTGATGCTCACCGCCAAGCAGGATTCCGCTCTCAAGCATGTGGAATTCGTCGCGGTGCGTCCCGGCAAGGCGCTGGTCATCATGGTCAGCGAGGACGGCCAGGTGGAAAACCGCGTCATTGACACCCCCGCCGGCTTGCCGGTTTCCGCCCTGATCGAGGCGTCGAACTATCTCAATGCCCGGCTGGCGGGGCGCACCATCGATGCGGCGCGGGCGGAAATCCTGGCCGAGCTGGAAGGCGAGCGGGCGATGCTGGACTCCCTCACAGCCAAGGTGGTGGCCGAGGGCCTGGCCACGCTGACTCAAATGGCCGGGGCCCAGATGAGCGGACAATTCGGCGGCGACGACAAGATGCTGATCGTAAGGGGCCAGTCCCACCTGCTGGATTCGGTGGAAGCCCAGGCCGATATCGAGCGGGTCCGCACCCTGTTCGAGGATATCGAACGCAAGAATGACCTGATCCGGCTTTTGGAACTGGCCAAGGAAGGCGACGGGGTCCGCATATTCATCGGTTCCGAGAACCGGTTGTTCAGCCTGTCGGGATCTTCCATCGTGGCCGCGCCTTATGCCAATGCGGCAGGCAAGATCGTGGGCGTGATCGGCGTCCTGGGGCCCACCCGCCTGAATTACGGCCGCATCATTCCCATGGTGGATCACACCGCGAAAGTTATTGGACGCCTGCTTGCCTAAAGTTTAAGGAACACGCCCATGAGCGATGAACAAGATACCCAGATGCCGGATTCCGCGCCCGCCGACGACAATCCCCATGCGGCGGAATTTGCCGTGCTGGAGGCCCTCAAGGCCGAAGTGGAAAGCCTCAAGGACCAGCGCCTGCGCGCCCTGGCGGAAGTGGAAAATATCCGCCGCCGCGCCGAAAAGGAGCGCGTCGAGGCGTCGCAATATGCGGTCACCAAATTTGCCCGCGACATGCTGGGCATCGCCGACAATTTTGCCCGCGCCTTGGCGGCCTGCCCGCCCGCCTTGCGCGCAGCCGCCGACCCGCAAATTGCGGCGGTGCTGGATGGCGTGGAAGCCACCGACCGGCAATTGCTGGCGACCATGGAGCGCTATGGCGTCAAGCAGATCGAGACCGACGGCAAGTTCGATCCCAATCTTCACCAGGCTATCGCCGAGGTGCCCGGAGGCGGCAAGCCGCCCGGCACCATCGTGGATGTGATGCAGACCGGTTTCATGATCGGTGACCGGCTGCTGCGCCCCGCCATGGTGACGGTGGCGCGGCGCGGCGATCCGCCGGCCGAATCCGTCGATACGAAAGCCTGACGCCATGGCGGATGTGAAAATCGTGGTGGCGGGCGCCTCGGGCCGCATGGGCCGGGCGCTGGTGCGCGAAATCAGCCAGGGCCATGGCGTCACGCTGGTTGGCGCGCTGGAAGCCGAAGGCCATCCCGATCTGGGCATGGATTCCGGAAGCCTGGCGGGGCTGCAGCCCAATGGCATCAAGCTCACCGCGGATCCCCTGCCGCTGCTGGTCGAGGCCCAGGCGGTGATCGATTTCACCCGCCCCATGGTTTCCATCATGCTGGCCGATCTCGCCGCCCAGGCGCGCATTGTCCATGTCATCGGCACCACCGGATTTTCGCCCGCCGACGACAAGCGGATCGAGGCCGCATCGCGCCATGCCGTGATCGTCAAGTCCGGCAATATGAGCCTGGGCGTGACGCTGCTGGCGGCGCTGGTGGAAAAGGCGGCCAAGGCGCTGCCGGGTTACGATGTCGAAATCCTGGAGATGCATCACAAGCTGAAAGTGGATGCGCCGTCCGGTACCGCATTGCTGCTGGGCGAAGCGGCGGCCAGGGGGCGCGGCGTATCCCTTGATAAGCTCCGTCGCAAGGACGGCAATAATGGTCCGCGCGAAGACGGCAGCATCGGCTTTGCCAGCATGCGCGGCGGCAGCGTGGTGGGCGAACATGAAGTGATCCTGGCGGGCACGGGCGAACGCATCACGCTTTCCCATTCCGCCGAAGACCGCTCCATCTTCGCACGCGGCGCGGTGCAGGCGGCGCGCTGGGGTCAGGGCAAGAAGCCCGGACTCTACGGGATGACCGACATACTGGGCCTTTAATGTCCAGATTGATGAGCCGCGCCGAGATCGAAGAGTTCTTCGCGCGGCTGAAAAAACACAATCCCGATCCCAAGACCGAACTGCAATACAAAAATCCCTACACTTTGCTGGTCGCCGTGGCGCTGTCGGCCCAGGCCACCGACAAGGCGGTCAACAAGGCGACGGAGCCATTGTTCAAGACCGTGGACACGCCGGAGAAAATGCTGGCGCTGGGCGAGGCAAAGCTCGCCGACGCCATCAAGACCATCGGGCTTTATCGCGGCAAGGCCAGGAATGTCATCGCCTTGTCCAGACTGCTGATCGAAAGGCATGGCGGCCAGGTGTTGAAGGGCCGCGCCGCGCTGGAGGAATTGCCCGGCGTGGGGCGCAAGACCGCCAATGTGGTTTTGAATGTGGCATTCGGCCAGCCCACCATCGCGGTGGATACGCATATCTTCCGCGTCTCCAACCGCACCGGCCTGGCACCGGGAAAGAATGTGCTGGAGGTCGAGCTCGGCCTTGAGAAGAAAGTGCCGGAAAAATATCTGAGCCATGCGCATCACTGGCTGATCCTGCATGGCCGCTACACCTGCATCGCCCGTAAGCCGCTCTGCCCCACCTGCGTGGTGCGCGATTTCTGTCACTTCCCGGACAAGACAAGGGAACAGCCGCCGGAAAAGCCGCGGCTCAAGATCAAGACGCCTTCTTCAAGGCGCTGAGACAGGCGGGATCGACGGAATCGCCCGGCCCCCGCGGAATGGTCTCGATATGGCTGACCAGGCCGCCGGTGAAAAAGAAAAAAGCATGGCAGGCGCTGGCATCATAGCGCCACATCTCGGTGGCGCCGTCCTTGCGTGAAAACGCCGGCGCTCCCAGGTGGGCGCGCAAACCGTCGAGGCCAAGACCGGCATACCCCGGCGGCTCGGCCTGCGGGCGGGGCGCCGGCGGAAGCGGAACGACGGGCGCCACAGGCGGCGGCGGCGCCTTGGCGGCGCAGCCGGCCAGCAGCAGCAACGAGGCCAGAAGGACGGTTCTACGGATCACGCTGTCTCCTGCCGCAAAATTCGGTGGAACAGATGCACCATCAGCGCCGTGCCGAACAGGGGCGCGATCAGATCCAGCAGCGGAATTTCACTCAAGAAAGCGATCAGGATGCCGCCGCCCCACACCTGCCAGCCACGGGATTTTCGCAAGATATCGGCCCGTGCAACCGGCAGATGCCGCAGCGCCGCCAGCTCGAAATATTCCCAGCCCAGAAGCCAGCCATTGGCGAGCAGGCTGAGGAAGCCGCCCAGCCCCGGAAGGCCGATATCCAGCGGCAGCAGAACCAGGTCCGCCGCCAGCACCATTGCCGCCAGGTGCATCCCCACCTTGAATGCCGGCCAGAACCGGGTTGGCAGCGGCGAGGCGCCCGGATAGTCCCGCGCCTCGATCCGGCCGGCCAGCCGGTCCAGGAAAAAGGTGCCGAACAGCGCCGCCACGGGGGCGCCCAGCACACTGAGCAGGAATACGAACAGGACCGGCGCCAGCAGCGCCAGCGCCCGGTTTATCTGGGGATTTCCCAGCACCGGCAGCTGTGCGATCAGGATTTCCGCGCCTGCCAGCCCCACCAGGAACATCAGAAGGGTCAGAAGGACCGACCGCAGCGCAATTCCGGCAAAACCCGGATCAAAAATCAGCCGCGCGGCGCGGGCAATGCTTGCGAACATCAAGACAGTTCCGTATGGCAGGGCAAACTTTTTATTCGGTCGCACGGCCGGACGCAAAACCGCGAGGCCGCACTTTTGCTGGCCGATGCTCCAAGGGGAAACACCATGCGCAAAAAATACGATGTCGCCAGCCTGGGCAACGCCATTGTGGACGTGATCGCCTCGGTGGACGACCGCTTCCTGCTGACCCACCGCATCGCCAAGGGCGGCATGACCCTGATTGACGAGTTCCGCGCCAAGGAGCTGCACAAGGCGCTGGCCGACAATCACCAGGCGCTCAGTTCCCTGCATGAAGTGGCGGGCGGTTCGGCCGCCAACACCATGGCCGGCCTGGCCTCGCTGGGCGGCACGGGCCTGTTCGTCGGCAAGGTATTCGACGACCGGCTGGGCGCGGTGTTCGGCAAGTCCATGTCGGCGCATGGCATTACATTTTCCACGCCGCCGACCAGCCAGGGTTCGACCACCGCAAGCTGCATGATCGCGGTGACGCCGGACGGCCAGCGCAGCATGAGCACCTATCTGGGCGCCTGCCGCGAGCTGGTTCCGGACGATGTGGATGCCGAAGCGATCGCCGAAGCCCGCCTGCTCTATATCGAAGGCTATCTGTGGGACGAGGAAACCGCCAAGCACGCCTCGCGCAAGGCCATCGCCGCGATCAGGGGCGCGGGTGGCCGCGTGGCGCTGTCGCTTTCAGACTCATTCTGCGTCGGCCGCTTCCGCGACGAATTCCTGCATCTGCTGGACCGGGATGTGAACATCCTGTTCGCCAACGAAGACGAAGCCAAGGCGCTGTTCCAGGAAGAGGAATTTGACGGCGTCATCGCCAAGGCCAAGGCCTGGGGCGGCATCGCCGCCATCACCCGCTCGGCCAATGGCAGCGTGATTGTCGAGGAAGGCCAGGTGCACGCGGTCCCGGCGGCGCCGGTGGCGCAGGTGATCGACACCACCGGCGCGGGCGACCAGTTCGCCGCCGGATTCCTGTACGGCATCACCCATGGCAAGAACCTGACCGACTGCGCCCGGCTGGGCGGCATCGCCGCCGCCGAAGTGATCTCGCATTATGGCGCGCGGCCGGAAACTTCGCTCAAGGAACTGGCGGCCAGGGCGGGGCTGGCTTAATCGCCGAGGTAATGCAGCAGCACTTCGCGGCTGTGCGGCGCAACGCGATGCTCGAAAACATATAATCCCTGCCAGGTGCCCAGCATCGCCTTGCCGCCGCGTACCGGAATCGCCAATGACGTCTGGGTCAAGGACGCGCGGATATGCGAGGGCATGTCGTCTGGCCCTTCGGCGGTGTGGCGACAGTCCATGCCATTCCTCGCCAGTTGGGCGAAAAAATCCGCCAGGTCCTTCTGCACATCGGGATCGGCATTTTCCTGGATCAGCAGCGAGGCCGAGGTGTGGCGGATGAAACAGGTGACCAGCCCGTCCTGCTTATCGCGCAGGAATGCCGCCAGCTTGCCGGTGAATTCGTAAAGTCCCGGCCCGTTGGTCGGCACGTTGATGGTGTTAAAAGCCTGTTTCATTCCGGTTTTCGCAGATAAATATAGAGCGCGCCCGCGCCGCCATGGCGGACATGGGCGGGGGCGCTGCCGGCTATCAAGGCGGCGAATTCCGGTTCGTTCAGCCAGCGCGGCACCATTTCCTTGAGCACGCCATGGCTGCGCATCATCCACTCGGCGTCTTCATTCTTGGGATTGCCTTTGCCGGTCACCACCAGCGTCAGCCGCAGGCCGCTTTTGCGCGAGCGCTGCAGGAAAGACAGCAGGGCGCGATGCGCCGTCTCCTGGGTCAGCCCATGCAGGTCCATGCTGGCCTGGGGCCGCACCCCGCCGCGCTTGAGCCGCTCCCGGGTATTGCCGTCCAGCCCTTTTAGTGGTCGCCCGGCCGGACGGAAAACCGCTTCACACTTTTCCTGGCCACGCTCCGTGCCGCCGGGCTTTGCCTTTGCGGCGTGTTTTTTCGCCTTGGCTTTGGCGATGACCTGCGGCCGCGTCGTCTCCACAGTCTTCTTGAACAGGATTTTTTCGTCTTCGGTGGTCCGGCGCTTCATGGGAAATCTTTTTGTTTTCCCAGCTTCGCCGCCAGCGCATTGGGCAGCAGCACAAACATCGTCCCATCGGCTTTCATATTGCCGGCCTCGACCTCGGCCTCGTCGCCAAAGCCGAAAAATATGTCGCCGCGCACCGCGCCCCTTATCGCGCCGCCGGTATCCTGGCCGATCAGAAGCCCGCGCACCGGCGCGGCATCCACATAATAGGGCGCTCCCAACGCATGGATGCGAGGATCAATCGCCAGGCTGGCGCGCGGCGTCAGGGCCGCGCCCAGGGTCCCCTGATTGCCCAGCGCGGCATCGCCCACCGGTTTTTCCTCGAAAAAGATAAAGGACTGATCGGCTTCCATCACCGCCTGGGCGCGGACCGGATTATGTTTCAGCCAGGCGCGGATGCTGGCGAGCGAAACATTCTCCCGCGCCAGCGCGCCTTCCGCAATCAGCACCCGGCCGATGGCCGTATAGGGTTTGCCATTCTCGCCGGCATAGCCGATGCGTTCGCTGCCGCCTTCCGCAAACCGCACCCGGCCCGAGCCCTGAATCTGCAGGAAGAACAGCGCCACCGGATCATCGCACCAGAACAGGATTTTCGCATTGCCGATGCCATGCGCATCAATCTCGGCCCGGCTGGCATAGGGCACCAGCTTCTGCCCCTCCAGCCGCCCCGAAACATGCTCGCCTTCAAAGCGCGGCGAGAATTGCGACAAGTCCACCCGGATCAGGTCGGGCGGCAAGCCGTAGACCGGCGTCTGGTAGGCATCATGGCGTGTATGGCTGGCGGCGATCTGCGGCTCGTAATAGCCGGTGAAAAGCCCGCTGCGGTTGTCGCCGGCCGAAATCCGGTAGGGCGTGAAATGCCTTTCAAAAAATCCCCGCGCCTCGCCTTTCGCGGCGGCGCAGACCGGCAGCCAGTCCGCCGCCATTCCCGCATAGCCCTTTCCGCCCATGGCCGCTTGCGGCGCCCTGGCGGCAAGCATGGCGCAGCCCCGGATAAAGGAGGCCAGCGCCGCCGTCTCGTCGTCTGCGGCCCAACCGGGCAAATCGTTGAAGGTGGCTTGCGTCAGGCGAAGCGGAGCGTTCTGTTGCGGCGGCTGCAACGGCTGGCGCCAAAGATAGACGCACACCACCGTGGCGGCCAGCGCGAACAACACCAGCGCGATGCGCAGATTTTTCAGGCGAAATCGCCCGCCGTCGCCACCAGCGTCCAGTTGGGATCGGAGGCGCCGATGGTGCGGGCGAAACTCCAGCGATCCGCAACTTCCCGCACCGCCCCGTCGGGCGCGGTGAAATTGGCGCGAAACGCGACGGTGATATCGGCCAGCTTGCCGGACAGTTCGGCGCTCACAATGCGCGCGTCGATGATGTTGGTCATGCGTTCCGGCGCGCCGGGCCGGGCCGCGATCTCGCGTTCAAAGGCGCCGTAGACTTCGGCGGACAAAAGCGGGCGCAGCGCCAGCCGGTCGGCATCGCCGTAAGCCTTCTGGATGATCTCATAGGCGGTGCGGGCGCCGGACAGAAACCGGTCGCGGTCAAAGCCGGGATCGGCCAGTTCAATGTCGAGCAGCCCGCGGGCACAGGCGCCTTCCGGCGGCGGCGTCTGGACGTCCGGGGCGGCGGGTCCGCGCATGTCGCGCAAGGGCGATGGCGCGCGGTTGCCGAGGGCGGCATCATTCTGCGGCTCATGGCCGGTGCGGCGGCCCAGCACGGTGTAGAGGCGAAACAGCAGCACCCCGGCCACCATCGCGGCAATCAGAATTCCGATGAGCTGTGAATCCGGCATCGTTTTTTTCCTGTGGCCCTGACCCTAGCGTTCCGGGCTTTTGGGGTCCAGATTTTATCGATAACGCGCCAAATCGGCTCTTAGCCTTGTCTTAAACGCATAAACCATGGTAGCGCGCGGCCATAAGACGATAGACGGCCAAGCAAAGGACGGCACCCATGAGTAGCGACGGCGGCGAAAACAAGCCCAATCTTCAGATTATCGGCCAATATATCAAGGATCTGTCCTTCGAGAATCCGGGCGCGCCCGTGGCTCTGAGCGGCAATCCCGAGATGGATCTGGGCGTGGATCTGCAGGCCAAGCCCGCCGGACCCGACATGTTCGAAGTCGTGCTCAGCATGCGCATCCGGGCCAATTCCGAGGGCAAGCCCCTGTTCATACTGGAACTGGCCTATGCCGCGCTGGTCCGGATGGTGAATATTCCCGAAGACGCCGCCCAGCGCATGCTGCTGATCCAGACGCCTTACCTGATGTATCCCTTCGCCCGCCGCATCCTGGCCGACATGGTGCGGGACGGCGGCATGCCGCCGCTGATGATCGAGCCGATTGATTTTGCCACGCTCTACCAGGTGAAGATGGCGCAGGCGGCGCAGCAGCCCGCCGGTACGGCCTGACTTCAATTCCGGGCTAGGCCCGGTTCCAGATCGCGTCGTCGCCCAGCTCTTTTTCGACAAAGGCAAGGTGCAGCGCAATCTCATCCTGTGAAATGCGCGGCTCCAGCCGGTGCGGCCGCTGATGGGCGCGCGGAATTTCCGGTTCGGCTCCTGCCACCGCAATCTCCACCGGCGCCAGCGCCAGGCCGCGCTGGCGGCCCCCGATCAGTTCCAGGTAGATCTGGGCGGTAAGGTCGGCGTCCAGCAGCGCGCCGTGCTTGGCGCGCGCCGTCAGGTCCACACCAAAGCGCTTGCAAAGTTCGTCGAGGGAATAGCGGGCGCCGGGAATCTTGCGCTTGGCGATCTCGATCGTGTCGATGGCGCGGGACAACGGAATGGGCGGATGGCCGGTGCGCGCCAGCTCCGCATTGATGAACTTTATGTCAAAGCCGGCATTGTGGATCACCAGCGGCGCATCGCCGATGAAAGCCAGAAATTCCCCGGCCACCGCCGCGAAGAATGGCTTGTCGCTGAGAAACTCGTTGCTGAGGCCGTGAACGCGCTGGGATTCGATCGGCACTTCGCGTTCGGGATTGAGATAGGCCTGAAACGTGTTGCCGGTGGGAAAATGGTCGATCAGCTCGACACAGCCGATTTCCACGATGCGGTGACCGTCGCTTGGCTCGAACCCGGTTGTTTCGGTGTCGAAAACAATTTCGCGCATCAGCCGAGCTTCCTAGCTATTTCGGACAGGATCATCCGGACCTGATCGCGAGCGTGATCCAGCCCCTTGTCCGTGACAACCACATAATGCGCCTTGGCGCGCTTTTCCACATCCGGCATCTGCCGGGCGTGCAAGGCATCGAATTTCTCCGCCGTCATGCCGGGGCGTTCCAGGGCGCGGGCGCGCTGCACCGTCTGCGGCGCACTGACCACCACAACCGCGTCCATCCCCGCCTCGGCGCCGATTTCGAACAGCAGCGGAACGTCGAGCAGCACGACAGGCGTGCCTTTTGCTTCGGCTTCCCGCAGGAACGCATTGCGTTCCGCCGCCACCAGCGGATGTACCAGCGCCTCCAGTTTCGCCAGCGCCGCCGGATTGCCCGCCACCGCCGCCGACAGGGCGGCGCGGTCCACCGCGCCGTCCCTCACCGCGTCCGGAAAAATACTTGCGATCCTCGCCGCCGCCGCCCCGCCCTTGCCATACAGTTTGTGGATGGCGGCATCGGCGTCATGCACCGTCACGCCTTCGGCGGCGAACAATTTTGCGGTTTCGCTCTTGCCCATGGCGATGGAGCCGGTCAGGCCGATGACATAAGGCTTACGTGGCATCGAGCGCCTGTATCATCGCGGCGCGCAGGCCGGAGGTCACGCTGGGCCTGACGCCGAAAAAGGCTTCGAAGGACGGCACCGCCTGATGCATCAGCATGCCCAGTCCATCAATGGTCTTGTGGCCGCGCGCCGTGGCGGATCTCAGCAACTCGGTTTCCAGCGGACTATAGACGATGTCGCATACCGGCGCGCTGCGCGGCAGCCCGGTCAGGTCCAGGTCCAGGGACGGCACGTCCGCCATCCCGGCGCTGGTGGTGTTGAGGAGCAATGCCGCCTGGGACGCCAGCGCCGCCCAGCTTTCCAGGGGCCCCGGCAGCAGCCTGGCCGTGAGCTTGAGCGCCAGGGCATGGGCCAGCGTTTCGGCCCGGGCCTGATGGCGGTTGAGGATATGGATCTGCGCCACGCCCAGTTCATCCAGCGCCAGAAGCGCGCCCCGCGCGGCGCCGCCCGCCCCCAGCAGCACCACGGTCTTGCCCGCCAGCGTATCCTCGCCCAGGTTTTCCCTTAGGCTCTGGAACAGGCCGATATGATCGGTGTTGCGGCCGGTGATGCCATCCTTGCCGAACACCAGAAGATTGGCGGCGCCGCAGATTTCCGCCGCCCGGTCGTGAATGCCGGCGATGGCAAAAGCGGCCTGCTTGTGCGGCACGGTGACATTGACGCCGGCAAAGCCTTCCCGGCGCACGCGGGCGATTTCGGCGGTGAATTCCCCGGGCTGGGCGGGCAGCCGCACCATTTCGCCGTCAATGCCATATTGCTTCAGCCAATAGCCATGCAAGAGCGGCGAGAGAGAATGTGTCACCGGCCAGCCGATTACGCCCGCGCGCTTCATGTGCCGAGAATCCCCTGTGTCCGCAGGGCCGCCAATACCGGCAGCAGCGGCAGGCCCAGAATGGTGAAGGCATCGCCGTCGACGTGGCTGAAAAGCTGCGCCCCGCGGCCCTCATAGTGATAGCCGCCGACGCTAGACAAAAGCGCCTCGCCTTCCGCCGCCAGATAGGCGTCCAAAAAAGAGTCGCTGAGAACCCGCATGGTCAGGCGTGCGATGCCGGTGTCCTGCCAGAGCGGCGCACCGTCCCGGACCAGCGACGCCGCCGAGATCAGCTCATGCGTCTTGCCCGACAATTTTTGCAGCATGCGTTTCAACTGGGTCAGGTCGGAGCATTTCGAAATGATCTCGGATCCGAACGCCAGCACCGAATCCCCGCCCAGCACCAGGGCCCCGGGACTGCGGCGCGACACGGTGAGGGCCTTCTGTTCGGCCAGGGTCCGGGCAATTTCCGCCGCGTCGCTGCCCTTGTCCCACAGGTCGGCGATCAATGACGATTCGTCCAGGTCGGCGGCGGAAACATGGAAGGGCACACCCGCGGCCGTCAGCATTCTCGCGCGGGATGCGCTGCCGGAAGCCAGCACCAGCTCGCTCATGATTCCGTCTGCTCCTGTGGGGCGCGCTCCGGCCGTTCGTTCAGGAGATTCATCACCGCCGCCGCAGTCTCTTCGATCGAGCGCCGCGAGACATCGATGGTCGGCCAGTCATTCTGTTCGAACAATCTGCGGGTGGCATTGATCTCCTCGCGCACCACATCCAGGTCAATATAGCTGGTGTCGCGCGCCTCCCCCATGCTGGCCAGGCGGTTGCGCCGCACCTGCACCAGCCGGTCCGGCGTTACCCACAGGCCCACGATCAGCGGACTTTTCGCCTCCAGCAATTGCAGCGGCGGCGGCATGCGCGGTACCAGCGGCACATTGGCGGCCTTGACACCGCGAATGGCCAGATAGACGCAGGTCGGCGTCTTGGAGGTTCGGCTGGCGCCGGTGAGGATCACCTGGGCGTCGTTGATCGTGTCCAGCGACTGGCCGTCGTCATGGGCGATGGTGAAATTGAGGGTGTCGATGCGTTCCAGGTAACGCTGGTCCACCTGGTGCTGGCGCCCGACCTTGTGGGTTTCGCGCGAGCCCAGGAATTGGCGCAGGGCGGTGACCGGCGCATCCAGCACATCCACACATTCTATCAACAAGGCGTCACAGCGGTAAATCAGCCTGTCGCGCAAATCCTGGTTGGCTAGGGTGAAGAACACCAGCCCCGGGGCGATGGTGATATGATCCAGGGCGCGCGCCAGCTGATGCTCGCCGCGCACCAGGGCATAAAAGTGGAGCTGGACATCGACATTCTCGAACTGCGCCAGGGCGGCGTTGGCCAAGGCGTTGAGGGTCTCCCCTGTCGAGTCCGAGACAAGATGAATATGAAATTTTTTCTCCACAGACAGTCCCAAATGCTCCACGGTGATTCAGAGGCCTTGTCCTCTTTCTCCATCGCCAGGGCGCAGACTTGTGTCCCCGGCGGGACGTCTGTGCATGACAGGAGGATGACAAGGATAGCATTTCGGGACAGTTTGGCGAGAGTGCCCTGGACCTAAAGCCTTGAAGAGACACAGGATGACGTCTATGCCCTGCGGGGCTTTTGCAAAGCCTCCACAGATTCACATAGCAAACAACATCTTCATCATTACCTTTAGTAAGAATGATCTTATGAAGGAGAGCCTGTGAAGCTTGGGATCATTCTGTTCAATCTGGGCGGGCCGGACAGCCCCGAAGCGGTTGAGCCGTTTTTGCGCAACCTGTTTTCCGATCCAGCGATCATTTCCCTGCCCTGGCTGATACGGCTGCCGCTGGCCAGGTTCATTGCCCGCCGGCGCGCGCCGCTGGCGCGGGCGATCTATGATCATATCGGCGGGCGTTCTCCGATCCTGGAGGAAACCCAGAAACAGGCGCGGGCGCTGGAGCAGGCGCTGACGGAGCCGGGGTTGGAAGTGCGGGCCTTTGTCGCCATGCGGTGCTGGAATCCATTCAGCGACGGCGCCGCGCTGGCGATGAGCAAATTCGCTCCAGACCGGATCGTGGCGCTGCCGCTCTATCCGCAATATTCCACCACCACCAGCGCCTCGGCCTTCAAGGACTGGGACCGCGCCGCCAGAAAGGCCGGTCTCTCGCAGCCGCTCACGCGGATCTGCTGCTATCCCGATGACGCGGGCTTCATCGCCGCCGCGGCCACGAAAATCCGCGCCGTCATGGCCGACCTCAAGCCGGGGCTTTCCTATCGCCTGCTTTTGTCGGCGCACGGCCTGCCGAAGAAAGTGGTCGCGGGCGGCGACCCCTATCAATGGCAGGTGGAGCGCACCGCAGCCGCGCTGGCGGCGGCGCTGGGCATTCCAGGACTGGACTGGACCGTCTGCTACCAAAGCCGTGTGGGACCGCTCAAATGGCTTGAGCCGGCAACGGACGCGCAGATCCGGCGCGCGGGCGCCGAGGGCAAGGGCGTGATCCTCGCGCCCATCGCTTTTGTCAGCGAACATTCCGAGACCCTGGTGGAACTGGATATCGAATATGCCAAGCTTGCGCGGGAAGCGGGCGTGCCGGATTATCGCCGCGCGGCCACGGTGGGCGCGGATCCGGATTTCATTGCCGGCCTGGCCGGGCTGGTGCGCCGCGCCATGAACCAGGCGGGCACGATCAATAGCGGCGATGGCCGCCTGTGCCCGGCGGAATTCTGCCGTTGTGCTTTGGAGTAATTGTGGATGGATGGCTTGCGTGATTTCCTGTCGAATTATATTGACTGGATCAAGGCCTTTCATGTCATCGCGGTGATCGCCTGGATGGCGGGGATGCTGTACCTGCCGCGGCTGTTCGTCTATCACACCGAGACAAGGCCGGGCTCGGAGGGCAGCGAGCGCTTCAAGGTGATGGAGCGCAGGCTTCTCAAAGCCATCATGAATCCGGCGATGATCGCGGTGTGGATACTGGGGCCGCTGCTGGCCTGGCTCACCGGCACCTACCTTGACACCTGGCTTCAGACGAAGTTCGTGCTGGTGATCGCCATGACCGGGGTGCACGGCTTTTGCGTGCACTGCTGGCGGGAATTCGCCAATGACCGAAACACCAGGACGGCCCGTTTCTACCGTATCCTCAATGAGGTTCCCGCCCTGCTTATGGTGTTTATCGTGATTTTGGTTATCGTTCAGCCTTTCTCCTGATCATTAAAAATTTGCCGGCCTGCCCGGGGGCGATTTGCAAGCCCGCCAAATCAGGCTATAAGCCTCCCGTTCCCTCATGACCCGAAGGCCTCCCGCGATGTTCGCCGGAAGCCGGGGCCGGAAATAACCGGTGCGGGTCAGACCAACTCCCGATGAAAAATTCCAGGGGCCTCCGTTTCGGGTCCCATTCACCGGGCCAATTTCCTCTCAGGTGTTATTTCCCATGACAGTTCAAGAAGGCCTGCAGACCATGAAGCTGCAGGAGCTCAAGAATAAAAAGCCCGCCGACCTCCTGGCCTTTGCCGAGGAGCTCGAAATCGAAAACGCCTCGTCCATGCGCAAGCAGGACATGCTGTTCGCCATCCTCAAGGAGCTGGCCGAGCGCAATGTCGAGATCATGGGCCAGGGCGTGGTCGAGACGCTGCAGGACGGCTTCGGCTTCCTGCGCTCCCCCGAATCCAACTACCTGCCCGGTCCCGACGATATCTATGTTTCGCCGTCGCAGATCCGCCGTTTCGGCCTGCGCACCGGCGACACGGTGGAAGGCCCGATCCGCGCCCCCAAGGACGGCGAACGCTATTTCGCGCTGCTGAAGGTCACCACCATCAATTTCGAGGACCCGGAGCAGATCAAGCACAAGGTCCATTTCGACAATCTCACGCCGCTCTATCCCACCCGCTGGCTCAAGATGGAGCTGGACGATCCCACCATCAAGGACAAGACCGGCCGCGTCATCGACATTGTGGCGCCGCAGGGCATGGGCCAGCGCGCCCTGATCACCGCCCCGCCGCGCACCGGCAAGACGGTCATCCTGCAGAACATCGCCAAGGCGATTGCCGCCAATCATCCCGAAGCCTTCCTGATCGTGCTTCTGATTGACGAACGCCCGGAAGAAGTCACCGACATGCAGCGCACCGTGGTGGGCGAAGTGATTTCCTCCACCTTCGACGAGCCGGCAACGCGCCACGTGCAGGTCGCCGAAATGGTGATCGAAAAGGCCAAGCGCCTGGTCGAGCACAAGCGCGACGTCATCATCCTGCTGGATTCGATCACCCGCCTGGGCCGCGCCTACAACACCGTGGTGCCGTCCTCCGGCAAGGTGCTGACCGGCGGCGTCGACGCCAACGCCCTGCAGCGCCCCAAGCGCTTCTTCGGCGCGGCGCGCAATATCGAGGAAGGCGGCTCGCTCACCATCATCGCCACCGCCCTGATCGATACCGGCAGCCGCATGGACGAAGTGATTTTCGAAGAGTTCAAGGGCACCGGCAACAGCGAAATCATCCTGGATCGCAAGGTCGCCGACAAGCGGGTATTCCCGGCCATCGACATCATGCGCTCGGGCACCCGCAAGGACGAATTGCTGGTCGAGAAAGGCACGCTGGCGAAGACCTATGTCCTGCGCCGTATCCTCTCGCCCATGGGCACGGTGGATGCGATCGAATTCCTGCAGGACAAGCTGCGCTCGTCCAAGAACAATGCGGAATTCTTTGAATCGATGAACACCTGATCCGAGACGTTGACGGCGAGGCCCCGATGGAGCCTCGCCGGTTCGGCTTTACGGAATCAGGATTGTCGCGCCCGTGGTCCTGCGGCCAGCCAGCGCTTCCTGCGCCTTGGCGGCATCCTTCAGCGCCACGCGCTGGTTGATCGCCACCTTCACCGCGCCCGACTTGATCACCGCGAACAGATCGTCGGCGGTTTCCTGCAGCTCCTGGGCGTTGCGGGTGTAGTGCCCCAGCGTGGGCCTTGTCAGGAACAGCGAGCCCTTGGCGGCCAGCTGGCCGGGCGGAAAGGGCGGCACCGCGCCCGAGGAATTTCCGAAACTCACCATCATGCCGCGCACGCTGAGGCAATCCAGCGATGCCTCGAACGTGTCCTTGCCGATGGAATCGTAAACCACCGGCACGCCTTCGCCGTTCGTGATCTCGCGCACCTTCTTCTGCCAGCCTTCGCCCAGGACCAGGACATGCTCGCAGCCATGGCTTTTGGCCAGGGCGACCTTTTCCTGACTGCCGACGGTTCCGATGACATGGGCGCCCAGATGCGCGGCCCATTGGCAGGCGATCATGCCGACGCCGCCCGCGGCGGAATGAAACACGATGGTGTCGCCCGGCTTCACCGGAAAAGTGCGGCGCAGCAGATATTGCGAGGTCATGCCCTTGAGCATGACGGCAGCGGCGACTTCGTCGCTGATGCCGTCGGGCAGCTTGACCAGCTTGTCGGCGGGAACATTGGCGGCCTCGGCATAGGAGCCGATGGCGCCGCCGCAATAGCCGACCCGGTCGCCGATTTTCAGGCCGGTGACGCCGGCGCCCAGCGCTTCCACCGCGCCCGCCGCTTCGGAGCCAAGCCCGGAGGGCAGCGGCAGGGCATAGAGGCCGGTGCGATGATAGATGTCGATGAAATTGACGCCGATGGCGGTGTGCCGGACCCGCGCCTGTCCCGGGCCGGGCGCGGGCAGATCAATGTCCTTGTATTCCAGAACGTCCGGCCCGCCGGTTTTTTCAAAACGAATGGCTTTGACCATGACTGTTCTCTAGCTGAGATGCTGGCGGAAGAATGTCTGGCTGCGCACATTGGCAAGATCGGCATTGGCCTTGTCGTAATGCATGCCGCCCACCCGCGCGAAGGCATGGGCCATAAGCGGATATTTGTAGATCGTCACCAGGGGATTTCCCCCCAGCGTCTGCTCGATTTTCGCTTGCGCCGGCGGAGGCACAAAGTCATCGGCTTCCGCGATGTGCAGCACCAGCGGGTGCTTGATGTTCCCGGCCTGGTCCAGCTGGTCTTCGATGCGGATGCCGTAATAGCCGACCGAGGCCTGGCTGTCGGTGCGCGTGGCGGCGAGGTAGGCAAGCTGCCCGCCCAGGCAATAGCCCAGCACGCCGGCCTTGCCGGTCGCGCCGGGCAGCCGGCGCAGATGGTCCAGCGCCGCCTGAATGTCGGTGACGCCGGCGCCCAGGTCGAATTTCCCCAGACAGTCAAACGCAACCTGGCGATCCGCCTCGATCTTGTCTGATAGTTCGATGCCGGGCTTGATGCGCCAGAACAGGTCCGGCACCAGCGCAAAGAAGCCGCGCGAGGCCAGGCCGTCTGCGATATCGCGCAGCCCCTGATTGACCCCGAAAATTTCCTGGATGACCACGATGCCGGGGCCGCGCCCGGAACCGGGGCTGGCAAGATAGCCCCCGAAGCTGCCGTCCTTGCCCGTGATGGTGCTGTTCAGGTTTGTCATGGTGTCAGGCCGCCGCGCCGCGTTGCTGGGGAAGGGTAAGGGCCTGGCTCAGGGCCACCGCGCTGGTGATGGGCGCCGAACAGCTGTTGCGCTGGCAAAGATAGACGGTGGGCTGGCCATTCTCCATGGGTTTGCCGAACGCCGGATGACCCTGCGGCAGCTCATCGGTGCTTTCCACCTGGATCAGCAGCCGGTCGGGCAGCGACTTGCCCCAGATGGCGCGCACAAGTTCGCGGGCGGCGGCATTGCTCTGCTTGCCCACCACCACCATCTGCATGCCGGTGGCGAAACATTCGAAGCCATTGAGAAAGCCGCCGGCCGCTATCCAATTGCGCTCGAACTCGCCGGCAAAGGCCTGGGCGATGGCCTGGGCGCGCATGCCATAGCCGTTCTCGCCCGTGAGCAGCGCCAGCTTGGTCAGCAGCGCGATCATGGCGCCATTGGCCGAGGGCGCCGGCTGGTCGAATATAGTTCGTGTACGGATTATCATCCGTTCCGCATCATTGGCGGTGAAATAATAGCCGCTGCGCGCCTCATCCCAGAACTGGCTGTCCAGGGTCTTCACCCAGGTCTTGGCCGCCTCGGCATAGCGCTTGTCGCCGGTGGACTCATAAAGCTGCAACGCGGCTTCCGCCATGTGAACATAATCGTCGGAAAAACCTTGCGGGCCGCGCTGGCCGCTGGCCCAGCTGTGCGAGAGCCTGCCGTCCTGATCCAGCAGTTTCACAACGGCATCGAAAGCGCCGACGGCGGCCGATACCCATTCCGGGCGGCCGAATGCCGAACCGGCAAAGGCCAGGGCGCGGATGGCAAGACCGTTCCAGTCGGCCAGGATTTTCTCGTCGCGCAGGGGCTGGGGCCGGTTGCTGCGCACCGCCAGCAGCAAGCCGCGCTGCTTGGCCATCAGCGCTTCGTCGGCCTCGGTGGGCGGCGTGGCATCGCCGAACCTGCGCAGGATGGTCTTGCCGTTGAAATTGCCATCGCGCCGCACGCCATAAACCTGCTTGAAGCGCGCCGAGAAGGTGCCGGCAAGGGCGGCATCTATTTCCGCTTCGGTCCAAGTGTAATATTTGCCTTCCTCGGCATCGGAATGGGGCGAAACACCGCTGGCAAAGGCGCCTTCCAGCGGCATGTCGCGCAGCAGCCATCCAATCGTCTCATCCACCCGCACCCGGCAAAGCGCGTTGCGGTTGAATTGCCACATCTGGGTCATGAAGCCGATCAGCAGCGCATTGTCGCACAGCGATTTTTCGAAATTCGGTACCATCCAGCGTTCGTCGATGGCGTAGCGGAAAAAGCCGCCGCCGACATGATCGTAGAGGCCGCCCATCAGCATGTTGTTCATGGTGGGCGAAATGACTTGCAGGAATTGCATCATGCCGGTGCGCAGATAGGCGCGCCACAGAACTTCCAGCAATGCCACGGAGGGGGCCTTGGTCGCGCCCACCAGCCCGCCCATGAAGATGTCGAAACGCTGGCCGACGCGGATCGCCGCCAATTCGATCTGGATGATCTCCAGGCCGCCGCGCATGTCGCGCTCGAAAATCTTGTTCAGCTCTTCCAGCACCTGGGCGCTGGTTGCCGCCACTTCCTCGGGCCGTTCCTTGTTGGCCTTCGCCCTTTCGGTCACGACGCTCGCAAAGGCCGGGCGCTCGCCGCGCGGTCCGCCGGGAATGGCCTCGCGCCCCAGAAAGCCGGCCACGAAAAAGGGCACGCCGTCCGGCATCAGGAAGACATTGAGCGGCCAGCCGCCGGAATGACCCATCACCACGGCCGCGGCCTGGTAAATCTGGTCAATGTCGGGGCGTTCTTCGCGGTCCACCAGCACGGGAATAAAGCTGTCGTTGATCAGCGCCGCGGTTTCGCTGTCGCTGAAAATTTCCTGGTTCATCACCTGGCACCAGTGGCAGCCGGCATAGCCGATGGACAGGAATATGGGCTTGCCGGCCGCTTTGGCCTCCTCCAGGACCGCATCGCTCCAAGGCCGCCAAGCCACGGGATTGTCCTTGTGAGCAAGAAGATAGGGGCTGATAGACTTGTCCAGGGCGGTCATCATTCTGTTCCAATTGATCGCGGGGCAGGCGATGCTGTCCGCTCGTATTTGGCCTGTTTTTGGGCCGCGCTTCTTAGCCTGAAAGGGCGCGGCAGCGAAAGCCCGGTCGCGGGAGCGGGCGGGGCGCATATTGAGAAAGGGTGGCCGGCATGAAAGTGCATGTTGAGGTGGATATGACCCCTGAGGAAGCGCGCAGCATGATGGGCCTGCCCGATGTCGCGCCGCTGCAGGAGAAAATGATGGAGGAAATGCAGGCGCGGATGAAAGCGGCCTTCGATACCGGCGATCCCGAGGCGATGATGCAAGCCTGGATGCCGCTGGGCGGCGCCAAGGCTTTTGAACAATTCCAGAAATATCTCTGGGATGGCGCCCGCATCATGGCGGGCAAAAAGGACAAAGCCTGATTGACGCAAGGGAGCACGATCTTCGCCCTGGCCAGCGCCGGCGGCCGGGCCGGGCTGGCCGTGGTGCGGGTGTCGGGCCCCGGGGCCGGGGCCGCGCTGGCGGCATTGGCGGGCAATAAGCCGCAGCCCCGCCGGGCCAGTGTGCGGCGGCTTTCCTGGCAAGGCGCGACCCTGGATAAGGCGCTGCTGCTGTGGTTTCCCGGCCCCGACAGTTTTACCGGTCAGGATGTGGCGGAGTTCCATATTCACGGCGGGCGGGCGGTGCGCGAGGCACTGTTTGCCGCTTTTCTGGAATTGGGCCTTGTCCCGGCGGAGCCTGGCGAATTCAGCCGCAGGGCGGTGGAAAATGGCCGTCTCGATTTGACCAGGGCGGAGGCGGTGGCCGACCTGGCTGAGGCGCAGACCCCGGCCCAGCTGCGCCAGGCCCTTCGCCAGTATGAGGGCGGGCTGGCCGATCTTTACGAAGGCTGGCGCAGCGGCCTGATCGGGGCGCTGGCCAGCGCCGAAGCGGCGATCGATTTTTCCGACGACGGCGTGGAAGAGACGGAGCTCATCGCCGCCCGCGCCGCGGTATCAGAAATAATACAGGAAATACAAAGACATACAGAGGATTTCGGGCGGGGCGAAGTGCTGCGGGAGGGTCTGCGCCTGGCGATTGTCGGACCTCCCAATGCCGGCAAAAGCTCGCTGATCAATGCCCTGGCCCGGCGCGACATCGCCATCGTCTCGGAAACACCCGGCACCACCCGCGATGTCATTGGGGTGCGGCTTGAGCTGGGCGGCTATCTCCTGCACGTCTCCGACACGGCGGGCCTGCGCGACAGCAACGACGCCATTGAGGCCGAAGGCGTGCGCCGGGCGCGGGCTGAAGCGGCGTCCAGCCACCTGACACTGTTGCTGCTGGATGGCAGCGAACCGGCGAATATTCCGGACGGCATCGAGCCTGACCTCACGGTCTGGAATAAAAGCGATCTGCCCGCTTTCAAAAAGGGCGATGGCATTTCGCTTTCGTTGAAAAGTGGTGAGGGCCTTGCCCAGTTGCTGGCGGCGCTGACCGCGCTGGTGGAAAAAAGACTGGAAACAAAGGACGAAAGTCCTGCCCTGTCCCGGCCGCGCCATCGTCATGCCTTGAACGAGGCGCTGGCGTCGCTGCGCCATGCGCAAGACGCAAAAGAGCCGGAGCTGTTCGCCGAAGATCTCCGCCTGGCCAGCCGCGCCATCGGCCGCATTACCGGCAGCATGGATGTTGAGGAAATACTGGATTCGGTTTTCCGTGATTTTTGCATCGGGAAATGATTGCGCGTATTGAGCCGTTATGAGCGGCTCTTACGACGTCATTGTGATCGGCGGCGGCCATGCCGGCTGTGAAGCGGCCAGCGCGGCGGCGCGGGCAGGCGCCAAGACCCTGCTGCTGACCCATAAGATTGCCACCCTGGGCGAGATGTCCTGCAATCCCGCCATCGGCGGCGTCGGCAAGGGACATCTGGTGCGCGAGATTGATGCGCTCGACGGCTTGATGGGCAAGGTTGCGGATGCCGCCGGAATTCAGTTTCGTCTCTTGAATCGCCGCAAGGGGCC
>CAIOFO010000106.1 GCA_903857685.1 uncultured Alphaproteobacteria bacterium
CCCCAGCGCACTTCCAGCGCCCGCATGCGGCTGCCTTCGGCATAGCCGGTGCGCTTGCCGAACACTTCGATGCTGCCTTCGCGGGGCTTGTTGAGGCCGATGATGGTGTTGAGCAGGACCGACTTGCCCGCACCCGAACCGCCCACCACGCCCAGCACTTCGCCGCGATAGACGTCGAGATCGACATGGTCGTGAATGATCTTTTTGCCGAACCCGGTGACCAGGCCGCGGATGCGGATGATCACTTCTTTGCCCGGCTCTTTCTTGCCTGGCTCGTCTTTGTGGGTGTCGTCTTTGTCTGTCTGGGGCGCCATCAGATCCCCAACACCGAGAACATGATGGAAAAGGCCGCGTCGATCACGATCACCAGGAACACCGATTCCACCACCGAACGGGTGGTGAGCAGGCCGACGCTGGCGGCGTTGCGCTCGACCTGGAAGCCTTCATAGCAACCCACCAGCGAGATCACGAAGGCGAAGACCGGCGCCTTGATCAGCCCCACCATGAAGGTGTTCACGGTGATGGCGTCATTGAGCTGCCGCATGAAAACGGGAATGGTGATGCCGAGCTGGAAATAGCACATCACCGCGCCGCCGATCAGACCCATGATGTCGGAGTAGAAGGTCAGCAGCGGCAGGGCGATCACCAGCCCGATGATGCGCGGCAGCACCAGCACATCGACGGTGTTGAGGCCGATGGTCTGCATCGCGTCGATCTCTTCGTTGACGCGCATGGTGCCGATCTGGGCGGTAAAAGAGGAGCCGGACCGGCCGGCCACGATGATGGCGGTGATCAATCCGCCGATCTCGCGCAGAATTCCCACGCCCAGAAGATTGATGGTGAAAATCTCGGCGCCGAAACGCTTGAGCTGGTCGGCGCCCTGATAGGCCAGCACAATGCCGATCAGGAAAGCCAGCAGCCCGACAATGGGCAGGGCGTTGATGCCGGTTTCCTCGACCTGGTGGATCAGGGCGGCGACGCGCAGATTGTTCCTGGGCGAGGCGAAGGCCTCGATGGTTTCGACCGTGACGCGGCCGAGATAACCCGTCATGCGATAGCCCTGTTGCCCGGCATGGACGGTGGCGCGGCCGATGCGCTCGAGCCTGTCGCGGAAGCCGCTATGACGCGGGGGTTCGGCCAGGGGCCCCTTGCCCTGTTCGATATTTTCCATCAGGGGCTGGTAGAGTTCGGGCAGGGTGAATCGGCTGACGCTGCGGCCGCCGGATTCAAACCCGCGCCTGGTGCGCAGCA
Organism: uncultured Alphaproteobacteria bacterium; assembly: GCA_903857685.1. Classification (GTDB taxonomy): domain Bacteria; phylum Pseudomonadota; class Alphaproteobacteria; order Micropepsales; family Micropepsaceae; genus Rhizomicrobium. The sequence continues at coordinate 1,252 of CAIOFO010000106.1, forward strand.
GCAGCCATGCCCCGGCGCTGTCCAGCCGCTCGATCTTGCTGGCATCTATGGCGATGGCGCCGTGGCCTTCGGATTTTAGGGCGCGCAACTGGATGTCCAGCCGGGGGCTTTCCTGGATCGTCCAGAGGCCGCCCAAAGTCAGAACATCCCCGTCCAGTTTGAACCAGGCATTCGGCGCTGCCGAAGCATTATCGAGGCTGGCCATGGTATGGGCGAATATCCCGGGGGGCGGCCGCAAGGCCGCCGAACATCAAGCCCTTAACACCCGCCTTGGCCAAAAAGTTCCACGTTTCTGCTTTGTCCGAGTCCGGTCCAAATGAAAAAGGCGGCCGTGAAGGCCGCCTTTTTGCAGATCCGTGAAATGACGATCCGGTTAGAGGGGCCACCAGTCGAGCTGGGGCTCGAAAGCGGCATCCGCCGCTGTTTGCGTCCAGCCGCCGCCCAGCGAGCGATAGACGCTGACATCGGCTTCCAGCCGCGCCAGCTTGGTCTGCACCAGCGTGTCCTGGGCGGTGAACAGGGTCTGCTGGGTGGTGAGCAGCGAGAGAATGTCGATCGTGCCTTCGCGATATTGCAGTTCGGCGATGCGGAAGGCTTCGGCCGAGGCGCGCACTTCCTCGGTGAGGGCGGTGAGCTGGTCGGTGTCGGCGGAGGCCTGACCCAGCGAGGCTTCGACATCGCTGAAGGCGGTGAAGACGGTCTTGCGGTAGGTGGCGATGGACTGCATCTGCTGCGCCAGGGCCAGATCGTCCTGCGCCTTCAGCTTGCCGCCGTCAAAGATGGTCTGCACCAGCGACATGCCGATGCTCCAGATGAAATTGCCCGGATTGGTGAGACCGTCGATCGCCGCCGAGGCATAGCCGGCCGAGCCGGTCAGGCCGATCTGGGGGAAGAAAGCAGCGCGGGCCGCATCCACATTGGCGTGCAGGGCATAAAGGTTGGCTTCCGCCTGGGCGACGTCGGGGCGGCGCAGCAGCACTTCCGAAGGCAGGCCCGGCTTGGTGGTGGGCGAAACGATGCCGTCGAGATTCTGGGCCTGGACGTCGAAGCCTTCGGGGGCGCGGCCGAGCAGGATGGCCAGGGCGTAGCGGGCTTCGCGTTCGGATTCGATCAGGCCGGGCAGGCGGGCCCGTTGCGCCGCAACGGTGGATTGCTGCTGGGCGAGGTCGAGGTTGGAAGACACGCCATTGGTCACCTTGGCCTGGGTGACGGCCAGGATACGGCCCGCGGCGTCGATATTCTGGCGGGCGATGGTGATGCGCTCGCGGAAGGACAGGACGGTGAAATATTCATTGGCGATGCTGGCGGCGGTGGTCAGGCCGACCGCGGTCTCGGCATAGCGCGCGGCGCGCAGGCTTTCCCGGGCGGCGCGCAGCTTGTCCTGGCTGAGGCCCCACAGGTCAAAGCCATAGCTGGCGGAAAGGCCGGCGTTGAAGGAATTGGCGTCATGCTCGATGGTGTTGCCGCCGAACACGCTGTTGGTGCCCTTGCGGGTGCCGCCGGCCGTGGCCGAGACGGTGGGCAGGAGGGCGGAGAAGGCCACGCCGCTGGTGGCTTCGGCCTGCAGCACCTGGGCGGCGGCGACGGCGATATCGAGATTTTCCTTGGCGGCGGTGTCTTCCAGGGCGGGCAGTTCGGGAGCCTTGAAATTGGCCCACCAGCCGGCTTCCGGCCAGATCGGCGCTTCCTTGACCACCGGGGCGGTGAAAGTGGCGGGGACGTCGCCGGGCCGGTCCAGGGCGTTGGGATTGGGGGTGGAGCAACCGGCTGCTGTCAGGGCAAGCACACTGACGGACAGATGGCGGATAATGGCTTTCATCGAGCTCTCATTCACAAATGGGGACGGGCTTTTTATCGGTCTGCTCTTATCCTGCCCGAAGGTTTGCAGCAAATAGGGCCAGAATCCCCCTTCAGACAAGGGTGCCGGCCTGTAAACCTTTGTCGCGCGCCCCCTGTTTCGGCGACCTTTATAGCCAGAATTTAACAAAAAATCGTTTGTGCGGCAGAAGCGCAGCACTTCGGGCGGGGAGATTAAAAAAGGGACGACCGGACGGATGGCTTTACGTGGGGGGCACCAAAGCCGGTCCGGCCGTCCTGTGGCTGTATCCCTTTGGTGGAGCGCCGAACGGACACCATGCCGGCGGGCAGCTTGATCCCATAGGCTGTTGGCGAAAAGGACCGGAAGGTGGGAAAATTGTAATGGAATGTCGCGGAATCTGCCCGCCCCAGGAGGCGGTGACAATCCCGCCCCATCCGCAACCGGCGGTTCGGCCCGGGCGGTCCCCATGGCGTCGGCCGGACCGTATATATTGGTTCGGTCCCCAACCGAGGATGCCATGCCCTGGACTTATATCACGCCAATCCTGCTGCTGAGCGTTTCCAATGGCTTTATGACATTTGCGTGGGTGCGGAGCGGTCCGCGAAGCAGGTGAGCAGGTCCGGCGGACCAGCGAGAGCGACGCACGCGCCGAGCCTGAGCGAGGCGCTGGAGGTCAGCGCCCCTACCTGCTGATTTTCACAACAAATCGAGGACCTGATGATTTGGACTTATGTGACGCCCATCCTGCTGCTGTGCGTTTCCAATGTCTTTATGACATTTGCCTGGTACGGCCAGCTCAAATTCTCCACCGCGCCCATCGCCTTGCTGATCCCGGTGTGCTGGAGCATCGCGCTGCTGGAATATTGCTTTGCGGTGCCTGCCAACCATCTCGGGGCGCGGGTCTATTCGGGCGCGCAATTGAAGACGATGCAGGAGATCATCACGCTGGTGGTCTTTGCCATATTCTCGGTGACCTATCTGGGCGAGGCGCTGCGCTGGAATCACGCCGTGGCATTCTTGTTTTTATGCGGCGCGGCGTTTTTTTCTTTTCACAAATGGGCGTGAGCGTCACGGATTGGCGCGTGAGCCATCAACTCCGGCGCGCTCTCACGCCTCGAAAAGCCGCTCATATTCCGCTTCGGGCGCGCCATAGCCGCCATTGGCGGCATCCTCGAGTCCGGCGCGGTTCAGAACCGTGACAGAGCCGCGCTGGGCGGAGATGACGCCCGTTTTTTCGAGATCGCCCAAGGCGGCGGTGACGCCGGGCCGGCGCACGCCCAGCATGACCGAGAGAAATTCGTGCGTGAGATAGACGACCGGACCGTCGCTGCGGTCCTGGGCCATCAGCAGCCAGCGCGCCAGGCGTTCCTCGATCTTGTAACTGCCGTTGGACAGCGCGGTGAAGGCCATCTGGGTCAACACGGCATGGCCGTGGCGCAGGAAAATGTTGCGCAAGCTGGGGCTTTTCTCGGTCGCCGCCAGCAGATCGTCGGCCGCAATGCGCCAGCCTTCGCCGGAGGACTGTATGAAGGTTTCGTTCGGTGAGCGTTCCGCCGCCAGGATGACGGACAGGCCGGTCATGCCTTCGCGGCCGATCATGCCGACCTCAAGGCTGTGATGGCCGGCGCCTGTCACCACCACCGAAGCCAGGCCGCTTTCCAGGAAATAGACATGCTCGATGCGGCGGCCGCGCACTTCCAGAAGCTTGCGTACCGGCAAGTCGACCAGCGACAAGCCATGCTTGAGCAGCGCGAAATCCGCCGGTGTCAGGCACGCGAGTATCCTGTTGCGAAACTTATCGCGGACGGCTTGCACAGAGGATCTTTCTTTTCTTGGCAAGGTCGTCTCACCAAATGCATGCCGGAAGCCGGCAAGCGAAACTAGGCTTCGCGGCGTGGAACACAACGCAATTGTTTGTTCGTTTTGCAGTATCTAAATCATACGAAAGCGCGATTGAAAAAATCCGTGTGCGCCGCAATTTGCGAAGTGCCTGTTCGTGCTGCACGAACGCGCCGACGGTTCCGAAAGCCTCCGAAAAATAAGGCTTTGCAGGCCTGAATCAAGCTGCTTCGCGAAGAGATTATGTTCGTTATCGGACAATCATATCGGACAGTTTACCCGTGGCGCGCGAAGCGCGCGAGCAGGTCCAGTGGACCTGCGAGAACGGGTGAACGCCCCGAGTTTGGGCGAGGGCAGAAGCGTTTCGCCGAAGGCCAACGAAACGATCCAGTGAATCGTTTCGAGCGGTGAACGCCCGACGCCTCCCTCGCTTCGCTCGAGGAGGGGCCAGCATTTCTAATCTCGCTATCGTTCGCCAAGAAAAGCTAGGCCCAAGCGGAGGGGTGCGCGGTGCGGAGCCCGGAACGCAATGCATTACTTCTTCCACAATCGCGATGGTGAGCCACGTTTCGCCGGAGGCGCTCGAAATGATCCGCCGGATCATTTCGCCGGCCTTCGGCCAACCGCTCCTTACCCAGCCGTCCGGCCGCCCGCTTAAGCTCGCGGCGCTCGCCGCTCGAAATGGTCTGCAAGACCATTTCGCGGGCTGACGCCCGACGCACTCGCCCACGGATCATCATGGAAATTCTCCACTGGCCGCAGCGGCACCGGCAGCGCCGGGTTGGCGCCGATGAATATTTCGAGCGTCATCTGGTTGGTGCTCTTGTCCCACACCATCTGGGGGGCGATGCCGCCCGGCTTGCGGAATGTCTTGCCGTCGAAATCCAGCGGGCGCGGCGCCACGCCGTCCCAGCCCGAAGCCAGGTCGGTCGCCAGCTTGTCGCGATTCTGCTGCAGGATTTCCGGCTTGGCGTTTTCCAGGGAGGTGATGTCCGGGGCGCTGACCCGCACCTGGCCGTCGGCTTCGACCTCGACCCGGGCGGCGACCATGGTGCCGCCGCCGGAATAGCCGCCTTCCCAGCGTCCCTGGGGCGGGGCGGGCTTGGAGCAGGCCGCCAGGCAGGCAGCCAGAGCCAGAATGGCCAGGGCAGGGCGCATGAATTCTCCGACTCACTGGCGGACAGGCGCCAGCTTAAGCCACGAAAGGCGTGGACATAACCGCTTTGCAGGCAGGCAGGCTTGCCCCTGGCGGGCGTGGTTGCTAGTTGAACGCCCGGTTTTTCCGAGGGTAAGGAGCGGTTTGCCAACGGCAAATGAAATGGTCCGGCGGACCATTTCAAGCGACGAACGCCCCGAGCTTAGGCGAGGGGCCGGTAATCTCCGGACTCGCAGGTTTTAGTACAACACGAGGTTTCGCCATGCCATTGCCCAAGGGTTTTCTTGCCGAGTCGCTGAACCGCATCCAGCCTTCGCCCACCATTGCGGTGACGAGCAAGGCGCGCGAGCTGAAGGCCGCCGGGCGCGATGTGATCGGGCTGGGCGCGGGCGAGCCGGATTTCGACACGCCGGACAATATCAAGGAAGCGGCGATCGCCGCGATCCGCCGCGGCGAGACCAAATATACCGCGGTGGGAGGCATTCCCCAACTGCGCGACGCCATCGCCAAGAAGTTCAAGCGCGAGAACGGGCTGGACTACAAGGTGTCGCAGACCTTCGTTTCCCCCGGCGGCAAGTCGGTGCTGTTCAACGCCCTGATGGCCACCATCAATCCCGGCGATGAAGTGATCGTGCCGGCGCCCTACTGGGTGTCCTATCCCGACATCGTTCTTCTGGGCGGCGGCAAGCCGGTGATCGTGGAATGCGCCCTCGAGCAGGGCTTCCGCCTGACTCCGGAGGCGCTGGAAAAAGCCATCACGCCCAAGACCAAATGGCTGATCTTCAACCAGCCCAGCAATCCCACCGGCGCCTGCTACACCGCCGAACAATTGAAGGCGCTGACCGATGTGCTGATGCGCCATCCCAATGTCTGGATGCTGACCGACGACATGTATGAGCACCTGGTCTATGGCGGCTTCAAGTTCCGCACCGTGGCGGAGATCGAGCCGGGACTTTATGAACGCACCCTGACCATGAACGGCGTCTCCAAGGCCTATGCCATGACCGGCTGGCGCATCGGCTACTGCGCCGGGCCGGAGGACCTGATCAAGGCGATGGCGAAACTGCAAAGCCAGTCGGCGACCAATGCCTCGTCCATCTCGCAATGGGCCAGCGTGGAAGCCCTGAACGGGCCGCAGGATTTCATTCCCGGCTTCCAGAAACTGTTCGAGGGCCGCCGCGACCTGGTGGTCTCGATGCTGAACCAGGCCAGCGGCATAGAATGCCCCAAGCCGGAGGGCGCCTTCTATGTCTATCCCAGCATCCGCAAGCTGATCGGCAAGAAAACCGAAAAGGGCAAGCTGATCGCCACGGACGGGGATTTTGCCAGCGAACTGCTGGAGGCCGAAGGCGTGGCGGTGGTGCATGGCGCGGCGTTCGGGATGTCGCCCTTCTTCCGCATTTCCTACGCCACGTCCAACAGCGCGCTGGAAGAGGCGTGCCGCCGCATCCAGCGCTTCACCGCGGGCCTGCGTTAAGTTCCTGGTAATGGCCGCGGCGCGGCCCCTGCAATATCAGCGTAAAGACCGCGTTAAGCGTGACACTGGTAACCTGGGGCATGTTCAGGGCTCGATTCCGGGTTTGCGCGGCCATGGCCGCTATTTTCATCAGCGTGGGGACGCCCGCGCTGGCGCTGGACTTTGCCGTCTCCGGATTTGGCGATTTTCGCGCCGTGGCCCAGCCCGGCATGAGAGACTGGCTGCAGGGGGGGCTGGGGAAATTCCGCTATGGCGGCAGCAACAGCGATCTGCATGTGGCAGGTGTGGGCCAGGGCGTTCTGAGCCTCGACGATGCGTTTTCCGCGATTACCGTGATCCGCGCCGACCAGGAAGAAGTGGGCGGCCTTGATGTGCTGGAATCTTATGCCTCGTGGCGTCCCGCCAGCGATGGCGATTTCAGCTGGTCGGTGAAGGCGGGCGCGTTCTTTCCCACCATCAGCCTGGAGAATGACGATTTGGGCTGGAGCAGCCCCTATACCCTGTCCTCATCGGCGATCAACAGCTGGATCGGCGAGGAGCTTCGCACCATCGGCAGCGAAGCCACGCTGCGCTGGCACAGCGGCAATGCCGGCACCTTTTCGCTGATGGGCGCGGTGGATTGCTGCAACGATCCCGCCGGCATCCTGATGGCGGATCGCGGCTGGGCGATGGATGACCGGCCCACCGGGTTGTTCGAGCGCGTGCGTTTGCCCGACGCCACCCTGAAACTGTTTCACATCCCATATCCCGGCCGCACCGGCATGTTCGACGAAATCGACCACCGCGCCGGTTTCTATGGCGGACTATCCTGGCAGATGCCGGACATCGGCAAGCTCAGCATCGTGCGCTATGAAAATCACGGCGACCCGGCGGCCGCGACGGCGAACGACACGGACTGGGACACCAAATTCTGGAGCTTCGGGGGGCGCACGCAGCTGGGCCGGCTGGTGCTGATCGCCCAGCAACTGAGCGGCTATACCGCGGTGGTGTCGCGCGGCACCGAAGTCGCCACCAAATTCCAGGCCGGCTTTCTGCTGGCAAGTTACGACCTGGACGGTCTGGGTCTTGAAGATTGGCGGGCCAGCCTGCGCGGCGACCTGTTCCAGACCCGCCGCGTCGGCGTGATCACCAGCCCGATGAATGAAGACGGCCGTGCGGGGACGGCAAGCCTGTCCTGGCAGGGCGAGGACTGGCTGCGCATCACCGGCGAAGCGCTGCTGATGCATTCGCGCCGCGGACAATATATCGCCGCCGGGGTGCCGTCGGGCGAACTGGACCAGAACCAGTTCCAACTGGACGCCAAACTCTTCTTTTAAAACAGTTTTCCACCGCTTGGCATTGTATGAATATTATCATACAATGCGGCCATGCTGGAAAATCTGAGCCTTCAGAACAACGGCATTCCCATTTACGTCCAACTGCGCGAGCAGCTTTCGGCGCTGATCGGGCGCGGGCAGCTTGCCCCCGGCGCGCGGCTGCCCACCATGCGGGAAGTCGCGGTGGCGCTGCGCATCGACCTGAACACGGTGCAGCGCGCCTATGGCGAACTGGAACGGGACGGCATTCTGGTTCTGGTGCGGGGGCGCGGGACTTTCGTCGCCGCGGCGCCGCGGCCGCGCAAACCGGCCGGGGCCGATGAGCTGGCGGCGCGGATGGCGGCGCAGGCCAAGGCGCAGGGAATTGCACTGGGCGATCTGATCGCGGCGCTGCGAAAGCTGCCTTCGCCATGAGAAACAATATCGGCCCCATTATTTTCGTCATCATCGCCATCCTGTTCTGGTTGCGGCGGGTCGCTGTACCCCGGCGGCAAACCGGCAAGGTCAAGTCATGGCCGGAAAACTCGCCACAGGCGCCGCCACGGCGACAGCAAAGAACACCGTCAACGCCATTTCCCAGTTCCCCAAAATCCCAGGAGACACATATGAACGCCATCAGCGCAGTGATCTTTCTCGTTTTTCTCGGCGGCGCGGGCCTCAGCTATGCCGCGCAGATGCCGCTGGCGGTGCCCATCGCGCTGGCGGTGGTCGGCATCTTCCTGGGCTATTCGATCAAGATGGCGCAGCAGTGGGAGCGCGCCGTGGTGCTGCGGCTGGGCAAGCTGCATGGCGTCAAGGGTCCCGGCCTGTTCATCCTGGTGCCGATCATCGACCAGGTGGCGATGTGGATTGACCAGCGCATTCGCACCACCGAAGTCAATGCCGAGCAGGCCCTGACCAAGGACACCGTGCCGGTGAATGTGGACGCCATCGTGTTCTGGATGGTGCATGACGCCGAGCGCGCGGCGCTGGAGATCGCCGATTACAACAGCGCGGTACAGCGCGTGGCGCAGACGTCCTTGCGGGAAATGATCGGCTCGTCGGTGCTGTCCGAACTTCTGTCGGAACGCAAGGAAGCCGACGCCACGCTGAAGGACGTGATCGGCTCCAAGACCGCCGATTGGGGCGTGACGGTGAATTCGGTCGAGATCCGCGATGTGGCGATTCCCGCCAATTTGCAGGACGCCATGAGCCGACAGGCCCAGGCCGAGCGCGAGAAGCAGGCCCGCGTCATCCTGGGATCGGCGGAGGAGGAAGTGGCGCAAAAATTCGTCAACGCCGCCAAGCTCTATGCCCAGAGCCCGGAGGCGCTGCAGCTGCGCGCCATGAACATCATCTATGAAACCACCAAGGAGCGCGGCGCCACCATCCTGATGCCGACCTCCATGGTGGACGCGATGAATCCCGGCGCGGCGGCCTTTGCCCTCAACATGGCCAAGACCGATGCCGCCAAGCCGGCAGGCGCGCCGGGACCGTCGGTGCCTTCGGCGGGTTCCTAGATGACGCGTTCGGTGCTGCCGTCCAGCGCCATGAGATAGAATTCCGACTGAAGGTCGGGGTGGGTCTTGGCCAACTTGGCCTTGACCTGCTGCATCACCGCTTTGTGCTGTGCCGTTTCCACCGCGCCCTCGCCTTTATAGTCCTTGCCGAACGCCACCTTGAAGGCGCCGCAGTCGCGGTGGTCAACGACAATGACTTTCTTGATGTTGTGAAGCTGCTTGGCGATGCCGACATGGCTCCAGAAGGCGGCGTTGGATTCGGGAAACTTATCGGATACCGCCGCCAGCGAGGCGCCCGCCAGCGAAACCTGGTCATAATCATTGGTCATTTTCTTGTCGTCGAAGAAACGCACCGCGTCATCCACCAGCCGGTAATCAATGCAGGTCACCGCCAGGGCCGTGACGCCGCCCGCAGCCCGGGCCCGTGACGGCAACAGGGCGAGCCCCGCCGCGCCCAGCCCCAAACCCAGCATCTGTCTGCGTGTTCCGCATTCGCACATGATCCGCCCCCTTTTTAGGGCGCCAGAATAGCAAAAATTTTGCCGGCCCCAAGCTTGACCTTGGTGCGGGGGCGGGAGGACGATTGCCGCAGATAAGGGGCGCGAATGCGGCCCGCCCGTTCTGACGGACCCCAATTCCCGCCTCCAACGCTCGCGGCGCGCGAGCCATGGACAGGAGGCGCTTATGTCCCATTCCGAAAACAGGAAATCGCATGGTCCCAGAACAGTGGCCCTTGTCGGGCCCTATGGCAGCGGCAAGACCAGCCTCTTGGAAAGCATCGCGCATCTGACCGGGGCGGTGGCGCGCAAGGGCGCGGTGACGGCGGGGACCTCGCTGGGCGATGCCTCGGACGAGGCGCGGGCGCGGCAGATGAGCGTGGAGGTCAATGTGCTGACCACGCGCTATCTGGGCGAGGATTTCACTTTTCTGGATTGCCCCGGCTCGATCGAATTTTTCGCCGACACGCTGGGCGTGCTGCCCGGGATAGACGCCGCTGTGGTGGTCTGCGAGCCGGATGCCGGCAAGACCGGCATGCTGCAGCCCTGCTTGAAAGCATTGTCGGACGCGAAGATTCCCCATTTCCTGTTCGTCAACAAGTTCGACAAGGCCAGCGGCAGCCTGCGCGGGCTGCTCGCGCTACTGCAGGAGGAAAGCGAAATCCCGCTGCTGCTGCGCCAGATCCCCATCTGGGAAAATGGCGTGGCCACCGGCTTTGTCGATTTGGCGCTGGAGCGGGGCTTTTCCTATGGCGCCGGCGCGGCCAACGAAGTGGTTGATATCGCCGACCGCCGCCGCGAAAAGGAAGCGCGCTTCCAGATGCTGGAGCGGCTGGCCGATTATGACGAACATCTGATGGAGGAATTGCTGGGCGATATCGAGCCGGGCGCGGACGAGGTGTTCGGCGACCTGGCGCGCGAGCTTGCCGACGGGTTGGTGGTGCCTGTGCTGATCGGGGCGGCGGGACGCGACAACGGCGTGCGGCGGCTGCTGAAGGCGCTGCGTCACGAGGTGCCCGAGGTCGAACGCGCCGCGGCGCGCGGCGGCATAAAGACCGGCGGCGAAACGATTGTGCAAGTCCTGAAGACGCTGCATGGCGGGCAGGGCGGAAAATTGTCGCTGGTGCGGGTGCTGGCCGGAAGCCTCAAGGACAACCAGGTGCTGCAAGGTCCGGGCGGCGACATGCGTGTCGGCGGAATTTTTGCATTGTCGGGCAGCCAGCAGCAAAAAAAATCCGAGGCGCGCGCGGGCGAGACGGTGGCGCTGGCGCGGCTGGACGCGGCGCAGACCGGGATGCGTCTTTCCAGCAGCAAGGCGCTGGCCCGCAAGGCGGTGCCCCTGGCGCTCGGCCCGGTCTACCGTCTGGCGATCGAAGCCGCCGATCGCAGGGACGAGGTCAAGATTACTGCCGCGCTGCACAAGCTGATGGAGGAAGATCCCGCCCTGGTATTGGAACAAAACCCGGCGACGCAGCAGATGGTGCTGGCGGGGCAGGGCGAGATCCATCTCAAGGTGGCGATTGAAAAGCTTCTCAGCAAATTCGGGCTGAAGCTTTCCACCCGGCCTGCCGCGGTGCCCTACAAGGAAACCATCCGCAAATCCGCCACGGCGCGCGGCCGGCACAAGCGCCAGTCCGGCGGCCATGGCCAGTTCGGCGATGTGGTGCTGGAAATCCGTCCGCGGCCGCGCGGGACGGGGTTCGCTTTCCAGGACCGCATCAAGGGCGGAGTGGTGCCCAGGCAGTGGATCGGCTCGGTGGAAAAAGGCGTGACCGCCTATCTCGGCACCGGGCCGCTGGGCTTTCCGGTGGTGGATGTCGAGGTGGCGTTGACCGATGGTTCCTATCACAGCGTGGATTCTTCCGACGCCGCCTTCCAGACAGCCGGACGGCTGGCGATGAGCGAGGGCATGCCAAGTTGCGCGCCCGTGCTGCTGGAGCCGGTGATGAAGCTGTCCATCCATGTGCCGCATGGCGCCACCGCCAAGGTGGGCAGCCTGATCGGCAGCCGGCGCGGCGCGCCGCTGGGCTTTGACGGGCGGCCGGGCTGGCGCGGCTGGGACACGGCATGGGCCGAGATGCCGCTGTCGGAAATCTCGGACCTGATCGTGGACCTGCGTTCGCTGACGCAAGGGGTCGGCACCTTCGAGATGGAATTCAGCCATCTGGCCGAACTGGACGGAAAGCTGGCCGACACCATCGTGGCGTCCCGCAAGGCCGCATAAGAAAAAGGCCCGGAGCGCCGCAAGGCGGCTCCGGGCCAGAATTCGCGCTCAAGGGGGAAAGAGCGCGGGCGCCGCGCTTCGGGGGGGAATAAAGCGCGGCAAAGAGGAAATGGGTATGGCAGGATTTAGTTTCAAGACCCGGTAGAGCCTGAATTAGGGCACTCATTCCAGCAACTTAGGGCACCCCCCCGGATTGGCGCGAAACCAGGGAACCTGTTCCCAACAAGGGCGGCGCAAGGGGCTGGATCTGGCGGAAAATTATGGCTTGCCGCCCGGTATGACGCGGAACCCGCTCATTGCCCGCTTTACTTGCATCTGGGCGCCCTTGCTCAGGGCGGCCTGGACAAGCCCGGAAATCGCTCAAAAATTCATATCCGGGGGAGGCAGATTTTTGCTGCTCAGTGTGCTGATCCGCAACCACGTGGCGGGCGATGAGCGGCCGGGCAATCGTCTGATCGCTTGCGGGTCACGATACTGTGAAAACGCCGATCATGCCGGGTTGCATTACCCCCCTCGGAATATACCTACGCGCCTTGTGTCGTCTGCAATAATTCCTGCCGGTGCATGAGGTTCAAGGCGATGCCGCACCGGTTGCCGGTCATCGTCCCTTTACCTTTGGAGCCTAGCGTCGAATGACGCAATCGATAAGGCGCCGAGGAAAATTCCATGAGCATTGCCGGCAGCAATCCCTTGGCGCATTTTGCGAAGGCGCAATATCCCGTCAATCTTCGCATCACCATTCCCTTCTACCCGCTATTTCTTTTCATCACCCTGATCATGGGAACAGAGAAACGCGGCCGCGGCCGTCAGCGCCTCGAACGTGGGCAAAATCCGGTCGGAACGTGGGGAAATGTTCTTACGGTGACAATGGCGCTCGGCATCGCGGCCGTCGCGGCCCTGTTCGCAACCCTGGTCGCCGCGGCGCTTTAGCGCCCGTGATCCATCATCACTTGAATGAGAGACAGGATATCGCCCGCACGGTCATGTGCGATCGCGAAGACATGCCGATAGATCACCTGTGCCCTGGCGCGATCCATGGCATAGCCAATCCAATAGATCGGCCAGAAATTGGCGACCAGGAAATTGTAGACCGAAAATTGCGGCCACAAACCCGCGCTGAAACCCGGCATCTCCTGTTGGCAATCGCGCTGGTTGTGTGGCCGGCGCTGGTGCCTGCGGCGGCGGGCCTGGTTGAGCCGCGGCGCAAGCGGCAAATGATCATTTACGCCTTGCTCCTGCCAGCCCTGGGAATGGCCGTTTATGGCGCGCATGACATGGCGGCCAACGACTTCACCGTCCAGGTCGTCCAGCACACATTGTGCTACGTCAATGCAACGCCCTATCCCCCCATCATGATGGCCGGATACATCCTGTGCACCTGCGCCCCCTCCTTATTTCAAGCGATCCGGTCCTGCGCCTGTTGGGAGTGATCGTGGGGCTGGGGCTGGCGGTTGCGGCCGGGTTTTTCTATCTGAGCTTTGTTTCCAAGTGGTGCTTTTTCGGGGCGGCCGGTAGCGCCGTGATCTATCTGTATTTTCATCGGCGCGCCGCGGCCCGCCTGTCTCCGGCGCTCTGAATGCTCAACGCGGCGGAACGCGGACCCAGCCCGATGGACAGTATGTAACGTAAGGATAATATTCCTGCGAGGCGTCGCACCAGTACCACCAGTTTCCTTCCCGGCCCGGCGGCGAATAGGTGTCCGGATAGGGATAGACGGGCCGGTCATAAAAATACCAGTTCGGGCCGACGACCCACCACCAGGCGAGACTGCCGCCGTGCAGGCCATGATACCAATGGCCACCATCCCAGGGGCCGGTATTGAAGCGCCCGAAATCGCCGCGCCAGCGATTGGGCTGGGGCATGGCGCGATTGGGAAATCCGTTCCGCGGCGCGCGCGGCAGGACGGGCCCGCCAATCGCCGGTCCCCGGCCCGGATTGCGATGAACCTGGGCCGCGGCGGGAAATGCCAGCAGCGCCGTCAAGGTCGTGATCAGAACTCTCCGGTGCATCGCAAACTCCTCCAAAGGCAACACGCATCCCAGCAGGCTGAAACTTGCCGCGCCTTGATGCGGATCAAGCCGCAAATTTGCTGCCGTGCCGGCAACTCAGGCGCCGTCGGGATAGCCCACGGATTGGGCGAACAGCACACGTTGCGTGGAGCGCAGGCCCAGCGCCTTCGCAAGGCGGTCCTTGTCGCAATTGTGAAACCAGGCCGCCAGGCCCTCGGCGGCGGCATAGAGATAGACATTCCCGGCGATCAGGCCGGTATCGACGTAGCAATAGGCCTTTTGAACTTCCGGATCCTCTAGGCCGGCATCCTTGTAACCGCGGGTGGCGGTCAACCGATGGGTGTCGGCAACAAAGATGATCGTCAGGGGCGCTTCGGCGTCGATGCTGTGCTGGCCCGGCGTGAGCGCCGCGGATCGCAGATCCCCGCTCACGACCGGCTGCAGAAGATTTTTTCCCGCGTCATAAAGATAGATCCCGTCCTTCTGGGCGACATAGAGGTCGATTTCCTGGGAATTGCTGGCGGACGCCGCTGTCCGGCCGGAAACCCCGAACTTGTTTTCCGGGCGATTAACGCCGAAGGCGGCCCAAAGCAGGTTGGAGATGATTTGCGGCGGCAATTTCGCCGGGCTGATATCGCGAATTGTCCTGCGATGTCCCAGGGCGGTGAAGACCGAACAATCATTTGTCTTTGCCGGGGACGGAAGCCGCACGGCAGAAGAAAGATATTCCTGAGACGAAAAGAGCGCCATTTGCAATCCTCACATTCCGCTACCGGGACTGGGTGTCTGCCTTTTCCATTTCCGGCGTATAGGTTTCTATCCTGGCGATGGGGCAGGTACCGCCGGTGCGGCCTTCGATGTCGCGGGTCGTGATGTCCCCGGGCGCCAGGCAGGAAAGCCGCGAGGGGGCGAAAGGTTCAAATTCAAGCCGGTTTTGCCACTGTAGGTCCACGCAAATTCCCGTGAATGTCAGTCTGAATTTCCTGTGCAGGTCATCGGTGACAATGAGGCTGCGATTGCCGGGCGCGGCTTTCCAGCCGTAAATCCGCTTCATCTGCAGGCAGGCCTTGTCCGCCGCCCAAGCGGAGGTAGCGAAGGCAAGCAGACCGCAAACCAGAAGATTGGCAACGACCGGCTTCTTGATGGAATTTCTCCCGGCGGATGTTTTTCAAGAATGCAATCTGGCGGCGGCTGCCTTGCGCGGCATTGATTCCGATCAAGCACGGCACCTGCGCCGCCGGCGGTTGATCCAGCGCAAGGCCACCGCGTCAGCCTGACGTAGTATGAGGGCAAACAAGGCTCAATCCCGATGCGCATCCGCCCCCTGAAGCTTGCCTTTGCGCTCGGTCTGCTGCTTGCGCTCTGGCATGTCTGCTGGGCGGCGCTTGTCTATGCCGGGCTTGCCCAGAGGGTCATGAACTTCATCTTCTGGATGCATTTCATCGCGCCGCCTTATCATGTCGAGGCCTATGATCCCGGCCGGGCGGGGTTGCTGGTTGGCATGACCGGGGCATTCGGATGGCTGGTGGGCCTTGTCGCCGGACATATCTGGAACCTTCTTCACCGCGGCGCCTAGGCGCAGGAAACGGTCCCGATGCTGTTGACCTTCTTTCATTTTCTCGCGCTGAACCAGATGCTGGCGCTGGCCTTCGCACCGCTGTTCGTCGCCGGCGCTGCCGCCGCGACGGCGGATATCCTGCTCAAGAAGAGCGATGTCCGCAGCGCGCTGGGCTGGCTCGCGATTGTCTGGCTCTCGCCCTTTTTCGGTGCGCTCGCCTATTATATTTTCGGCATAAACCGTGTCGTGCGCCGCGCCCTGAAATTCGACAGGGTTCCAAGCCTGTGGGACGGCGACGGCACATCGGCTGAGCCGGCGGTGACCGAACATATCGCGGCGCTGGCGGCCATCGGATCGCGCATCACCGGCGCGTCCCTGACCGGCGGCAATGATGTCGCGATATTGCGCGGTGGCCAAACCGCTTTTCCGGAAATGATCGCCGCCCTGGCGGGGGCGCAGCAAAGCATTGCGCTGGCCTCCTACATTTTCCGGCCCGATGCCGTAGGGCGGGGATTCGTGCAGGCGCTGATTGCGGCGCGCCAGCGCGGCGTGCAGGTGCGCGTGCTGGTCGACAGCGTCGGCAGCGGCTATCTCTGGTCGCCGGTATTGCGGCAGCTCAAGGCCGCCGGGGTGCCCATCGCCCGCTTTCTGCACACCTGGATTCCCTGGCGCATGCCGTTTCTCAACATGCGCAACCACCGCAAGATCCTCATCGTGGACGGAACCGTCTGTTTCATGGGCGGCATGAATATCGGCGCCGAGTATGCGGACAGCCGGCCCACCGGGGACGCAGTGCAGGACATTCATTTCCGGGTGGAGGGTCCGGTGGTGCGGCAGATCATGGATGCCTTTGCGCGGGACTGGACCTTCACCACGGACGAAATATTGGAAAAGCGCCCCTGGTGGCCGGAGCTGGAGCCCAGGGGTTCGGTATGCGCCCGCGGCATCTCCTCGGGGCCGGATGCCGATATCTACAAGATCGAGGCCCTGCTGGGCGCCGCGCTCGCCCAGGCCCAGAGGCGCATCCGGATCGTCACGCCCTATTTTCTCATCGATCAGCGGCTGCAATTCGCAATCGGCCAGGCCGTGCTGCGCGGCGTGCAGGTCGACATCGTCATCCCCGAGCATTGCGATCATGCCTTGCTCGACTGGGCCATGCGGGCGCATCTGCGCTTTTTCCGACATGCCGCGCCCAATTTCCATTTAACGCCCGCGCCTTTCGACCATGCCAAACTTGTGACCGTGGACGGCGAATGGTGCCTGATCGGCAGCTCGAACTGGGATGTGCGCAGCCTGCGCCTCAACTTCGAACTGGACCTGGAATGTTACGGCGCGGAATTGGCGGCGGCCCTTGACGATCTGATCGATGCGAAAATCCGCCAGGCGCGCCGGTTCAACACCGCCGACCGGGAAATGCCGATGCGGATTCGCCTGCGCGATGCAGCCGCCCGGCTCCTGCTGCCCTATTTGTGACGGGAGAGAATGGCGCAGCCGTCTGCCGCCAGGCCGGTATTTGATTTCGATCAATTTTCCGCCCAGCAAATGCCGCAATAATGATGGGTGGAATGCAGTGCAGGCTATCGGCGATGATTTCATTCGAGGATTGCGTGGCGCTTTGCGGTCTGTCCGAGAGCGAGGTCGCGGCAATCGCCGAACATGAACATATTCCGGAAACCGCGGCGGCGGCGCTGGCCAATTATCTGGGCCATTGCGAGCATGGCTCCGAGAGAATCCGAAGCATGATCGTGGACGATATTCGCGCGGCGCTGAGCAATGACCGGGTCGGCCATGCCGCCGAACTGTTTTCCGTCCTGCAGCGTTATCTTTCAACCTTGCCGGTGAATGGCAGTCACACAGGCTTGTGAATCAAAGGAGAATGGTCCGATGCAGAGCATGTTGCACCCCTACTTGAACTGGGCGAAGGAGCGTCTGGACGAGATGGACGCCGCCCTGGCCTCGTTCGAGGCGAAGCTGGGCGACGTCCAGGCCGATGCCCGCGTCAAGGCCAGCCAGATGCTGGCCGACCTGCGCAAGAAGCGCGATCATTTCCAGGAAAGCATCGGGACGCAGGCACAGGCCGGCGAAGCCGCCTGGGCCGGCGCCAAAGCAAAACTGGAATCCGAGTGGGATGCTTACGAAGCGCAGGCCAAGGAATATGTCGAGGCTTTTGCCAGGCAATTCGAGCAGCAGCGGGCGATCTTCAGACTTCAGGCGGATGCCCAGCTGAAATCCTGGCGCGCCGCAGCCGACAGGTTCAGGAACGATACCACCGAATTCGCGGCCGTACACCGGAATGAAGTCGAAGCAACCGTGGAGCGAATGAACACCGATGCCGCCGCGGCCGAGGACAAGCTGCGCATGTTCGGCCAGGCCGGCATTCAGTCATGGTCCGCCATGATGGCCGCCCTGGCGGAAACGCGCGCAGCCTTCGACCGGGCCAGCCAGGCGTCTGCGGAGGCATTCAACCGGGCTGCCCGGTGACGGTTCCGAAGCCGCGAAAGCGGCGGTAATTTACGGAGGTGGTTGCCGCGAACGTGCCGCCGCACGCTGCTTGGCCAGCACGCGTTCGCGGTCGGTGACGGCGATCAGTCCCGCGACGCGGCGGATCAGCAGATCCTCTTCCGGGTCCAGCACGCCATCGGCATAGGCCACGTCCCAGAGCATTTCGACAAGTTCGACGCGCTCATCCGGAGTCATCTGCGCGAAAATCGCGCTGGTATGGCCGTGCAGCTGCACCATCTGGTCGGCATGCGTTTCGGCCGCCGCCAGCAGCGCGTCGCATTCCCCGGGCGCGAGAGCGAATTTGCGCGTCAGCAACTGCGCGATCACGGCCCGTTCCTGGGCGTCGAAATGATCGTCCTGCCGCGCCGCTTCCACCAGCAGCACCGCCACCGACAGGCGCAGATCGGGCAAAGCTTGCGGCCCGGGCTTTGCAAGTAGGCGCGTCAGCTTGTCAAACATGAATTCAGTATTGCCAGTCCTTGGAGCCCTTGACCAGGAAGTCACGGAACGCCGCCACGCGCTTGGACTGGCGCAGGGCATCGGCATAGACCAGGTGGACATCGAAGCTGGGAGCGGGGACTTCCGGCAGCACCCGCACCAGATCGGGATGGCCGATGGCGACATAGTCGGGCAGCACGCCGATCCCCAAACCCACTTCGACCGCCTGCAGGATGCCGGTGATGTTGTTGATGCGGGTGATGCTGCCTGTGCAACCGAGCCTGAAGTGCTTCTTGTAATGCTCCAGCAGCCAGTTGATCTCGCGGATTTCCGGGGCCGCGGTTTCGCCATAGACCACAATGGGAAAGTTGCAGATGTCTTCCAGCGTTTTTGGCGCGCCCTGGCGGCCCAGGAATTCCTTCGAGGCGTACATGTGATAATGCACGGTGAAGAGCTTTCTCTGGATCAGGTCGGCCTGCACCGGGGCGCGCATGCGCACCGCCAGATCGGCTTCGCGCTGCGACAGGTCGAGCTCGCGGTCATCCATCAGCAGATGGATTTCCACCTCGGGATATTCCTTGGAAAATTCCTTGAGACGCGGCAGCAGCCAATAGGCGCCGATGCCGTGGCTGGCGGTGATCTTGAGCGGTCCGCGGGGCGATTCATGGATGTTCTTGAGCGCTTCCTCGGCGGCCGCCAGCCGTGACAGCACTTCGCTGACCGCGGTGTAGAGCAGTTCCCCTTCATCGGTGAGGGTGAGGCCGCGGGCATGGCGCTGGAACAGCGGGGTGGAGATTTCCTCCTCCAGCGCGCTGATCTGGCGGCTCACCGCCGACTGGCTGAGGGTGAGCTGCTGGCCGGCATGGGTGAAGCTTCCCGCCGACGCCACGGCGTGAAAGATGCGAAGCTTGTCCCAGTCCATCACTTCCCCCTAAACGCCGACCGAAAGATCTCCCGTATGGGCCAAAGCCAGAAAGCGCTCCGCCTCCAGCGCCGCCATGCAGCCCATGCCCGCCGCCGTGACGGCCTGCCGGAATATCTTATCCTTGACGTCGCCGGCAGCATAAACGCCCGCAACACTGGTATGCGTGGAATCCGGCGCGGTGAGGATATAGCCGCTTTCATCCATCTCCAGCTTGCCCTGGAACAGGGCGGTGGCCGGCGAGTGGCCGATGGCGACGAACAGGCCGTGCACGGCAAGCTCGTGCA
The DNA here is from genome assembly GCA_903857685.1 of uncultured Alphaproteobacteria bacterium. GTDB lineage: Bacteria > Pseudomonadota > Alphaproteobacteria > Micropepsales > Micropepsaceae > Rhizomicrobium. The sequence continues at coordinate 20,795 of CAIOFO010000106.1, forward strand.
GCGAGCCGGTGACGGTATTGCGAATGCGGATTCCCGTGACGCCCTTGGGCTCGGCGGTGCCCAGCACGTCGGTCACTTCGCTGTCGTAAAGCACCTCGATCTTCCTGTTGGCGGCCAGGCGCGCCTGGTTGGTCTTGTCGGCGCGCAGGAAATCGCGGCGATGGATCAGGGTTACCTTGTCGGCGAAATTGGTGAGGAACAGCGCTTCCTCGACGGCGGAGTTGCCACCGCCGACCACGGCGACATTCTTGCCGCGATAGAAGAAGCCGTCAC
>CAIOFO010000107.1 GCA_903857685.1 uncultured Alphaproteobacteria bacterium
CCAAGGCATCGGTGGTCTTGCGCACATCGCCTTCCAGGCCGGCCATTTCGGCAATGCCGCCGGCATTGTCGGTGACCGGGCCGAACGCGTCGAGCGCCACGACCATGCCCGCCAGCGACAGCATCGTCGAAACCGCGATGGCAATGCCGAACAGGCCCGCCAGCGAATAGGTGACGATGATGCCGACGCAGATCACAAGCGCCACCGGCGCGGTGGATTCCATCGAGATCGCCAGGCCCTGGATCACGTTGGTGCCGTGACCGGTGACCGAGGATTTGGCGATGGACTGCACCGGGCGGAAATTCGTGCCGGTATAGTATTCCGTGATTACGATCAGCAACCCGGTGACAATCAGGCCGACCACGCCGCAGAAGAACAGGGTCATGCCGGTATAGTGGGCGTCACCGCTGCTAAGCTCGGTGGACATGCCGATCAGCTTGTCGGTGAGCGGCCACAGGCCGATCAGCGACAGCACCACGGTAGCGATCACGCCCTTGTAGAGCGCGCCCATGATGTTCTTGGACGCGCCGAGGCGGACAAAGAAGGTGCCGATGATCGAAGTGATGATGCTCATGCCTGCGATGGCCAGCGGATAGAGCATCAGGGCGGACTTGTCGGTGCCGGTGAAATAGATCGAGGCCAGCACCATGGTGGCCACCGTGGTCACCGCGAAGGTTTCGAACAGGTCGGCCGCCATGCCGGCGCAGTCGCCGACATTGTCGCCGACATTGTCGGCGATGGTGGCCGGGTTGCGCGGGTCATCTTCGGGAATGCCCGCTTCGACCTTGCCGACCATGTCGCCGCCGACATCGGCGCCCTTGGTGAAGATGCCGCCGCCGAGACGGGCGAAGATCGAAATCAGCGAAGCGCCGAAGGAAAGACCGACCAGCGAATCCACGATGATGCGGCTTTGCGCCGGATCATCCAGGCTGAGGCCCATGCCCAAGGTCAGCACGGCGTAGTAGCCGGCCACGGCCAGCAGGCCCAGGCCCACCACCAGCATGCCGGTGACGGCGCCAGCGCGGAACGCCACCGACAGGCCCGCGGCCAGGCCGGAGCGCGATGCTTCGGTGGTGCGCACATTGGCGCGCACCGAGACGAACATGCCGACATAACCGGCCAGGCCCGACAGGAGCGCGCCGATCAGGAAGCCGACACCCAGCTGCCAGCCGAGAAACCAGCAGGCCAGGGCGAAGATCACAACGCCGACCATGGCGATGGTGGTGTATTGGCGGTTGAGGTAGGCACGCGCGCCTTCCTGGATGGCGGCGGCGATTTCCTGCATCCGGGCATTGCCGGCCGACAGGCTGAGGACGGAGCGGATCGTCCAGCCGCCATATAACAGCGCCAGCACGCCGCACAGAAGGACGATAAGCAGTTCGGAATTCATGGGCTATCCCTCGTCGAATTGAAGTAATGGGTCGGTGCTGGGTCCCGTTCGTCTGTTGGGGCCGGCAGCGCCGATCCCCATGGCCGGGCGCCGTCTCCCAGGACGGGAGGGCGCGCCGCTTCAAGGGCGGCGGGAGAGTGCCAAAAGCACCCCGCGCAAGCAACCACGCTTTTGAGACATTTAGCCGCCTGATTTGGCGGTTTGTGCCGGTTTTGCTGGCGAATCGGGCGGCGGAGGCGGGGTATTCAAGGCGGGGGTCTGGGTGGGATGCAAGGGAGCGATCTGGACCTGGACCAGGGCGATCGAGGCCACGGCGCCCGCGCCCATGACCCGCCGGGCATCGGCCAGCAGCCGCGCCTCCAGCGCCGGCTGGTCCACGGCGGATCCGTCACCGGCCTTGCCGACACCGGCGCCGTTCACATCGCGCACGAAAGCGTCCTGGATAAAGGCCAGCTTGTTGCGCACCGCCAGGGCGAAAGTGTCGGAGGTCGCGGTCAGCCGGCTGGAAATATAGGCGTATCCGCCCAGCTTGCCGTCGGCATTCGTCATCGGCGCCATCAGATAGGGCATGTCCACATTGGTGCCGGGCTTGCCTTCCTTGTCGGCGGCAAGGGCCGCGCCGGTCAGGGCAAGCAGAAACAGGGCGGTCAGGGCGCGGCGCATGCCCGAGGCTCGCAAAACAGGGTTAGCGAACCGTTAAAGTCGTGCCATCAATGCTGCTCCAGCGACAGGAAGTCCATGGCGTCGCCCACCGGAATGAAGAAATTTAATCCTGCGGGACGGTCCTCGTTCGACTCGGCTTAGACTCGGTCGTCGCCTTGTGCAGCTTGGGGACTGTTTTCAGCATGGGCCGCAGTACATCTTCTTACGATAAGTTTGAGCCCATGGAGCCGCTTTCGTCTCAGGTTCTTATTGATCTATACGCCGTAGCTGGCGAACTCATCATTCAATGGGGAATGTTCGAAAGCTCTTTAGTGGCGACCATTTCCATGGTTTTCCATGATGGCGGAGGAAAAAATATTTCTCCCCAGTTACCGCGCACCTTCTCGCAAAGGATGGATTTTCTAAGAACATGCTTCAACCAAATTCCCCAACTTGCGCCATACATGGAGGATGCCAGGGCGATCCGCTCAGACGCCAAAGAGCTAGTCATAATCCGAGACTTTCTGGCGCATGGTCATCTATATGGCTACGACTCCAAAACCGGGGTCTATAGATTTAACAAGTTGGACAACGACAAAGAGCACCTAATGCACGTTCAAGACACGCTGGATACCACCTTGAAGGGTTTGATAGGAGCAACTGTGAAAATTCAGGGGCTGTTTGACCGGAACCACCGCATCAATCTTGGGCTCGCTGGCTGAGTCCCATCGAATGAAAGCCGCAACTGCACTAAAAATGCCGATAGCCCGACCTTGAGACGGCAACGGGCTGGCCCTGATGGCGAAGCTCGACCCCCGCTCCCGCCACGACCCTGCCGATGCGGGTAACGGCGACATCGCCCGCCCGCGCCATGATATCCTGTTCCCGCGCCGGGTTGGCTGTGAAAGCGACCTGGTAATCGTCACCGGAGGTTGCGGCGCGGACAATAGCCTCGATACCCTCGCCCCATAACGCCTGCAGCGCATCCGAGCGCGGGATCATGTCTGCGTCGACGACGATGCATACACCCGACGCGCGGGCGACATGGCCCAGATCCGCGATCAGGCCATCAGAGACATCCACCGCTGCCGAGGCCAGGTCTGCCATACGGGCGCCGAACGCCACCGGCGGTTGTGGCAGACGATAGCGACCCGTCAGATAATCGCGCTGGCTTTCGCTCAATGTGTGATTTTCGCGCCTGAATATTGCCAGGCCGCCGCCGCTGTCGCCGATCATGCCGGTGACATAGACATGATCGCCGATCCGGGCGCCGGAGCGCCGCAATATCTTCCCCGCCGGGACAAAACCGAAAGCGGTTATGGTGATGCTGAGCGGTCCCTCGCCGCGGCTGGTATCGCCGCCCAGAAGCGAGACGCCGAATTGCTGCTGGTCTGCCAAAAGTCCCCCGGCAAAGCCTTTCAGCCAGTCCAGCGTCATACTTTGCGGCAGGGCAACAGCCAGAAGATAGAATTCCGGTACCGCCCCTTTGGCCGCCAGATCGGAAAGATTGACCCTGAGCGCTTTCCGCGCCACGTCGGCGGCGGGATCGAAGGCGAAAAAATCGGTGCCTTCGGCCAGCTGGTCGGTGGTAACGACAAGATCGAAGCCGGGGCGCGACGCGATCACCGCCGCGTCGTCCGTCAGCCCGAAGGCGCCCGGACTGGTGGCAAGCGGCGCGAAAATATCGGCGATGATTTGAAACTCATCCATCGCTCCAGCCTACACTAGAATTCGAGTTCGCCGTCGGGAACCGGCAGGCCGAATTCGGGGGCCCGTTTGCGCCGTGCCATGGCGTCCAGCGCGGCATTGATGAAGCCGGGCTCGTCGCCGGAGAAAAAGTCCCGCGCGATGCCGACATATTCGTCAATCACCACCTTGGCGGGGACATCGCGCCGCGCCACCAGTTCAAAAGCCGCGGCGCGCAGAATGGCGCGCAGGATCGAATCCACCCTCGCCAGGGTCCAATTCTGCGACAGGCAGGCGGCGATGGCCTTGTCGATCTCAATCTGGTGCTGCGGCACGCCGGTCACGATGGCGGCAAAGAAATCGGCGTCCGGCGCATCGGAAAATTCCTCAAAGCGGTGGGCGGCGAATTCGGCGGCCACTTCGTCGGCGCCCGCGCCCGCCAGCTCCATCTGGTAAAGCGCCTGCACCGCGGCCAGCCGCGCCGCGCCGCGCGCCTTATTCTGGGAAGCCTGGCCGCTCATGCCCCGAGCCCCAACCGGGCGCGCCATTGCATCAGGGCGACACAGGCCCGCGCCGCTTCGCCGCCGGCATCGCCGCGTGAGAAGTCGGCCAGGCGCAGCGCCTCCTCTTCATTCTCGCAGGCCAGGATGCCGTTGCCGATGCAAAGCAGATGCTCAATCCCCAGCCGCATCAGTCCGTGGGCGCTTTCCGCCGCGATCATCTCGAAATGGAAACTGCCGGTCTTCAGCACACAGCCCAGGCCGAGAAAGCCGTCATAACGCCGCGTTGCGGCGGCCAGCGCGATGGCGGGCGGAATTTCCAGGGCGCCGGGGACCGACAGGCGCTCGAAGCTGGCGCCGCCTTTTTCCAGCGCCGCGGTGGCGCCGTCGGCCAGCGCATCGGCGACGCTTTCATGGTAGCGCGCCTCGACGATCAGGACCTTCATGAAGCCTTGTCGTCGCCTTCGAGTTCGCCGATCAGCGCCTCGAAATCGCGGGTCTCGCGGAAATTGCGATAGACCGAGGCGAAGCGGACATAGGCGACCTTGTCGAGCGAGGCCAGCGCCTGCATCACCAGCTCGCCGATCATGTTGGCGGGAATCTCGTTCTCGCCCATCGATTCCAGGCGGCGGACAATGCCGGTTATCATGCGGTCCACCCGTTCGCGTTCCACCGGACGTTTGCGCAGGGCATGGTTGATCGAACGTTCCAGCTTGTCGCGATCGAAACTTTCGCGGCGGCCATTCTTTTTCACCACGATCAGTTCGCGCAACTGCACGCGTTCGAAGGTGGTGAAGCGCCCGCCGCATTCCGGGCAATGGCGGCGGCGGCGGATGGCGGAATTGTCCTCGGAAGGACGGCTGTCCTTCACCTGACTGTCGTCATGACCGCAAAAGGGGCAACGCATATCAATACCTTTTCAAAATCTACGGATAGATCGGAAAGCGGCGGCACAGATCGCTGACCTTGGCGCGAACCCGCGCCTCGGCCTGCGGATCGCCCTCTTCATGGTTCTTGTTGGCCAATCCGTCCACCACCTCCACGATCAGGCGGCCGATTTCGCGGAATTCGGCAACCCCGAAACCGCGCGTGGTGCCGGCCGGCGTTCCCAGCCGGATGCCCGAGGTGACGAACGGCTTTTCCGGATCGAAGGGGATGGCGTTCTTGTTGCAGGTGATGGAGGCGCGATCGAGCGCCTTTTCGGTGAATTTGCCATTGGCTTTCTTGGGGCGCAGATCCACCAGCATCAGGTGATTGTCGGTGCCGCCGGAAACAATGTCGAGCCCTTGCGCCTTCAGTTCCTCGGCCAGCGCCTTGGCGTTGCTGACGACATTCTGGGCATAGAGCTTAAATTCGGGCTGCAGCGCTTCCTTGAAGGCCACCGCCTTGGCGGCGATGACATGCATCAGGGGACCGC
>CAIOFO010000108.1 GCA_903857685.1 uncultured Alphaproteobacteria bacterium
CGCCTGCGCCCGCGCCGCAAGCCGCGCCCGCATCGGCCCTGGCGCCGGCGCCCGGTCATTCCTCCAATACGGGCGGCCCGCAAGCCGGCGCCGTCACCTCGCCCATGGTGGGCACGGTCTATACGGCTTCCGAGCCGGGCAAGCCGCCGCTGGTCAAGCTCGGCCAGCGGGTCGAGGAAGGCGACACGCTGTTCATCGTCGAAGCGATGAAGACCATGAACGCCATTCCCGCGCCGCGCGCCGGCACGGTGAAGGAAATCTGCGTCGAAAACGGCGCCCCGGTCGAATTCGGCCAGACCCTGCTGATCCTCGGCTAGGGCATGTTCGAGAAGATTCTCATCGCCAATCGCGGCGAAATCGCGCTTCGCATCAACCGCGCCTGCAAGGAGATGGGCATCGCCACCGTGGCGGTGCATTCCACCGCCGATGCCGACGCCATGCATGTGCGGTTGGCCGATGAGAGCGTCTGCATCGGCCCGCCTTCCGCCACCCAGTCCTATCTCAATATTCCCGCCATCATCGCCGCCTGCGAGATCACCGGCGCCGAGGCGATCCATCCCGGTTATGGCTTTCTGTCGGAGAACGCCAAATTCGCCGACATCGTGGAAGAACACGGCCTGACCTTCATCGGCCCCAAGGCGGATCATATCCGCATGATGGGCGACAAGATCACCGCCAAGCAGACCGTCAAGGCGCTGGGCATTCCCACCGTGCCGGGCTCGGGCGGCGAAGTCAGCGATGCCGACGCCGCCGCGACGGCCGGGGAGATCGGCTATCCCGTGCTGATCAAGGCGACGGCGGGCGGCGGCGGCCGCGGCATGAAAGTGGCGCACAATGCGGGGGAATTGTCGTTCGCCCTGTCCACCGCGCGCAGCGAGGCCAAGTCGGCCTTCGGCAACGACACCGTCTATATGGAGAAATATCTCCAGAAGCCGCGCCATATCGAGATCCAGGTGCTGGCCGACAGCCACGGCAAGGTGATCCATCTGGGCGAGCGCGATTGCTCGCTGCAGCGCCGCCACCAGAAAGTCTGGGAGGAAGCGGGCAGCCCGGCGCTCAACGCCGCCCAGCGCGACGAGATCGGCGGCATCTGCACCAAGGCTCTCACCCAGCTGGGCTATCTGGGCGCCGGGACCATCGAGTTTCTCTATGAGGATGGCCGCTTCTATTTCATCGAGATGAATACGCGGCTGCAGGTCGAGCATCCGGTGACCGAGGCCATCACCGGCATTGATATCGTGCGCGAACAGATCCGCATCGCGGCGGGCGGCCATCTGGACATGACCCAGGCCGATATCGTGTTCGAGGGCCATGCCATCGAATGCCGCATCAATGCCGAGAACCCTTTTACCTTCCGCCCCTCGCCCGGCCAGATCACCCAGTTTCACCAGCCCGGCGGCCTGGGGGTGCGGTTCGATTCCGCCATCTATACCGGCTACCGCATCCCGCCCTATTACGACAGCCTGGCGGGCAAGCTGATCGTCCATGCCCGCAACCGCAACGAGTGTCTGCTGCGGCTGCGGCGGGCGCTGGACGAACTGGTGGTGGGCGGCATCGAGACCACTATCCCCTTGTTCCAAAAGCTGGTGCGGGAGCCGGACATCATCAATGGCGACTATTCGATCCATTGGCTGGAGAAATACCTAGCGGGTCTGGGGCATTAGCCGGGCGGGAAAGTCTCCCGCTATCCGGAAAGTTCCGCCACCGCTATAGTTCCCCCCGATAACAACAACCGGCGGGAGCATTTCATGGATTTTCTCACGAAATATTCGCAAGCGATATTGGGCATTCTGCGCATCGTGGTCGGGGCGCAGTTCCTGCAACATGGCCTGTCGAAGATCGCCGGTTTCCCGATGGCGCCGGGCGGCCATACCGTGGTGCTGATGTCCTTTCCGGGCGGCGCCTCGGGCGTCATCGAGCTGGTGGCGGGGGCGCTGATCCTGCTGGGCCTGTTCAGCCGCGTGGCGGCCTTCATCGCCTCGGGCGAGATGGCGGTGGCCTATTTCATGGCGCATTTTCCCAGAGGCCCCTATCCCATCCTCAATGGCGGCGACCTGGCCGTGACCTGGTGCTTTCTGTTCCTGTTCCTCGCCGCGGCGGGACCGGGCGCGTTCGCGATAAACCGCAGTTAGAGTTTCGCCTTAAAAATAGCGCGCGACGGAAATTCCGCCGCGCGCTAATCTATTTTGATGCACGGCCCGGTTCTCTCGCCGCAACTGCTGCTGGCTGCCTATGCCCAGGGTCTGTTTCCCATGGGCGAGCGGCGCGACGATCCCACGCTCTATTGGGTCAGCCCGGAGCAGCGGGGCATATTGCCGTTGGACGGCTTTCATGTGCCGCGCCGGCTGGCGCGCACTGTCCGCTCGGGCCTGTTCACCGTCACCAGCGACATTGCCTTTGCCAAGGTGATGGAAGAATGCGCCGCGCCGGCGCCGGACCGTGAGCAAAGCTGGATCAATGCCGAAATCTTGCGCCTTTACGGCGCGCTGCATGCCGCCGGCCATGCCCATTCGGTGGAATGCTGGCGGGACGGCGAATTGGTGGGCGGGCTTTACGGCGTGCAGCTGGGCGCGGCCTTCTTCGGCGAAAGCATGTTCTCGAAGGTGCGCGACGCCTCGAAAGTGGCGCTGGTGCATCTGGTCGAGGGATTGATAAGGGGCGGCTTTGTGCTGCTAGACACCCAGTTCCTGACATCGCACCTGGCGCGCTTCGGCGCGGTGGAGATTCCGCGCGATGAATATCTGGCGGAGTTGCAGCGGGCCATCGCGCAGGTCGCGGTGTGGCCGGCTTTCTAATTGAGAATGTCGAGCGCGCCGCATTTTGTTCGATGGGCAGGAGCGTCGTGCGCGTCCATAGCGACAGCGTATGGACCGGACGTACGTGAGCACGCGCGACGGTCGGTAGCAACAGCGTGCCGACGCGGACAAAAGGCCAGCGCCTATTTGCCAGCTTCCTCGGGCAACGCCTCGGTCTTTTCCTTGTCCGACGAGTCGGGCGCCAGCACCTTGACCGGCGCGGTGGAGACCATGGCGCCCGGCGGCGCGGCGCCCGGCGCGGTGGCGTTGCAGATGATCACCCAGACATCATAGAGCGGATGCTCCATGGCATTGAGGCCGGGGCTGGAGGCATACATCCAGCCGGAAAAGATGCTGCGCTCGCTCTGGTCGGGGCGGTGATCGGAAATCTGCACAAAGGCCGCCGTCTCGGGCGTCTCGCTGGCGGGCGTGGAATAGCAATAGCGCGCCGTGATGGTGAGGGTGGCGAAATGCACCGGCTTGCCCACTGGCGCGACAATGTTGGTGGGGCGGCCGGTGATCTTGTCCAGGCCGCGCAGCAGCAAGGTCATCGGCCCGGTGGCTTGCGGCAGGGTGACGCCCGCCGGCAAATCGGTGGGCGCGGGGACGCTGGCGAGCTTTGTGGCGGCGGCGGCGGGCGGCTTCATCGGCACGCTGGCGGATTGCGCCAGGACGGCGGACGTCGAGGCCAGCAACAGGCACAAGGAGACGCGCTTCATGGACCTGCCGGCAAGGATTGCGGCTTGGGCGCCGGGGCCGGCGTGGACGACGATGAGCCGTTACCGCCCAGCGCGAAATGGCCGATCATGCTCATCAGGTCGGCGGAGCCTTGCGCGTTCTGGATCATGCCGCCCGAGGCCAGCACCTTGTCGTCGCCGCCCGGCTGGATGGAAATATATTGCCCGCCCAGGATGCCCGAGGAGGTCACCTGCAGCGAGGAATCGGTGGGGATTTCCACGCCCTTGTTGATGTCCATGGTCACCGTCACCAGGTAATTGACCGGATTGAGGCTGAGGTCGGAAATGCTGCCCACCTTGATGCCGGAAATCCGCACATCGGTGCCGATGCCAAGCCCGTCCACCTTGGGCAGCTCGGCCTTGATCGCATAGCCCGAACCGCCGCCCGCGCGGTGCAGATAGAAGAATGTCAGGAACACCGCCGCCGCCACCACCACGCCCAGGCCGATCATCACCTCGGCGGCATTGTTCTGGCCGATGCTTTTACCAGCCGCGCTCATTCCGGCTTCCAGGCCTGGTAGTCGCCGGTGGCGGGCGGACGCTGGCCGCTTTTCTGCAAACTGCCTTCGGGGCGATAGGCGCCGTCGGTGCCGGTGAGATTGGGCTGATGGCCCGCTTCCCAGTTCTTGGTCTTGAACGGCACCTTTGTCGGCGGCTCGGCATAGGTGTGATGCAGCCAGCCATGCCAGTCGGGCGGCACGCGGCTGGCCTCGACGGTGCCGTTGTAGATGACCCAGCGCCGTGAGGCGTCCTTGTTCTGGTAATAGCGGTTGCCGAACTGGTCGGTGCCGACGGCCACGCCCTGGGTCCAGGTGGTGAGCCAGGTGCCCCAGGTCGCCGAACTCCACCAGGAAAAGATCATCTTGAAAAACGGCATGGGGGCAGCCTTCAGGGGGCGGGATTCGCGTGAATATACGAGTGTGGGCCACGCCCGCCAATGCTGCATTGCGCCAGACTCGGGTCTTTTCACTTATCCCCAAATCTCCCAAAGCCGGGCGTGACACTGTGATGAAATTCGGCGTGAAAATATTTCTGGCGTTAATCCGCAGCGCCGCTTGACTCGCCGCTTTTCGGCCCAAAACGCACCCACCACATCTGGTGGGTAAGGTTTTGTTTACCACTTTTGGCTTGCTGCCCGTCCTGGGTTGGTACACATTTAGCGCCAGTCACCTCTTGTGACACCAAATCTGGCGACCCCAGGCTACCCCGCTTCCGGGAACTTTCCTTCCGGCGGGCAGCCTTTCTGTCCCCGAAACGGTGCCGCCGGACGGGGCTGGGGCCGTCCACATTCGGGGAACTTCCATGCGCATCAACCGTCATTTCACCACCGCCGATCATTCCCCCTATGAGGGCATCGCCTTCCGCCAGTCGGCCAGCGAGATCCGCAACCCGGACGGCTCCATCGTCTTCCACCAGGAGGGCATCGAGGTTCCCGAAAGCTGGAGCCAGGTGGCCTGTGACGTGCTGGCGCAGAAGTATTTCCGCAAGGCGGGCGTGCCGAAGCTTCTCAAGCCGGTGCCGGAAGAAGGCGTGCCGGATTTCCTCTGGCGCAAGACCGCCGCCAGCGCCGATGTCACCGGCGAGCATTCCGCCAAGCAGGTATTCGACCGGCTGGCCGGGACCTGGACCTATTGGGGCTGGAAGGGCGGCTATTTCGACGGCGAGGCCGACGCCAGGGCCTTTTACGACGAGCTTTGCCATATGCTGGCGGCGCAGAAATGCGCGCCCAATTCGCCGCAATGGTTCAACACGGGCCTGCACTGGGCCTATGGCGTGGATGGCCCCGGCCAGGGCCATTATTATGTGGACTTCAAGACCGGGCGGCTGACCAAATCCACCAGCGCCTATGAGCATCCCCAGCCGCATGCCTGCTTCATCCAGAGCGTCAAGGACGACCTGGTCAATGAAGGCGGCATCATGGACCTGTGGACCCGCGAAGCGCGGCTGTTCAAATACGGCTCGGGCACCGGCACCAATTTCTCCACCCTGCGCAGCGAGAATGAAAGGCTGTCGGGCGGCGGCGCCTCGTCGGGCCTGATGAGTTTCCTGAAGATCGGCGACCGCGCCGCGGGCGCCATCAAGTCGGGCGGCACCACGCGGCGGGCCGCCAAGATGGTGATCGTGGATGTGGACCATCCCGACATCGAGGACTTCATCGAATGGAAAGTGATCGAGGAGCAGAAGGTCGCCGCCCTGGTGGCCGGCTCCAAGCTGGCCGAGCGGCACCTGAAGGCGGTGCTCAAGGCCTGCGTCAATTGCGAAGGCTCGGGCGGCGACTGTTTCGATCCCGCCAAGAACCCCGCCCTGCGCCGCGAAATCAAGGCGGCGCGCAAGTCCATGATCCCCGACAATTACATCGAGCGGGTGATTTCCTATGCGCGCCAGGGCTACAAGGAAATCGAGTTCAAGACCTATGACACCGACTGGGATTCCGAAGCCTATAGCTCGGTCTCCGGCCAGAACTCCAACAACACGGTGCGGGTGACGGATGAATTCCTCAAGGCCGTTGCCGAAGACCGGCCGTGGAATCTCACTTGGCGCGGCTCGGGCAAGGTCGCCAAGACCCTGCCGGCGCGCGAATTGTGGGACAAGATTTCCTATGCCGCCTGGGCAAGCGCCGATCCGGGCATCCAGTTCCATACCGCCATCAATGACTGGCACACCTGCCCGGCGGGCGGCGACATTCGCGCCTCCAACCCGTGCAGCGAATACATGTTCCTGGACGATACCGCCTGCAACCTGGCGTCGCTGAACCTGATGGCCTTCCGCAAGGGCGAAGGCATCAAGACATTCGATGTGCCGGGCTTCGAACATGCCGTGCGGCTATGGACCATCGTGCTGGAAATCTCGGTCCTGATGGCGCAGTTCCCCTCCAAGGAAATCGCCCAGCTGTCCTACGACTACCGCACCCTGGGCCTGGGCTACGCCAATATCGGCGGCCTGCTGATGAGCGCGGGCACGGCGTATGACAGCCGCGAAGGCCGCGCCATTGCCGGCGCCATCGCCGCCCTGATGACGGGCGTGTCCTATTCCACCAGCGCCGAGCTGGCGGGCGAGCTGGGCCCCTTCCCCGAATATGCCGCGAATAAAGAGGCGATGCTGAAGGTGATCCGCAATCACCGCCGGGCCGCGCGGGGCGAGACCAAGGGCTATGAAAACCTGGCGACGGCGCCGGTGGCCCTGGACCTGGCCGCGATCAAGCAGAAGGACCTGGCCGAGGCGGCGGCGCGGGCCTGGGACGACGCCCTGTCCATGGGCAAGGAATTCGGCTTCCGCAATGCCCAGACCAGCGTCATCGCCCCCACCGGCACCATCGGGCTGGTGATGGACTGCGACACCACCGGCGTCGAGCCCGATTTCGCCCTGGTCAAGTTCAAGACCCTGGCGGGCGGCGGCTATTTCAAGATCATCAATCGCTGCGTGCCGGAGGCCCTGGCCAGCCTGGGCTATACCGACGCCGAGGCGGACGCCATCGTCGCCTATGCGGTCGGTTACGGCTCGCTGGAAAGCTTCACCGGCCGCCTCACCCAGGACGCGCTGCGCGCCAAGGGCTTCGGCGACGAGCAGATCGGCATCATCGAGGGCGCGCTGGAATCGGCCTTCGACATCCGCTTCGTCTTCAACAAATGGACATTGGGCGAAGCCTTTTGCCGCGATGTCCTGAAGCTGGACGCCGCCACCATGGACGCGCCGGACTTCGACCTGCTGAAAGCCATCGGCTTTTCGCGGGCCGATATCGACGCCGCCAATCTGTATGTCTGCGGCGCCATGAGCCTGGAAGGCGCGCCCTATCTGAAGGAAGCGCATCTGCCGGTGTTCGACTGCGCCAATCCCTGCGGGCGCATCGGCAAGCGCGCCCTCAGCGTGGAATCGCATATCCGTATGATGGCGTCGGTGCAGCCCTTCATCTCGGGCGCCATTTCCAAGACCATCAACATGCCCAACAGCGCCGCGGTCAAGGAATGCGGCGATGCCTATATGCTGTCCTGGAAGCTGGGGCTGAAGGCCAATGCGCTGTACCGCGACGGCTCCAAGCTGAGCCAGCCCCTGTCCAGCCAGATCTTCGCCGGTTTCGACGCCGACGAGGACGAGGAGACGGTGGAAGCGCCGCGTGGCCAGCCAGCCCCGGCGCAAACACTGGTCACCGAACGCATTGTCGAAAAGGTGATCGAGAAAATGCGCAAGTCGGAGCGCGAACGCCTGCCGCACCGGCGCAAATCCTATACCCAGAAAGCCATTGTCGGCGGCCACAAGGTCTATCTGCATACCGGCGAATATGAGGACGGGCGGCTGGGCGAAATCTTCATCGACATGCACAAGGAAGGCGCCGCCTTCCGCAGCCTGATGAACAATTTCGCCATCGCCATCTCGGTCGGCCTGCAATATGGCGTGCCGCTGGAGGAATTCGTCGAGGCCTTCACCTTTACCCGCTTCGAGCCGGCGGGTCTGGTGATCGGCAATGACAGCATCAAGAACGCCACCAGCGTGCTGGACTATATCTTCCGCGAACTGGGTGTTTCCTATCTGGGGCGCAACGACCTGGCCCATGTCGCGCCCGCCTCGGACGAGGATATCGGCCATGGCAACAATGGCGATGGCCCGTCCGGCGGCACCGATGTGGCGATCTCCACCATGGCCTCCAGCGGCTATCTGCGCGGCCGCACCCGCATGGCGATGGTCAAGGGCGGCGCCGCGCCGAAGATGCTGGCGCATGAGGATCATTTCCACGCCGGGGAAGAGGAATTCCAGGCCGACAATGACACGCTGGACCTTTCCGAAATCCGCGCCGGGATCGAGCAGGTGATCACCTCGACCAACCCGGTCAGCCTGCAGGTGGCCAGCCTGGAAGTGGCGATGTCCACCACGGCCAAGCCGCGCGATATCCATGCCCGGCGGGTGGTGGAGGCGCGCATGAAGGGCTTTGAAGGCGACAATTGCGGCGTCTGCGGCAACTTCACCCTGGTGCGCAACGGCACCTGCATGAAGTGCAACACCTGCGGCAGCACCAGCGGCTGCAGCTAAGGAACACGCCGTTCGCATTATTGATTGCAGCCAATGCGGGCGCTGGCCGTTTCCTTCACTGTCATGCAAACGCTGTCGCACGCCATTGAAGCCGTCGCCTATGATGAAACCAGCCGCGTGCTGCGGGCCCGCTTCCGGGGCAGCGGTGAAACTGTGACCTATGAAGGGGTGCCGCAGGAACTTTACGACCGGCTGATTTTCGCCGATTCCATCGGCGGCTTTTTCCGCGACCATATCGAGGGCAGCTTTCCGGTGCGGCGGAGCTGAATCCGGGCGGACGCCGTTCCGCTTTGGGCCATTTTGGGCGGAAAACACGGGCAAAGGTTTGCGGGATGTTAACCGCCCCTCCCCCAGAATGGCGCCATGCGCCCGATCCTGCTTTTCGCCTGCATTGCCCTGGCCGCCGGCCCCGCCTTGGCGGTTTCGCCTAGCGACAGCGTAGCGAAAGCGCCGCATTATGACGCGGCCGCCGTGGCGAAAATCCATGGCGGGATCGTGGACTGTGTCGGCTGCAACCTTCAGGGCGCCGATCTCAGCAATACCTGCGTCAAGGAGCACGACCTGCACAGCGCCAATTTCGACGGCGCCAACGCGCTCCTGATGTGCATGTCCTTCGCCAATTTCACCAATGCCAGCTTTCGCGGCACCGAATTGTCGGGCGCCAATCTGGCGGGCGCCAAGATGGACGGCGCCGACCTGACCGGGGCCAAGACCTCGATCACCTCATTTTTGGGCACGGATTTGACCCATGTCAAAGGCCTGACCCAAGCACAGCTTAATGTGGCCTGCAGCGACAAGGACACGAAATTGCCGGCAGGCCTGAAGATCCATATTTGCAGCTAGCTCTCTATTTTCCCCTGGGAGCTTGACCTGGCCCCGCGCGCGAAACCGCCGCGGGGCTTTTTTTGCGCCAATAGCCAACGGGAGAATCCGGAGGCGGCCTCAAATCAGCCATGCGAATGTCCGGGGGAACGGAGAAACACCATGCGCCTGCGCTATCGCGGACTGGACGGGGAACAATTCCGTGGGCTGTTTGCCCTGAGTGACGCCGAATTGTCGGCGCGCCATGTCGTGAAAATGGCCGCCGAACCGGGGTCGCCCTGCCGGGTCAGCCTGGAGGACGCCGTGCCTGGCGAAAGGGTGCTGCTGCTGCCCTTCACTCACCAGCCCGCAGCCACGCCCTATCGCGGGGCGGGCGCGATTTTCGTGCGGCAAAGCGCCCTGCAGGCCTATGACAGCGAGGCGCCGCCGCCGGTGTTCCGCAGCCGGACATTGTCGCTGCGTGCCTATGACGAAGCGGGCATGATGGTGGAGGCCGATCTGTGCGAGGGGCCGGACGTGGATGCGGCCTGCACCCGCCTGCTGGGCAGTGGCAGCACCGCCTATATCCATGCCCATTACGCCAAATATGGCTGCTATGCCGCGCTGGTGACGCGCGGCTGAATAATAAATGACATCTATGGGCGCAGGGGATTTTGGTCATCCGAGCAGGAGGCCGCGCGGAGCGTACGGACGTACGTGAGCCCGGCCGACGCACTCGGGGGCCAAAAGACCCGCGCCCGTTAGTTTTGTTGCAACTGCACCGCATGGCGGAAAGCCATGGGGTCGTCGATCAGGGGGAACGGCTCCTTGGTGCCGCCGGTGCCGATCACCGTGATGGTGCCGTAATTGAGCAGCCGGGCGAAAATATCCTGGTCCACCTGGACCGATTCCACCTTGGACATGTTGAGCTCGATGGTGCGGCGAGACAGCCAGCCGGTCTTGATGATGACCCGGCGGTTGGTGACGGCGAATTCGCTGCTGATCACACGCACCCAGGACACCAGCGCCGCGAACAGCCCCATGACGCACAGCGCCAACCCGCCGGCATAAAGGCCCGATGACGCGATGCCGATCCCGAGGCCGAGCAGGATCATGGGGGTGAGATAGACGATCCAGTGCAGGCGGCCCTCATAGGCAACCGTTTCGCCGGGATCCAGATGGCTGTCGACATAGCTGCCCATGGCGCGTCCTACTCAGCTGCCTGCGGAAGTTCGGCCCGCTTCCAGCGCAAAATGGGTTTACGCGCGGCGGCGGTTTCGTCGAGCCTGCGGCGCGGCGCCAGGCGCGGCGCACCCTCGAAGCGGGCCTTCCTGCCGGCCTTGGCTTCCAGCGCCATTTCGCGCAGCACATGGATGAAGGCGTCGAGCGAGGCCTTGGATTCGGATTCCGTCGGCTCGATCAGCATGGCGCCATGCACCACCAGCGGAAAATACATGGTCATGGGGTGGTAGCCCTCGTCGATCATGGCCTTGGCGAAATCCAGCGTGGTGACGCCGGTGCCTTCCAGGAAGGTGTCGTCGAACAGCGCCTCATGCATGCAGGGGCCGTCGCCGAAAGGCGCGCTCATCACATCCTTGAGGGACGCCAGGATGTAATTGGCCGACAGCACCGCGTCTTCGGAGGCCTGACGCACCCCGTCGCGGCCATGGGACAGCATGTAGGCCAGGGCGCGGACGAACATGCCCATCTGGCCATGGAAGGCGCTCATGCGGCCGAAGGGTTTGGCTCCCCCAAGTTCAGAAAATAAGCGAAGTTCGTCGCGGTCCTCGATCAGCTTGAAGCCGTCCTTGTCCGCCACCAGCAGCGGCAACGGCGCGAAAGGCGCCAGCGCCGCCGACAGCACCACCGGCCCGGCGCCGGGACCGCCGCCGCCATGCGGGGTGGAGAAAGTCTTGTGCAGGTTGATGTGCATGGCGTCGATGCCCAGGTCGCCCGGACGAACGCGGCCGGCAATGGCATTGAAGTTGGCGCCGTCGCAATAGAAATAGGCGCCCGCCTCGTGGACGGCCTTGGCGATTTCCACCACCTCGCCCTCGAACAAGCCGCAGGTGTTGGGATTGGTCAGCATGATGGCGGCGACATCGGGGCCCAGCTTGGCCTTGAGCGCCTGCGCATCGACATGGCCGTTGGGCTTGGCGGGGACTTCGTCCACCGTGAAGCCGGCGAATGCGGCGGTGGCGGGATTGGTACCATGGGCGGATTCCGGCACCAGGATGCGGGGGCGGTTCTCGCCCCGCGCCGCGATGGCGGCCCGGATCGCAAGCAAGCCGCACAATTCGCCGTGCGCGCCCGCCTTGGGCGACATCGCCACGGCGGGCATTCCGGTCAGGACAGTCAGCCAGTTCATCAGCTGCGAAATCAGCGCCAGCGCGCCCTGGGTGGTGGCGCGCGGCGCCAGCGGATGCAAATCGCCGAAACCCGGCAGCCGCGCCATTTTCTCGTTCAGGCGGGGATTGTGCTTCATGGTGCAGGAGCCCAGCGGATAGAGCCCGGCGTCAATGGCGTAGTTCATCCGCGACAGGCGCACATAATGGCGGATCACTTCCGGCTCGCTGAGGCCCGGCAGGCCGATGGCGGTCTTGCGCTGCTGGCCGCCCAGCCGCGCGCCGGAGAGTTGCACTTCCGGGAAATCCACCCCGGTGACGCCGTCGCGGCCGATCTCGAAAATCAGCTTTTCTTCATGGTCCAGGCCCCGGTCGCCCGAGATGGTGGTCAGTTCTTCCGGCGCGTGATAGCCGGGAGCGACAACCTTGCGGCGGTTGGCATCGATTTCCATCACAGTACCTCTTTCAGGGCGCGCTCGAACGCCGCGAAATCCTCATCGGTTGCGGTTTCGGTGGCTGCGACGATCAGCAAATTGTCCGCGCTCTTCTCATGCGGCATCAGACGCGATGCCGGAACGCCCGCGATCACGCCCTTGTTCGCCAGCGCATCCACCAGCGGCGCGGCGGCCTTGGGCAGCCGAAGCGTGAATTCATTGAAGAAGGCGGGCGTCACAAGCTGGGCGCCCGGAATCGCCGAGAGGCGATCCGCCAGGGCGCTGGCCTTGGCATGATTGAGCCGCGCCAGCCGCGCAAAGCCTTCCTCGCCCAGCAGCGACAGATGGATGGTGAAGGCCAAAGTGCAAAGGCCGGAATTGGTGCAGATATTGCTGGTGGCCTTTTCGCGGCGGATATGCTGTTCGCGGGTGGAAAGGGTCAGCACATAACCGCGGCGGCCTTCCACATCGGTGGTTTCGCCGGTGAGGCGGCCGGGCATCTGGCGCAGGAATTTCTCGCGGGTGGCGAAGAGGCCGACATAGGGCCCGCCGAAATTGAGCCCATTGCCGATGCTCTGGCCCTCGGCGGCGACGATGTCGGCGCCCTGGGCGCCGGGCGATTCCAGCAGGCCCAGGCTGACGATCTCGGTCACCACCGCGATCAGCAGCGCGCCCTTGGCATGGGCGGCTTCGGCGATGGGGCGCAAATTTCGGATCAGCCCGAAGACATCCGGGCTTTGCACCACGACGCAGGCGGTGTCGTCGTCGATCAGGGCGATGATGTCTTCGGCGCTGCCAGGGGTTACGGGGGCGCGGACAATGGCGCCGGTCAGGCCGGCCACGGTTTCCACCGTCTCGGCATAATGGGGATGCAGGCCGCCGGACAGGATCGCCTTGCCGCGCCGTGTCAGGCGCTGGGCCATCATCACGCCTTCGGCGGTGGCGGTCGAGCCGTCATAGAGCGAGGCGTTGGCCACTTCCATGCCGGTGAGCAGCGCCACCTGGGTCTGGAATTCGAAAAGATATTGCAGCGTTCCCTGCGCGATTTCCGGCTGGTAGGGGGTATAG
Source organism: uncultured Alphaproteobacteria bacterium (assembly GCA_903857685.1). Taxonomy (GTDB): domain Bacteria; phylum Pseudomonadota; class Alphaproteobacteria; order Micropepsales; family Micropepsaceae; genus Rhizomicrobium. The sequence continues at coordinate 13,203 of CAIOFO010000108.1, forward strand.
CTGGTGAGGAATTCCGAACGCTGGATCAGATGATCCACGGCGCTGGGGACATGATGCTTGTAGGCGCCGGCGCCGCAGAAGAACGGTCCCGCCCCGGCCGCCACATTCTTCGCCGCCAGCTTGCTGAGGGCGCGGTCCACTTCCAGCTCGCCCTGCGTGTCCGGCAGGTCGAAGGCCGAAAGCGGCACCACGGCGCTGCGCGGCACGTCGCGGAACAGCGCGTCCATGTCGGGCACGCCGATCTTCTTCAGCATCACGCCGCGGTCGTCGGGACTGAGGGGCAGGTAACGCATGACTAGAGACCTTTCACAAACTCGGCATAGGCGGCCTGCGTCATCAGCTTGGTGAAATCGCCCGGCGCGACGCCCTTGAGCTTGAAGAACCAGCCGGCCCCTTCGGGATCGTCATTGACGGTGGCGGGGGCGGCTTCGAGCGCGCTGTTGGCCTCGCTGACTTCGCCGCCCACCGGGGCATAGACTTCCGAGGCGGCCTTGACGCTTTCGACCACGGCGGCTTCGCCGCCGGCGCCCACCTTGCGGCCCTTGGCGGGCAATTCGACAAATACCACGTCGCCCAGCGCCTCGGCGGCATATTTGGTGATGCCCACGGTGGCGGTGTCGCCTTCCAGGCGCACCCACTCATGCTGGTCGGTGAAACGTGTCTCGCTCATATCTTTGCTCCTATTTGCGTTTGCCGACTTCACTTGCGTTTATTTGCCGACTTCACTTGCGTTTATAAGTGTGCGGCACGAAGGGCATGGCCGCCACCGCGGCCGCAAGCCGATTGCCCCGTACGATCAATTCGATCTTCGTGCCGGTCTCGGCGAATTCGCTTTCCACATAGCCCATGGCCAGCGGGCCGTTCAGGCTGGGGCCGAAGCCGCCCGACGTCACCTTGCCGATGATGCGGCCGTTCCAGGCGATCTCGGTGCCTTCGCGCGCCGGGGCGCGGCCTTCGGGCAGGATGCCGACGCGCTTCTTCGCCACGCCGTTGAGCAATTTGTCCTGCACGATATCGGCGCCGGCAAAGCCGCCTTCGGTCTTGCGGCGCTTGCCGATGGACCAGACAAGATTGGCTTCCACCGGATCGATCGTATCGTCCATGTCATGGCCATAGAGGCAAAGCCCGGCTTCAAGCCGCAGGGAATCGCGGGCGCCAAGGCCGATGGGCATGACTTCGGGTTCGGCCAGGAGGGCGCGGGCGACTTTTTCGGCATCGGCGCCTTCGATGGAAATCTCGAAGCCGTCCTCGCCGGTATAGCCGGTGCGGCTGATGATGGCGGGCGCGCCCGCCACGCTGGCGCGCACCACGCGCATGAAGGTCAGATCGGAGATGCCGGGGCTGTGGCGCTCCAGCACCTTTGCCGCCTCGGGTCCCTGCAGCGCCAGGAGGGCGCGGTCATTGCGCGTGGTCAGCGTGGCCGCGCCCTTCAGTTCGGCGCTGATATAGGCGAAGTCGCCTTCCTTGCAGCCGGCATTGACCACCAGATAGAGCGGCGCTTCCCCGGCAAGGCGGGAAAACATGAAGTCGTCCCTGATCGTGCCCTGATGCGTCAGCAGCAAGCCGTAGCGCTGCATGCCCTCTTTCAGGCCGCTGACGTCGGCGGGGGTGAGCTTTTCCAGGGCGGCGGCGGGATCGGCGCCGGACAGGAAGGCCTGGCCCATATGCGAGACATCGAACAGGCCGGCATGGGCGCGGGTATGCAGATGCTCTTTCAAGACCCCGGCGGGATATTGCACCGGCATTTCATAGCCGGCGAAAGGCACCATCTTGGCGCCCAGCTCAAGATGCAGGGCGTAAAGCAGCGTGCGATGCAAAAGTTCAGGCGTATCCATTATGCGGTCCCGTCAGATGTCGGATTCCGCGCCTTGAAAAGGCGCGAACCCGTCTGTCATGGGACCTGAGAGTTTTCCCCCGCCACTCTTCCCTTGGAAGAGCATGGGGTTACCCCTTCGGTGGGCTAACTTCTTCAATGTGAAGAGGGGGCTAGCCGCTTTCCAGAATTTCATCTCCTGCGCGGTCCTTTTGCCTGAGAGTTTCCGGGTGGTTGCTCCTTCGGCCTCCGTTTTGAAGACGGACGTCTCCCGCGCGGGATCGTGTGTTGGCCAGGACGGCGCGCCTCCCGGCGGACTGTCCTGTTGGTTTCATTCTAAATGGGGGTGGGTGGGAGTCAACGAAAGGCCATAAGCCTTCGGACTTATTCACATTCTTTCGGGAACCTCGATGCCCAACAGGGCCAGAATCTCCCGCAAAACCGCCAAAGTGCGGGCGCAAGTGCCCAGCCGCTGGCCGCGCAGTGCCAGGTCGGTTTCGGACATAATGTGATGCTCGCCGTAGAAGCGGCTGAATTTCCGCGCCAGCTCGAAGGCATAGTCGCACAGGATGTTGGGGGCGCGCTTGGCTTCCGCCGCGATCATGACATCGGCCTGGGACAAAAGCTGCAGCGCCAGGGCCCGTTCCTCCGGCGAATGGATGGCGGGGATGCCGACGTCATGGCCTTCGGCTTCCGCCTTGCGCAGGATGGATTGGATGCGCACCGCGGCATATTGCAGATAGGGCCCGGTCTTGCCCTCGAATTTCGAGAAACGCTCCAGGTCGAAAATATAGTCGGTGATGCGGTGGTTGGAGAGGTCGGCGAACTTGATTGCCGCCAACCCGACCTGGCGGGCGATCTCGGCTTTCTCTTCGGCCGCGTAATCGCCGCCCAGCCCCTGCTCCGCCAGCCGCGAATTGGCCTGCACGGTCGCCATGGCGATCAGGTCATAGAGTTTCATCACCCCGCCGGCGCGGGTTTTGAACGGCTTGCCGTCGGGCCCGTTCATGGTGCCGAAGCCGGCATGTTCCAGCACAGCCTTGCCGGTCAGTTCGGCCTTGCGGGCGGCGCGGAACACCTGCTCGAAATGCAGGTGCTGGCGCTGGTCCACCACATAGAGAATGAGGTCGGGATCAAAATCGCGCACCCGCTCGATGATGGTGGCGAGGTCGGTGGTGCCGTAGAGCAGGCCGCCTTCCGACTTGACCAGCATCAGCGGCGGCATCGGCTTCTTGTCGCCGTCCTCGGCCACCGGCATCACCAGCGCGCCTTCGCTGATGTCCGCAAAACCCCGCGCCTTCAGGTCTTCGAGCATGGGCGCGACCAGGTCATGGACGCTGGATTCGCCCCGCCAATAGTTGAAGCTGACGCCCAGGCTTTGGGTTTCGCGGGACAGGCCGACTTGGCTGACATCGACGAAATGCTGCCACAGGGCGCGGTAGCCGGGACGGCCGTCCTGCAAATCCACCGTGGCGCGCCGCGCCAGCTCCAGCCGCGCCGGGTCGGTCTTGCAGGCCGCCGACGCCGCCGGATAAATCTCTTCCAGGTCTTCCATCGTCACCGGCGAAACCTCCGGGTACGGACCATCGAACGCGGCGTCGAAATAGATGGGGGCGATCTCGCGCAACCCGATCTCGGAAATCAGCTGGCCCATCTGCAGGCCCCAGTCGCCGACATGGACATCGCTGATCACCCGCCAGCCATTGGCGCGGTAAAGCCGCTGCAGACAGTCGCCGATGATGGAGGAACGCAAATGCCCCACATGCAGGGGCTTGGCGATATTGTAGCCGCCGAAATCGATCAGCGCCGTCTTGCCGTTGGGCGGCGCCTCGCCGCGGTCCTCAAGGAAACCGGCCAACGCGGCATCGGTGAGGTCCATGTTGATAAAGCCGGGGCCGGCGATCTCGATGCGGGAAAAGCGCGCGTCCTCTTTCAGCCGCGCCGCGATCCTGCCGGCGATGTCGCGGGGGTTGGCCTTGGCGGCCTTTGCCGCCGCCAGCGCGCCGTTGCACTGGAACTGGCAGAGATCGGGCCGGTCGGACAGCGTCACCTGGCCGAAATGCGCCGCCAGCCCCTCGGCGGCGAAGGCGCGGCCGAGGGTCGCCGACAGTTCTGCGGCGACGGAGATCATGGCGAAAAGCGGTTCCGCGTCTGGTTGTAGGCGCGCTCGGCGTCGCTGAGCTGGAAGCCCACCAGGAATTGATAGTCCGTAGGCGGATGACCAGGCTCCAGCTTGACCTCTTGCGCATCCAGCGAGACATCCTGGCTGGCGCTGGCGCTGCCGGGGGCGAAGACCACATGCACCGTCAGGCTCTGCTTGGCGAGAATGCGGTCGCCCTGGATCAGGGCGAGATAATAGGGAACCGTATAGTCGGCGCCGTCGGGGCTGGGGGCGCGGATGGCGCGCAGGGTGAAGTCGAGCGTCGAGGTGGATGAGGCGGAGCCCTTGGGATAGGAGCAGCCGGTCCTGACATTGCCGATGGCGGCGGTATAGGCCTCGCCCGACAGGTCGCGCGGCGCGCCGGCGCGGAAAACGGTCAGGGTGGCGGTATCGGAGAGCACCGCCGCGCTGGGGCATTGGGGAACTGCCGCGTCGTTGCAGCCCGCCAGCAATACGCCAAGAGCAAGAAAAAGGAAGGCGTGGGGCTTCATTGCGGAATTCCAGGTTGATGCTTGACTTTTGGCGGCGGTCGGCTGAGTTCAGGAAGCCCATTTCCGGGGGCCGGCCTGACTGGCGGACTGTATAGCCAGCCGGGCTCTTGAAGCCAAGCAGGCGGGTATTACAGGCGTTTCAGGGGTGTCATGGCGGTCTATACCGATGTCAGCTTCGAGGATCTGGAAGGTTTCCTGTCCGGCTATGACATCGGCGCGCCGCTGTCGTTCAAGGGCATCGCCGAGGGGGTGGAGAATTCCAATTTCACCCTGCAGACCGACCGCGGCGCCTTCATCCTGACCCTGTACGAAAAGCGCATGAAGGCCGAAGACCTGCCCTTCTTCCTGGGGCTGATGGAGCATCTGCAGGCGCACGGCATCGCCTGCCCCCAACCGGTGCGGGACAAAAGCGGGGCGCAATGGTCCATGTTCAAGGGCCGAGCGGCGGCGATTCTCACCTTCCTGAACGGCATATCGCTGCGCCGTCCGGGCGCGGCGCATTGCCTGGCGGCGGGCGCGGCGCTGTCGGGCCTGCATGAAGCAGGACAAAGCTTCGCCCTGGCGCGGCCCAATGCCCTGTCGCTGGACGGCTGGCGCGAATTGGCCAAGGCCACCGCCGCGCGCGCCGACAAGGTGCAGGACGGCCTGGGCGCGCTGATCGGTGATTCCTTGGCGGAGCTGGAGGCGAAATGGCCCAGCGGCCTGCCGACGGGCGTGATCCATGCCGATCTGTTTCCAGACAATGTGCTGTTCATGGGCGACCGGCTTTCCGGGCTGATCGATTTTTATTTCGCCTGCAACGACATGCTGGCCTATGACCTGGCGGTGCTGCTGAACAGCTGGTGCTTCGAGAGCGACGGCGCCTACAACATCACCAAGGCCAAGGCGATGATCGCGGGCTATCGCGGCGGCCGGGCGCTCGGCGATGCCGAGATCGCCGCCATGCCGCTGTTGATGCGCGGCGCTGCGCTGCGCTTTCTGCTCACCCGGCTTTACGACTGGCTCAATCCCGATCCGGGCGCGCTGGTGCGCGCCAAGGACCCCAGGGAATATTCCCGGAAGCTGCGCTTTCACCAGCAGGTGAAACATGCCGGCGAGTATGGATTTTGATGTGGAGCATCGGCTCGGAAAAGTGCGGCCTCGTGGTTTTCCGAAGGCCGCGCGACCATGAATAAAGCGATTGAGATTTTCACGGATGGCGCCTGTTCCGGCAATCCGGGTCCGGGCGGCTGGAGCGCGATCCTGCGCATGGGCGCCCATGAAAAGGAATTGTCGGGCGGCGAGAAGGCCACCACCAACAACCGCATGGAATTGGTGGCGGCGATCGAGGCGCTGAAGGCGCTGAAGAAACCGTCCGACGTCATCCTCCACACCGACTCCCGCTATGTGATGGACGGGGCGACGGTCTGGCTGAAGAACTGGAAGGCGCGCGGCTGGAAAACCGCCGACAAGAAGCCGGTGAAGAATGAAGATCTTTGGCGGGCGCTGGATGAGGCGATGACGCGGCACGAGATCAAGTGGAAATGGGTGCGCGGCCATACCGGGCATGTGGAAAATGAACGCGCCGATGCCCTGGCGCGCGCGGCTATTCCGGGAAGATAGGCGCGGGAATGACCGCGGTTGGCGGTGGCGGGCCGTACTGATTTGGCCCTGGCGTGCCCGCGCTGCAGAGCCAGATCAGCAAAAGCAGCGCCAGGATGCCGAGCACGACAAACAGGATTGCCCCGAGCGGTTTCAGGAAGACGATTGTCAACCCCGCCACAACTGCGGTCAGGAAAATGCCGCCAAACCACCAGCCGGAATGCTCGGTATCATGCAGCCGCCGGAATCCAACAGCCAAATGGGGAATCATGAGCGCCAGGGAGGTGATGCCAGAAAGGACACCGCTCCCCTGGCCGTTCCCAAAATGTGTGCCGAGCGCAAAATCGACAAGCGTTGCAGCCAGGTTGGTGAGAAAGGCGAATAGCGCGAAATACCAATATTCCGGCCGGGCGGCGCGGCCGGAAAAGACTGCGTATTTCGAAAATACGGTTTTTACGGTCTCGACAAACCCCATGCCCGCCTCCGTTTTGGGCAATTTAGCGGTCGGCCCAAACTTCGACAAGCACAGCAACTGGATTTAAGACCTGGGCCCCCTTCCCTCAATCGCGCGCCGCTGGCGCGCGGTGATCGCCGGGGATGACACCTATTTTCTAACCGCGAACGCAGCGCGGGTGATTTTAGGGATTGACCAGGAGCGTCGCGCGGAGCGTACGAAAAGTACGTGAGCACGCACGACGCCGCCAAGACCAAAAAGGACCGCGCCCCTTACGCCAATTCGCCAGAACTAAGCATGTGCTCCGCCGAGGAAACATCAAACGCCCCCGGCTCTTCCACGTTCAGCGACTTCACCACGCCGTTTTTCACGACCATGGAATAGCGCTGGCTGCGTTTGCCCATGCCGAACTTGCTGGCGTCGAATTCCAGGCCCACGGCGCGGGTGAAATCGCCATTGCCGTCGGCCAGCATCGCCACCTTGTCACCTGCCCCCTGGTCCTTGCCCCAGGCGCCCATCACGAACGCGTCATTGACCGAAACGCAGGCGATGGCGTCGACGCCCTTGGCCTTGAAGGCGTCGAAATTCTGCACAAAGCCCGGCACATGCTTGGCCGAGCAGGTTGGGGTGAAGGCGCCGGGCAGCGCGAACAGCGCCACCGTCTTGCCGCCGAACAGCTCGTCGCTGGTGACGGGCGTGGGCTTACCGTCCTTCATCTGGGTAAAGGTTGCCGTGGGGATTTTGTCGCCGACCTTGATCGTCATGGGTTGTCTCCTTGGGTTGTTGATTAAGATGATGCGGCAGCTGCGATGTCGTAGTGCCGCGCGATGAAGGCCAGCGCCTCGGCGGGCGAGAGCGGCAGCGAGAAATAATAGCCCTGGCCGAAGGCGCAGCCCAGCGAATTCAGCCACGCCGCGTCGCCCTGGCTTTCCACCCCTTCCACCACCACGTCGCGGCCCAGTTCATGCGCCATGCCGACAATGGAACTGAGGACCACGGCGCTGTCATTGGCCAGGTCGCTGCCGGCGTGGCGGGCCAGGAAACTCTTGTCGATCTTGATGGTGTCGAACGGCAGGGAGCGGAAGCGGCTGAGGGTGGAGGCGCCGGTGCCGAAATCGTCCATCGAAAGGCTGGCGCCCGCGGCCCGCAGCCGCGCCAGCATGCCCGCCAGCTCGGAATCGCTGCCCACCGCGCTTTCGGTGATTTCCAGTGTCAGGCTGCCGGGGGCGATCTGGCTGCTTTTCACCACCGTGCCGAACAATTCCTCGAAGCCGTGGTCGCGCAATTGCCGCCGCGAAAGATTGACGCTGACGAACAAGGGCGGCGTCACCGGGAAATAACGCTGCCAGTGGGACAGGTCGGACGCCGCCTGCTCCAGCGCGAAACGGCCCAGCGCCACGATCAAGCCGGTTTCCTCGGAATGGGCGATGAAGTCGGCGGGCGCGATCATGCCGCGCTCGGGATGCTGCCAGCGCAGCAGGGCCTCGAAGCCGGCCACGGCGCCGTCCTTCAGCCGCATGATCGGCTGGTAGAACACAGCGATCTCGCCTTTCTCCAGCGCGCGGCGCAGATCGGCCTCCAGCGCCACGGCGTCCTGCGGCACATCGGCTTCCAGCGCCGGTTCATAGACGCGGGCGCAGTCGCCGCCGCGCCGCTTGGCCGCGCCCAGCGCCACTTCGGCATTCTTGATCAGGGCCAGCGGATCGGCGGTACCGCGCGCCACCCCGGCGCTGGCGGGGGCGAAGATGCTGCGGCCTTCATAGGGATGCGGCGGGCTGCACAGCGCCACCAGGGCTTCGCCCAAGGCTTCCGGCGTCAGGCGCGGATTGGGGAACAGCAGCGCGAAGGCGTCGCCGCCGACGCGGAACAGCTGCGCGTCCTGGCCGAAATCGCGCTGCAGCCGTTCGGCGGTGCCCTGCAGCACCGCATCGCCCCCGGCATCGCCGACGCTGGCATGGATATTCTTGAAGCGATCGAGATCGAGCAGCGCCAGCAAGCCGGTCGGGAATGGCGGGCCGTCCAGCGCCGCCATCAGCGCCACCCGGTTGCCCAACCCGGTCAAGGGATCGCTGGGCGGCAGGGCGGCCCGGCGCGCCTCTTCCAGCTTGCGTTCGGTAATGTCGCTGAGGAGGCCCAAAAGGTCGGCGGCGTCGTCCATCTGGTTGACGCTGGCGCGCAGCTCCAGCCAGCGCAGATTGTTGCGGGTGCGGAATTCCAGCCGCAGCTCTTGGCCGGGACGGGCCTTGCCGAGCACGTCGCGGAACACGCCGCGATCCTCGGGATGGACGCGCGCCAGCCAGTCGCTTTCCGACAAAGTGGTTTCATGCGCGCCAAGCCCCAGCATGGCGGTGGCTTCGGGCGACAGCGTCAGCAATTGCGCCCGCATGTCGAGGGCGAAGACGCCCTGATGCGCCGAGCCGATGGCGGCCAGCGCCAGATTGGCGAAAGGCGCGGCGGTGTCGTCCGGCGTTTCGTTCGAGGCCTGTGCTTCCAGCAGCCGCGCCGCGTTCGATCCATGCAGGAACGGCAGTACCGCGATTTCCTCGGATGCGATCACCGCCAGCGCCAGCAGGATGGCGCCCGCCGCGGCAAAGCCGCCAGTGGCCGCCGGGCCGGTGAGGCTTTCACCAAGGCCGCTGGCGCTGGTCACCGCCGCCGCCAGCGCCACCAGGGCGAAGGCCGCGGCGCTGGGCGCGATCACCTGCGCCGCCTTGACGCCGCGCCGGCCGCAGAAAAACAGGTAGGCCGCCACCGCCATGCTGCCCAGCAGGATGACGAAATCGGCCAGCGGCGTGGCGAGCGGAATGCCCAGATAGGCCAGCGCCCCCAGCCCGCACAGGCCGTAAAGCGACCAGCGGAAATGCTTCTGGTAGCGCGGCCAGACATCGCGGATGGGAATGATGGCGTCGGCCAGCCTGGCCCCCGCCGCCAGCGCCAGGCAGGTGAGAAAGGCGGTGAGGCCGTAAGGCCCGCCGATATGGGTGGCGAGGCTGGCGTCGAAGGTGCCGGTGCCGGCCAGCCAGCTCCACAGCAGCAGGGCCAGCGTCAGCGCCACCCAGCGCGGCGCGGCATGGCCGATCAGGACGGCAAGCCCGCCGGTGATCAGGGCGGCGGCGGCAATCAGGGCGCCCACCGCGGTGATGAAAATGGCCAGCGCCCGGTTGTGGCCGGCCAGCGCCGGTTCGGTCCAGGCATAGAGCGCGGGCGGCGTCTGGGCATTGATCACCTGCAGCGCCAGGCCGACCTGCGTCACCGGCGGAATGATCACGCGCCAGGCCTTGTGGCCGTAAGCCGGGGCCGGTTCCACCACCACGCCGGAATCCGAACTGGCCACCGCCAGGATCGCGGGCCGCGTCGAGTGCGGCAGGACGGCCAGCGCCATGCTGGGCGGCTGGCCCGCCAGCAGCACGCGGCTGATGGGACGGATCTGGTCGTTGGTGAGCGCCAGCATGTACCAGAGCGAGCCGTCTTTCTCGGCCCCGCCCGGCGCGTGATAGGGCGTGAGCGCCGCGCGCAGGGCAATGACATCGTCGGGCGCGCCGAACGCCACCTGGTGCGGCTGCGTCACCGGCACCACGGACTGCGCCGCCGGCTGCGCAACCGCAACGCCCGCTGCGATGAGCGCGCAGAGCAGCAGGAGAGCGCGGGGGATCAGCGTGATGACGGCGGGTTTCCGGTTCATTTCTGTCTTTGTCTGGGCGGTCAGCCGGAAGCGGCCTTGGCCCGGTATTCGTCTTCTAGCAGGGCGTACTGGACATGGTCGCTCCAGACGCCGTTGATCAGCAGGTAACGCCTGGCCAGCCCCTCTTCCCGGAAGCCCGCCTTGGCCAGCAGGTTGCGGGAGGGCTGGTTCTCGGGAACGCAGGCCGCCTCGATCCGATGCATCCCCAGGGTCTTGAAGACAAAGGGAATGAGAATCTTCATGGCGTCGGTCATGTAGCCCTGGCGGGCGAAGCGCGATCCGATCCAGTAGCCCAGGGCGCAGCACTGGGTGACGCCGCGCCGGACATTGGAAAGGGTGCAGCCGCCCATCAGCATGTCGTCGCGGCGGCGGAAGACGAAGAAGACATAGGCCGAATCCAGCCGGGTTTCCTTCTGGTAGCGCTTGATGCGGCGGCGGAAGGCGCCGCGCGTCAGTTCATCCTCGGCCCAGACCGGCTCCCACTTGGTGAGGAATTCGCGGCTTTCGCCGCGCAGGGCCGACCAGGCGGCATAATCGGCGATGCGCGGATAGCGCAGATAGACATCCTTGCCCTGGATCACGGGCTGCTGGCCGCCCGGAAAAGTCAGGCCCCGCATGAACGCCATTGGCCGGGATTGCATCATGGATGCAATCCCTTTCTCTTTTGGTCGCACAGCCAGGGCGCGGACGCGCCCAAACCATTTGAAGGGCGCCTCCGGCGCCCGGCGCAAAACCGCTGCGCGCCCTGTGGGCGCTTCGCACTTTTGCTGGCTGATGCTCCTTGCATCATTCTGCGGCATTGGCCTTGAGAGGAGCAAAACGGGCGGCGAATGTGGCATGGGATTCCAGCCTGCCCACCGGCCCCACCGCGGCGATGGAGGGCGCGGCCATGCTGAAGCCGGCAAAGCGCTTGACCGCCTCGGCGGTGATGGCGTCCAGCTTTTCGACGATCTCGGCGACGCTCTGGACGCGGCCCAGGGCGAAAAGCTGCCCGGCAATGGCCTCGGCGCGGCTGGACGGCCGCTCCAGTCCCATCAGCAGGCCGGACTTGAGCTGGGCCTTGGCGCGGGCCAGTTCGGCATCGCTGACCGCGGCGGTCATGGCTTCCATCTCGCCCGCGATCACAGCGGAAACTTCGCCGGCGTCCTTTTCCGAGGTGCCGACATAGACGCCGCTGATGCCGCCATCCTGGAAATTGTTGGCGAAGGCATAGATGGAATAGCACAGCCCGCGTTTTTCGCGCACTTCCTGGAAAGCCGGGACGACATGCCGCCGCCCAGGATCATGGCGTAGATCTGGCCGACATAGAAATCGGGATCGCGCGACGAGATGCCGGGAAAGGCATAGGCGATATGGGCCTGTTCCAGGTCTTCCACCATGCGCACATCGCCGCCGACATAGCGCGCGGGCGCGGCGGGCGCGGCGCTGCCGGACGGCAGGGCGGCGAATTTCTCCGCCGCCAGCGCCACGATGTCGGCGTGGCGGACGGCGCCGGAACTCACCAGCGTCATGTTGGGGGCGCGATAGCGCGCGCCGGAATAAGCGCGCAGGTCGGCCGGCGTGAAGGCCGAGACGGTGGCTTCGTCACCCAGGATCGGCCAGCCCAGCGGCTGGCCGGGATAGATCACGTCCTGCAGGTGATCGAAGACGATGTCGTCGGGGGTGTCGCGCGCCTGACCCAGTTCCTGCAGCACCACCTGGCGTTCGCGATCCAGTTCGGCGGCGTCGTAGGAGGGCTGGGTGAGGATGTCGGCGATCAGCTCCAGCCCCAACGCCACATCGGGCTTGAGGATGCGGGCATGGAAGGCGGTCTGTTCGCGGCTGGTATAGGCATTCAGATAGCCGCCCACCGCCTCGATCTCTTCGGCGATCTGGCGGGCGGAGCGGGTGGCGGTGCCCTTGAAGGCCATGTGTTCGAGCATGTGGGACAGGCCCATTTGCGCAATCGTTTCGTCGCGCGAACCGGTGCCGACCCAGACCCCCAAAGTGGCGCTTTCCAGCCCCGCCATGGGGTCCGTGACGATGGTCAAGCCATTGGAAATATTGGATATTTCTAAGTCCATGCCGCCAGTCTAGAAGAGATGAACTTGCGAAGCAAAGGCAGGCTGTTTGCCAAAATATCCTGCTTTTCCGGCAGCTTATCGAGAGCCGCCAGCGCGGGCGGCACGGGCGGAGCAAAGCCGATGGCGCGTGTCACGGCATCGGGAAATTTGGCGGGATGGGCGGTGGCGAGGATCACCGCCGGACGGGCGGTGATGCGCTGTGCGGCGCAGGCGGCCACGGCGGTATGGGGATCGATGATCTGGCCGGTGGCGTCGTAAACGCGCTTGATGGTAACCAGCGTCTGGGCATCGTCGCAGGCGAAAGCGCTGTAGCGGGCGCGCAGATTTTCCAGCACCAAAGGCGGCAGGACGAGTTTCTTGTCCCGCGCAAAGTCGTTCATCGCCGCCGCCGTCCAGTCGGCGTCGCGGTTGGAGGATTCGAACAGCGCCCGCTCGAAATTGCTGGCGACCTGGATGTCCATCGAGGGGCTGAGTGTGTGATGCGCCGCGCCCGCCGCATAGACGCCGTCATTGAGGGCGCGGGCCATGATGTCGTTCTGGTTGGTGGCGATCACCAGCCGCTGGATACCAAGCCCCATGCGCTCAGCCGCCTCGCCCGCGAAAATGTCGCCGAAATTTCCGGTGGGAACGATGAAAGTGGCGGGATGCCCCAAGGCGGCGGTGGCGGTGAAGTAATAGACCGCCTGCGCCGCGATGCGGACAAAGTTGATGGAGTTGACGGCGGTGAGGCTGATTTCGCGGGCGAATTCGGTTTGCGCGAACAGGCCCTTCACCAGCGCCTGGGCATCGTCGAAGCTGCCTTCCAGCGCGATGTTGTGGACATTGGCGTGGGGGCTGGTGGTCATCTGGCGGCGCTGGACATCGCTGACCCGGCCGCGTGGATGCAGGACAAAGACCTCGATGTTCGGCAGCCCGCCCAGTGCGGCGATGGCGGCCGAGCCGGTATCGCCCGAGGTTGCCGCCACGATGGTGGCGCGGCCGCCCCTGCCCTTCAGGGCGCGGGCGAACAGCCGCCCCAATATCTGCAGCGCGATGTCCTTGAAGGCGAAGGTGGGGCCGTGGAACAGCTCCAGCAGATATTCGTCCTTGGCGATCTCCCGCAGCGGCGCAATGGCCTTGTCCTCGAACCCGGCATAGGCGGCCTCGATATCGGATTTGAGATCGGCGGAGGAAAAGGCGTCGCCGGCAAAGCGGCTGAGGATTTCAAAAGCGACGTGGCTGTAGGGCTTGCCCGCGAAAGCTGCGATTTCGCCTTCGCTGAACTGCGGCCAGGCGGCAGGCACATACAGCCCGCCATCGGGCGCCAGCCCGGCCAGCAGCACCTCGGCGAAGTTTGCTTTCGGTGCCTGGCCGCGGGTGGAAATGAAGTGAGACGAGTCAGTCATCGGACCCTTTATCTTTGCCCTGCCGCTTCGCTGCCTGAAGGCGGGGCTTCAGGAACGGCCCAGCCGTCCCTTGGAGATATGATAGGCGAAATAGACGCCCAGCAGGCCTGCGGCAAGCCCAAACCAGGTCAGCGCGTAGGACAGGTGATTGTTGGGGAAATCCACCACCGTCTGGCCGCCCCTGGGCCAGCCGCCGGGATTGGGCGCGGCGTCCGCCTCGATCACCACCGGGGCGGCAAGGACAATGGCTTTCGCCGCCGTCATGCCCCGAAGGTCGCGGGCATACCAGACATTGCGGGCGGCATCGGGCTTGGGGGTGAAGAAGCCCGGCCTGTCCGGCACCCGCCACACCCCGGTGATGCGGGTTTGCCCTTCGACGGCGATGCGGCGGTGGGGCGGCATCAGGTCGCCGGGAATTTCGCCGCGGTCCACCATCAGGGTGCGGCCGTCCTCGGTGATGAAGGGCGTCAGCACGTGATAGACCGGATCGCCGTTCACATCGGTGGTGAAAACGAAGGATTCCTTGCCATTGTCGAAATGGCCGGAGAGCGAAACCTTGCGGTACTGCACCGCGTCGGCGCTGAGCTTGAGGGCCTCATCCAGGCTGATCGGCGCGGCGGTCATGTGGCCGCTGACAGTGGCGATGAGGTTTTCCTTCCAGGTCAGGCGCTGCAATTGCCAGACGCCAAGGCCGACCAGGATCACCGTCATGATGACGGTGGCGATGGTGACGCCGGGATAGGGGCGGAAGGTCAACTGCGCCGCCCTTCCCCCGCCTTGTGCTTGTATTGCAGCACCAGCAGGGTGGATTTGGCCAGTCGCAGGAAGCCGAAGGTGAGGATCAGGATCAGCGGAATCCACAGCACCAGGTGAACCCACATGGGCGGATGGAAGTGGAATTCCACAAAGAGCGCCAGGGCGCAGACGATGGCGCCGACGATCAATATGCCGAACACCGCCGGGCCGTCGCCGGCATCGAACATGGCGTAGTCCAGGCCGCAGGCCGGACATTCCTTCTTGATGGCGATATAGCCGTCGAACAACGGCCCCTGTCCGCATTGCGGACAGAGGCCGAGAAAGGCTTCACGAAAAGTGTTGCTGGCGGGCAAAAACCTAGCCGGCCACGACGGGGCCTGCGCCCCAGACATAGATGCAGGCGAAGAGGAACAGCCACACCACGTCCACGAAGTGCCAGTACCAGGCGGCGGCCTCGAAGCCGAAATGGCGGGTGGGGGTGAACTGGCCGGCAATGGCGCGCGCCAGGCAGACCGTCAGGAAGATGGTGCCGATGATGACATGGGCGCCGTGGAAGCCGGTGGCCATGAAGAAGGTCGAGCCGTAGATCGCCTGGAGGTTGCCCGCGCCCGAGGCGAGGCTGGCATGCGCCGCATCGGTGAATGGCACCAGCGCCAGATGGTTGAAACCGAAGGTGAAGGGCGCATGGGCATATTCATAAGCCTGCACGCAGGTGAAGGAGAAGCCGAACAGCACGGTGACCAGCAGCCCGAGGATCGCGTCCTTGCGGTTGCCCTGCTGCAGCGCGTGGTGCGCCCAGGTCACCGTGGTGCCCGAGGTCAGCAGGATCATGGTGTTGAGCAGCGGGAAGTGCCAGGGGTCGAGCGTGACGATGCCGGCGGGCGGCCAGCTGCCGATGCTGACATCGTTGAAGAACAGCGCCGAATTGAAATAGGCCCAGAACCAGGCCACGAAGAACATCACTTCCGAGGCGATGAACAGCAGCATGCCGTAGCGCAGATGCAGCTTCACCACCGGGGTATGGTTGCCCAGCACGACGGATTCATTGATCACGTCGCGCCACCAGCCGGCCATGGTGTAGAGCACCAGTGCCAGGCCGATCAGGAAGATATAGGGCTGGCCGTTCACCGGCAGGTGGAAGAAGCCGCCATAATCCTTGTTCATCCAGAATACCGCGCCGGACAGCATGGTGAAGGCCCCGATCGAGCCCACGATGGGCCAGGCGCTGGGGTCAACCAGGTGATAATCGTGCTTGGCGTCGCCACTCATGAAACGTCCCTCTCTAACCGAAATGTTCGCGCCACTGCACGACCGACATCAGGTAAAACAAAACTGCGAGCGCCCCGAGCGTGACCGCCAGGACGATGTTGCGTTTGCGGCGTTCTTTGCGGGCCCGCACTTCATTGTCATCTTTCATGTCCACAGCGGCGGAAGATGGAGCAGGCGCTCAAGGATCAACACGGCAAACGGCACAAACACATAAAGCAGCGAAACGCCGAACAGGCGCCTGGCGGATGGTTCCTTCACACTGTCGCGCTCCCGCCACGTGGCGAAGGCTTCCAGCAGCATCCAGAAACCCATGGAGGCGGAGACGATGAGATAAAGCATGCCGCCAAGGCCGATAAAGGCGGGCACCACGCCCAGCGGCGCCAGCAGCAGCGTGTAGAGCATGATGTGGCGGCGGGTGGAGGGCTTGCCCTTGACCACCGGCAGCATGGGCACGCCGGCGCGGGCATAATCCTCCGAGCGCCACAGCGACAGGGCCCAGAAATGCGGCGGCGTCCACATGAAAATGATCGCCACCAGCACGAGGGGGGCCAGGCTCAGCGAACCGGTGACCGCGGCCCAGCCTATGGCGGGCGGCAGCGCGCCGGCCAATCCGCCGATCACGATGTTCTGCGGCGTGCGGCGCTTCAGCCAGAGCGTATAGACGCCGATATAGACGAAGACGGTGAAGGCCAGCAGCGTTGCCGCCAGCTCGTTCACGAACAGCCACATGACGGCCACCGACAATGCCGCCAGCGCCCAGCCGAACGCCATCGCCTCATCCCGGGTGACATGGCCCATGGGAATGGGGCGGGTGGCGGTGCGGCTCATCAGCCGGTCGATGTCGCTGTCATAGGCCATGTTGAGCGCGCCCGAGGCCCCCGCCGCCACGGCGATGCAGAGCAAGGCCGTGAACGCGGTGAGCGGGTGGACATGCCCCGGCGCCACCACGATCCCCGCAAGCCCGGTGAAGATCACCAGCGACATCACGCGCGGCTTCAGCAGCGCGAAATAATCACCGACCGTGGTGACCCGTGACAGGGCAAAGGATTCGGCAATCGCCATTAACAAAGGTCCTTAGTGCCAAAAACTAATGAATGTGCGGCAGTTCATTGAATTGGTGGAACGGCGGCGGTGACGACAGCGTCCATTCCAGGGTGGTTGCGCCCACGCCCCAGGGATTGTCGCCGGCAACACGCTTGGCGCTGAAGGCCTCGGCCAGCATGGCCAGGAAGATCAGCACGCCGAAACCGGCAATGAAGGCGCCGATGGACGAGACATAGTTCCAGCCCGCGAAGGCGTCGGGATAGTCCGCATAGCGGCGCGGCATGCCCGCCAGACCCAGGAAATGCATGGGGAAGAAGGCGAGATTGACGCCCACGAAGGTGACCCAGAAATGCAGCTTGCCCAGCGTCTCGTTGTACATGTAGCCGGTGAATTTCGGGAACCAGAAGTAGAAGCCCGAGAAGATGGCGAACACGGCGCCCAGGCTCAGCACGTAATGGAAGTGCGCCACGACATAATAAGTGTCCTGCAGCACCACATCCACGCCGGCATTGGCCAGCACCACGCCGGTGACGCCGCCGACGGTGAACAGGAAGATGAAGCCGGTGGCCCACAGCATCGGGGTTTTGAACTCGATCGAGCCGCCCCACATGGTGGCGATCCAGCTGAACACCTTGATGCCGGTGGGCACCGCGATGACCATGGTGGCGAAGACGAAATAGGCCTTGGTGTCGACCGACAGGCCCACCGTGTACATGTGGTGCGCCCAGACCAGAAAGCCGATGAAGCCGATCGCGACCATGGCATAGGCCATGCCGAGATAGCCGAACACCGGCCGCTTGGAGAAGGTGGAGACCACCTGGCTGACCATGCCGAAGCCGGGCAGGATCAAGATGTACACTTCGGGATGGCCGAAGAACCAGAAGAGATGCTGATAGAGGATTGGATCGCCGCCGCCCGCCGGGTTGAAGAAGGCGGTGCCGAAATGGCGGTCGGTCAGCAGCATGGTGATGGCGCCCGCCAGGACCGGCAGCGACAGCAGCAGCAGCCACACCGTCACCAGGATGGACCAGACGAACAGCGGCATCTTGTGCAGCGTCATGCCCGGGGCGCGCATGTTGAAGATGGTGGTGATGAAGTTGATGGCGCCCAGGATCGAGGACGCGCCCGCGATGTGCAGCGAGAAGATGGCGAAGTCCATCGCCGGTCCGGGCGAACCATAGGTGGAGAGCGGCGCATAGATCGTCCAGCCGCCGCCCACGCCGATGCCGCCCGAGTCGCCTTCGACAAACATGGACATGACCAGGAAGAGGAAGCTGAAGGGCAGCAGCCAGAAGGAGATGTTGTTCATGCGCGGGAAGGCCATGTCCGGCGCGCCGATCATCAGCGGCACCAGCCAGTTGCCGAAGCCGCCGATCATGGCGGGCATGATCATGAAGAACACCATGATCAGGCCATGGCCGGTGACGAAGACGTTGAAGGTGTGCGGTTCCTTGAACACCTGCAGGCCGGGATACATCAGCTCGGCGCGCATCATCATCGAGAAGAAGCCGCCAATCAGCCCCGCCACGATGGCGAAGACCAAATACATGGTACCGATGTCCTTGTGATTGGTCGAATAGACGTAACGCCGCCAGCCGGTGGGATGGTGCGAATGATCGC
>CAIOFO010000109.1 GCA_903857685.1 uncultured Alphaproteobacteria bacterium
CGCTCGCTGTTCGTCGCGGTCATCGGCTTCGGCATTCTCCTCCTTGCCAGTAGCGGCCTGGAGGCGTTGCGCCTGTACAGCCTCAAAGCATCCCTTCCGCTCGCACCGGGAGGGATGATCGGATCGGTAGTCAGCAGCACCCTGGCCACCAGCATGGGCTTCACCGGCGCCACTTTGATATTGCTGTTGAGCATGGCGGTGGGCTTCAGCCTGTTCACCGGCATGTCGTGGCTGAAATTCATGGAAGGCCTAGGCGGCGCCATGGAAAACAGCATTCTGTGGATCTTCCGCGCCTGGGATGCTTGGCAGGATCGGCGTGCCGGATCGGTGGCGCTGAACAAGCGCGAGGAAGTCGTGGCGGAAGAGAAAAAGCGTTTCGATGACCACAAGCCGATGCACATCGAGCCGCCGCAGATGCTCATCCCCCAGATTCCGCTCACCGAGCGCGAGGTGCAGGCGCCGCTGTTCGACAACCTGCCGGATTCGCCCCTGCCCCCGCTGAATCTGCTGGATGACGCGGAAGCCGATACCGAAACGCTCAGCGCGGACACCCTGGAATTCACCTCCCGCCTGATCGAGCGCAAGCTGGCCGATTTCGGCGTCGAGGTAAAAGTCATCGCCGCCTATCCCGGCCCGGTGATCACGCGCTACGAGATCGAGCCGGCGGTGGGCGTGAAGGGCAGCCAGATCACCAACCTGGTCAGAGATCTGGCGCGCGCCCTGTCGGTGGTCAGTATCCGCCTGGTGGAAACCATCCCCGGCAAAAACTGCATGGGGCTGGAAATTCCCAATCCTAAGCGGCAGGTAGTGCGCCTGCGCGAGATCCTCGGTTCAAAGGTTTACGCCGACATGGCCTCGCCGCTTACCATCGCCATGGGCAAGGACATCGCCGGCAAGGCGGTCGTGGCGGACTTGGGGAAAATGCCCCACGTGCTGGTGGCCGGCACCACCGGCTCGGGCAAATCGGTGGCGATCAATGCCATGATCCTGAGCCTGGTCTACAAGGCCGATCCCGCCAAGGTGCGGCTGATCCTGGTCGACCCGAAAATGCTCGAGCTTTCCGTTTACGAAGGCATCCCCCACCTGCTCGCACCGGTGGTGACCGACATGAAACATGCCGCCAACGCGCTCAACTGGTGCGTCGCCGAGATGGAGCGGCGCTATCGCCTGATGTCGGCGCTGGGCGTGCGCAAACTGGCCGGTTACAACCAGGCGGTGCGCGAGGGGGAGAAATCCGGCGCGAAGAAGCTTAACCCCTTCAGCCTCACGCCGGGCGCCCCCGAACCCTTGGAGGAAATGCCCTTCATCGTGGTGCTGATCGACGAACTGGCCGACATGATGATGATGGTGGGCAAAAAGGTCGAGGAACTGATCGCCCGCCTGGCGCAGAAGGCGCGCGCCTCCGGCATCCATCTCGTGCTGGCGACGCAGCGCCCGTCGGTGGACGTGATCACCGGCCTGATCAAGGCCAACATCCCCACCCGCGTCGCCTTCCAGGTGTCGAGCAAGATCGACTAGCGCACCATCCTCGACCAGATGGGCGCCGAAGCCCTGCTCGGCCAGGGCGACATGCTCTACCTGCCGCCCGGCACCGGTTACCCGCAACGGGTGCACGGCGCCTACGTCGCCGACCATGAAGTGCACAAGGTGGTGGACTATCTGAAAGCGCTGGGTTCGCCGGATTACGTCGAAGGTATCCTCGACGCGCCGGAAGTGGCCGGCGAAGTTGGGGACGGCGAAGCGGGCGGCGACGCCGAAGCCGACCCGATGTACGACCAGGCCGTGGCGCTGGTGCTCAAATCGCGCCGTGCCTCGATCTCGGCGGTGCAACGCCAGCTCAGGATCGGCTACAACCGCGCGGCGCGGCTGATCGAGCAGATGGAAAAGGCGGGGCTGGTGTCGGCGATGCAGAGCAACGGGAATCGGGAAGTGTTGGTGAAGGGGGCGGAGTAAGGCATTCCCCGTAACGTGCGGAGTAGGCTGGGGTGAGCCCGCGAACCCCAGCA
>CAIOFO010000110.1 GCA_903857685.1 uncultured Alphaproteobacteria bacterium
GAGCTTTTCGGCCAGACCGATGCGCTGCAATTTTCCGGTGGCGCCTTTTGGAATCTCCGTCAGGAAGATGATCTTGCGCGGCACCTTGAAATCGGCAACCCGCGCCCCGACAAAATCGCGCAGTTCGCGTTCGTTGCAAGTCGCGCCTTCGTGCAGCACCACGGCGGCGGCGACTTCCTCGCCCAGCTTGTCATGCGGCACCGCGAAGGTGACGACCTGGGCCACGGCGGGATGATCCATGATGATGGTATCCACTTCCAGCGGGCTGATCTTTTCGCCGCCGCGATTGATCAGTTCCTTCAGCCGCCCGGTCAGGCGCAAATAGCCATCCAGGTCAATCACACCCTGGTCGCCGGTACGGAACCAGCCATTGTGAAATGCCTTGGCATTGGCCTCGGGGTTGGCCTCATAACCTTGCGTGACATTGCGGCCGCGAATGACGATCTCGCCCAGCGCGCCGGCTTCAAGCAGCGCGCCGTCCTCATCCATGATGGCGACATCCGGCCCTGCCGCAATGCCGACGCAGCCGGAAAACCGGCGATGCGGGGGCAGGGGGTTGGAGGCCATCTGATGCGCGGCTTCCGTCATGCCATAGGATTCGATCACCGGAACATGGAAGGTTGCTTCCAATGCTTCCATCACCTGCGGCGGCAGCGACGAGGAGGAGGAGCGGATCAGCCGCAGCCGGCCCTTGGTGATAATGTCCCGATTGCGCTCGGCGCGGGTGAGGATTGCCTGGTGCATGGTGGGTACGGCCGTGTACCAGGTGGGATTTGCGTCCTCGAACCAGCCGAAGAATTTTAGCGCATTGAATCCGGGCGTGCAGACCACCGAGGCGCCCGCCGCGATGCTGGACAGTGTTGCGGCGATCAGGCCATGAATGTGAAACAGCGGCATGATGTTGAGACAGACATCGTCCGGCGTCAGCGCCAGAGTCTGTCCGATATGATAAGCCGAGGCCGTGACATTGGCATGGGTAAGCGGCACGATCTTGGGACGCGAGGTGGTGCCCGATGTGTGCAGCACCAGGGCGATATCGCTTTCCTCCGCAGAGCCGCCGCGCGCCGCGGGCGCCGCCGCATCCGGCCCCTGCAGAATAAAGTCTCCCGCGATCTTGCCGGGGACCAGCCGCAATAGCGGGATGTTCCGAGCCGCAGCGACCGCCAGCGCGGGGCTGTCCATCCCCTCCTGGATCACCAGCGCCTTGGCATTGAGGTCGGATAGATAAAAATCAAACTCTTCCGCGCGATAGGCTGGATTGAGCGGCGCGGTGGTGGCGCCGCAGGCGATGGCGATGAAGGCAGCCGCCATCTCCGGGCCGTTGGGCAGCACAATCGCCACCCGGTCGTTGCGGCCGATCCCCATGAGGTTCAAGTCGGAAATGGTGCGCTGCGCCAATTCGCGCAAACCCTGGTGTGTCAACCCTGTGCGTTCCGGCGCGCCGATGGCGGGGGCGGCATCCTGCCCTGCCGCGATCAGGTTGGGCATGGTGCTGGCGCGATAAATGCTTGACATGGGGGCCTCTCCCAACCGTATTGTTTCGCTGCCGGAAAGACAAAAATATAGCGGCGGCGGGAAGCGCGATCCAGTAAAATCAAGAATAATAAAATCGGGGGACCAGCATGGCAGGTGTGGCTTCAGGCGTGGACGAGCATCAGGGCCGCTGGTTCCAGCTCGTCATCGGCATCATCTGCATGGTGATGATCGCCAATCTGCAATATGGCTGGAATCTCTTCGTCGATCCCATGTCGCACCAACAGCATTGGACACGCGCCACCATCGGCGCGGCCTTCAGCATGTTCGTGCTGGCCGAAACCTGGCTGGTGCCGGTGGAAAGCTGGTTTGTCGATCGCTTCGGTCCGCGCATCGTGGTGATGATCGGCGGCATCCTGGTGGCGCTGGGCTGGTCGCTTGATTCCGCCGCCGCCACGCTTCCTGTTCTTTACGCCGCGGCGATCATTTCCGGCATCGGTGCCGGCGCGGTTTACGGCACCTGTGTCGGCAATGCCCTGAAATGGTTTGTCGGACGGCGCGGTCTTGCCGCCGGCCTGACCGCGGCGGGTTTCGGCGCCGGCGCCGCCGCCACGGTGGTGCCCATCCAATATGTCATCGCGGCGCATGGCTATCAGTCGGCCTTTCTGTGGTTTGGGCTGGCCCAGGGCGGCGTGATCCTGATCGCCTCGCAATTCCTGCGCATGCCGGCCCACAAGCTGGCGGCGACGGTGCCGACGCCAAACATGCAGGCGGTTCGCAGCTTCAGCCCGCTGGAAGTGTTGAAGACGCCCATCTTCTGGGTGCTGTATGTGATGTTCGTGCTGGTTGCCTCCGGCGGCTTGATCGTCACCGCGCAATTCGCATCCATCGCCGCCGATTTCGGCGTCGCCAAGCAGCATATTGCGCTGATCGGCCTCACCGGCACGGTGCTGACGGTGGCGTTGATCATCGACAATGTCCTCAATGGGCTGGCGCGGCCATTCTTCGGCTGGATTTCCGACCGCATCGGGCGCGAAGAAACCATGTTCATTGCCTTCATGCTGGCGGCGCTGGCGATCTGGTCGCTGTCCTATTACGGCCATGACCCTGTGATGTTCGTGGTCGCCAGCGGCGCGATCTATTTCACTTGGGGTGAAATCTACAGCCTGTTCCCATCCACCTGCACCGACACCTATGGCTTCAAATACGCCACCACCAATGCTGGCATGCTGTACACTGCCAAGGGTACGGCGGCGGCTATCGCGGTGCCGACTTCCGCCCTCATTGCTGGCGCGGGAGATTGGCACAGCGTTTTGTGGATGGGCGCCATCGCCAATGTGGTGGTGGCGATCATGGCGATGGCGATCCTCAAGCCGATGCGCGCCGCCCAGCGGCGCAACGCGGGCGCATAGGATCGGATAGCGCCAAGGCGGATTCGCAATGAAGGGCATACCGCAATCCCATGAGCGGGCCGGAGCTGCTGCATGAAATTTTTTCCCAGGCCGCCCAGCGGTATCCCCGGCGTATCGCCGTCCGCCTGGCGGAATCCGATCCCGAGACGTCACGCAAGTCCGAACTGACCTACTGGGAACTGCATGGCCGGGCCCGGCGCTTCGCCCACCATCTGGTCCTGCGCGGCGTGAAGCGCGGTGACCGGGTCGCGATTTGCCTGCCGCGCGGCCTTGATCAGTACATGGTGATACTGGGCATCCTGGAAGCGGGCGCCGCCTATGTTCCGGTGGATTGGCAGTCTCCCCAGAGCCGCGCAAATTATATCGCCGGGGAGTGCGCCGCAGCCGCGGTGGTGACAATTCAAAGCCGCAAGCAGGCATTTGCCGGCGCCGCGCGCACGGTGATTGCCGCCGATGCGGAACTGGGAGACATCGCCGCGCTGGAGCCGCTGCCGCCGGCAATGGCGCGGCCCCGGCCCGACGATCTGGCCTATGTCATTTACACGTCGGGGTCCACCGGGCGTCCCAAGGGCGTGATGATCCGCCATCGCAATATCGCCTTTCAGGTCCGTTCCGAAAGCGCCATCCTGCAACTGACCCGGGACGATGTCGTTTACGCCGGCGCCTCACTCGCATTCGACGTTTCCGTCGAGGAAATGTGGGCCGCATTCGGCGCGGGCGCGACGCTTCTGGTGGGGTCCGAGGCCCTGACAAAAGCCATCGATGAATTGCCGGCAATATTTGCGGTACATCGCGTCACTGTCTGGTGTCCGGTGCCTTCGCTGCTGGCGGCTATATCGCAGCCCTTGCCATCCTTGCGGATTCTCAATGTCGGCGGCGAACCTTGTCCCGATGCGCTGGTCGGCCGCTGGGCCGGTGGGTCCTGCATCATGATCAACACTTATGGTCCGACCGAAACCTCGGTCACCGCGACCTGGACGACGTTATTTCCCGGCCGCCCCGTCACCATCGGCAAGCCTTTGCCGGATTTTTTGGTGTGGGTGGTGGACGAAGCGCTTTCGCCGGTCCCGCCCGGTGCGGAAGGAGAGCTTCTGATCGGCGGTCCCGCCGTGGGGGCCGGTTATCTGAACGATCCGGAACGTACGGCGGCCAAGTTCGTCGCCTTGCCCGGAGAAAATGCCCCTGTCTATCGCACCGGCGATCTGGTGCGGATGAACCGGGATGGCGAACTGGAATTTCTCGGACGGATTGACCTACAGGTCAAAATCCGGGGCTATCGTGTCGAGCTCGGGGAAATCGAATCCGTTCTGGCGCACGATCCTTCCGTGGCACAAGCGGCGGTGAAATTATTCGGCGACCCGGAAGCGGGTCAGCTGCTGGCGGCTTTCGTCACGCCCCTGTCCGGCCGCGTCCTCGACCTTGATCGCTTGCGGCAGCTGGCGGCGCAATTGCCCGACTATATGCGGCCGCAAGCCTATTTGCCCCTGACGGAAATGCCGGTCCTGGTATCGGGGAAGATAAACCGGGATGCGCTCACGCGGCCGGCCGGCTTGGCGGCCGAGCAGCGCCGGGCGGTCGAAAAGCCGCAAGGCTCTCTGGAAGAAAAATTATGGGCAATCTGGAGCCAGGTCTTCACCCCCCAGGCCATTTCGGCCACGGATGACTTCTTTGAAGATTTGGGCGGTCACTCCCTGCGCGCCGCCCATATGGTGTCCCTGGCCAGGCAGGATCCGCAGCTGCGCGCCATCGCCATCCGCGATCTCTACGCTGCCCCCACCATCCGGAAATTGGCGGACCGACTGACGCATCAGCGCCACGCCGGGCCATCGGCCGGCCTGCCGTTCCATCCTGTTCCACCCCGGCGCTATTTCTGTTGCGTGACGGCGCAGACCATTGCTGCCGGATTGATTTTCGCCTTTTCCGGCGCGCAATGGGTGTTTCCCTACCTAGTATACACCATCGTCGCGACGCCGGATCCCGCCAGCCGGGTGCCCGCGCTTGGCGCCGCGGTTCTGGTCTTTATGATCATGCCGCCGCTGATGCTGCTTTTCTCCATTATTGTAAAATGGGCCGTGATTGGGCGCTTCCGGCCGGGGAATTACCCGCTCTGGGGCGCCTACTATTTCCGCTGGTGGTTCGTGCGGCGCTTTCTGGCCGCGGTGCCGACAAATTTTCTGGCCGGAACGCCGATGCTGGCGGTCTATTTCCGGTTGCTGGGGGCAAAGCTGGGTCACTCGATCCTGCTGCAAACCAACAATATCGACGCGCCCGATCTGGTCACGATCGGCAAGGGCGCGAGCATCGGGCAAAACGCTTCACTGGCCAACACCGCGGTGGAAAACGGCCTGCTGCGGATTGGCCGCTGTAGCATCGGCGCGGACGCCGTTATCGGCACCATGGCGGTCGTGGGCCGCGACGCTATTGTGGGCGACGGCGCGGTGCTGGAAGAATTGTCGGCCCTGCCGCCGGGCACCACCATGGCGGCCGGCGACAACTGGGCCGGATCGCCCGCCATGCGCACCGGCCGCGCCGCGCCCCGTCGGGAAATACCGTCCCCCAGCCCGCTGCGGCGCATCGTGGTCACAGCCGGCCTGTTTCTGGCGGCGATCATCCTGCCGCTGATGGCGGTGCTGCCGATTGCGCCCGGCCTGATTGGCATGATTGAACTGGACTGGCTTACCGACAATTACAGCTATATCGCTTTGTCGCCGCTGCTGGCGGCCATCTATGTGCTGGCCATGTGCGCCATGACGATTTCCGTCAAATGGGCCCTGCTGGGCTGCGTCAGGCCCGGGCACTATTCGACCTGGAGCTGGTTTTACATCCGCTTCTGGAGCGTTCAAAAGCTGGGCGAGCTGGCGCTGGATCTGCTGCATCCGATATATGCGACGCTGTATATGCGCCCCTGGTACCGCGCGCTAGGCGCGTCGGTAGGCAAGCGTGCCGAAATTTCCACCGCCGCATCCGTGGTGCATGATCTTGTCGAAATCGGCGCCGAGAGCTTTATCGCCGATGGCGTCGAATTCGGAACGGCGCGCGGCCAGCCCGGATCGCTGGACCTGACTGTCACAAGGATTGGGCGGCGCACCTTCATCGGCAATTCCGCGCTGCTGCCGTCCGGCAGCAACATTGGCGATGAAGTTTTGATCGGCGTGCTTTCAAAGCCGCCGGAGACCGGCGCGCTGGAGCAGGGTTCCACCTGGTTCGGATCGCCGCCCATCCGGCTGCCGCACCGGCAGATTGTGGCGCAATTCAATGAGGGCGCGCGATTCAATCCCTCGGCCAAATTGATCGCGCAGAGACTGGCCATAGAGTTTGTTCGCATAATCCTGCCCATTACGGTGTTCATTGCGCTGTTCTGTCTGCTTCTGACGGTGGCGGGTGACCTGTCGGACCTGCCGCATGGTGTGTGGTGGGTATTTGGCCTGTTTCCGATTCTCTACATGGCGTTTGTTTTGGCCGTCGGGGGATTTGTCATTGTTCTGAAATGGCTCGTGATGGGCCGTTACAAGCCGGTTGTCACGCCGCTGTGGAGTTCATTCGTCTGGCGCACCGAACTTGTGACATCCACCTACGAGAATCTCGTGGTGCCGCTGCTGCTGGAACCCATTCGCGGAACGCCGTATATCAACATGTTCCTGCGCCTGATGGGCGCGCGGATCGGCAGCCGGGTCTTCACCGACACCACGGATATGACGGAATTCGATCTTGTCTCGATTGATGACGATGCCGCGTTGAATGAAAGCGCCGGCCTTCAAACCCATTTGTTCGAGGACCGCGTCATGAAGGTATCGCGTATTTTCATCGGCAAGCGCGCGGTCGTCGGTTCGCAATCGATTGTCCTTTATGATTCCATCATGGAAGACGATACCCATCTGGGTGATCTTTCGGTCTTGATGAAGGGCGAAGTCCTTCCGGCGGGCACCGCCTGGGAAGGCTCACCCGCCCGGCCCAGCGGGGGCGGTTGAGATGCTTTGGCTGGACTCACTCGAGAGTTTCGCACCCGATCAGTGGAACGGCGAACCGGTGGTCTGGATTTCGCAGTCCGGGGCGCAGGCGTCACCCGAATTGCGGAAACAGGCGCGCCGCGATCAGTTGCGCAAATTGTCCAGCCGGTTGACGGGTGTTTCCCCGGATCGTCTTCAGATGGAGCGCCGCGCCAGCGGACAGGCCTGTATTTCCGGCCCCGAATTGCTTTGGCTCAGCAGCGCCAGCCGGGGCAGCTGGAACGCCGTCGCCATCGCGCGCGCGCCCATTGGAGTGGACATTGAAACATGCCCCGCCGCCATCCCCGTGCCTTTCAATCTCTTGCATCCTCTGGAACGCGATAGCCTGCAAAAGCTGGAGGGCCGCGCCCGTCAGCACGCCTTCCTGCAATTCTGGACGGCGCGCGAAGCTTATTGGAAAGCAGCCGGCCGGGGCCTGGATGCGCCTTTGTCCTGCAGCCGCGCTGAAATGGGCGAAGGCCAGATTGTAAGAATTATTGTCAACGGCAACCGGGCCGGCGAGGCGCAGACTGTCATTTCCGACGAGTATGTCGCGGCGGCGATCCAGATGGGCGAAGAATAATCCGGGGCCATGCAACTGGATCAGCCCTGCGCTATTTCCCTTTATCCAAAGGGAAGGTGGCGCATGAAATTCGCCCTGGCCGTTATCGTACTGGCTCTTGGCTGTAGCGGCTGTGCCGTGGAAACATCGCATTTCCCGAATGATACGCCGGCCAATACAACTGCCAGCTATGATTACAAGGGCGACATTACACGGGACGGCGGCACGGACTGCTGGTATTATTGCCTCTGAAGCAATAATTACGAGCGCAACATGCGTCCCGTCAGCCGAACTGAGCAACTCATCCGCAGCGTGGTTCTGCTGGTGTCCTGCGCGGTATTTTCCCTCATCGCCTATCTTGCCGGCGCCTACAACTTGGCCGACCAGCGCTGGACCTATGCCTGCATCGTCGCAATCGTGGCGGCGGCGGCGCTGATCAGCCGCCTGGGCGCCAAATGGATCGTGCGGCGATTCGTGCAGCCAAAGGCTTAATGCGGCTGCTATTCTGGCAACGCCCAACGCTTTATATAACGCCGGTGATCTATGTCTATCTCGACCAGACCGGCACCTGGCTTTCCAACTGGCTTGCGCTGGGCCCTCCCGCCCAGGTGCCGGCGGAATAGGGCTTGCCGCGCCGTGGCAGCGTCATGAGCACCGGCCGCGCGGTCATCCGCCTATGGGTTTTCGGAACGGTATTCTGGATCGGCCTGTGGGGCTGGAACGATGCCCGCAGATGTATCGCCGCACCCAAAGGCGTTCTGTTCTGTCCGGTGAGCCTTAACGCCGAAACGCTGATCCGGACGGACTATTTCCATGTCCTGTTTTTCGTCTTCGGGCCGTCCGTCATCAGCCTGCTCGGCGGGCTTGCCTGCTGGTGGATCATCCTGCGCCTGCGGCGGCGGCTGGCATCCGGGTAAAGTTCCCGGCGATCCAAAACGCTTACGGGGCGGGCGCCGTATAGCCGCCACCCAGGGCCTTATAAAGAGCCACCGATGCCGCCAGCCGGGCGCGGCGGACATCGGAAAGCTGGTCCCGGGCGGCATAAAGGCTGCGTTCGGCGTCGGTCACGGTCAGGAAGTCGGAATAGCCGGCATTGTATTTGCGCTGTGCCGCGCCCAGAACTTTTTCGGACTGATCCACCTGGTCGTGCAGCGCCGCTTCCTGGGCCGCCAGGTGACTGAGGTTGCCCAGCGCATTTTCCACATCGGCAAAAGCGTTCAGGACGGCGGCGCGATAGGCGGCCAGCAATTCCTCTTCCCGCGCTTTGGCTTCATCGGTCTTGGCGGCAATCTTGCCGCCATCGAAAATCGTCTGCAGCAACGCCGCGCCCAGATTGATGCCCAGGCCTGTGCCCGGCAACGTGTCCACGGCGGCTGCCAATGCGGGATATTGCAGCCCGGCCGAGGCGCTCAGCGTGATGCTGGGCAGAAAGGCCACCCGCGCCGCCGCCAGATCGGCATGAGCGGCGGCCAGAATGGCCTCGGCGGCGGCGATATCGGGGCGGCGGCCGAGCAGCGCGGCGGGAAGCCCGGGCGCCACTAGCGGCGCGGTCAGCGTGTCCAGGCTGTCGCCGGTGACGGCAAAGCCTTCCGGTGGCCGGCCCAGCAAGATCGCCAGCGCATCGCTTGTCTCCAGTTCCTGCTGCTCAAGGACCGGCAACAGCGCCTGCTGCGCCGCCATGTTGGCGCGTTCCTGCAGCAGGTCGGAGGAGGCGGCGTAACCGGCCGAGACGCGCCGCTGCACCACGCCCAAAATGTCCTGTGAGGATTTCAGGTTGGCCTGCGCCACGCGAATGCGTTCGCGCAGCGACAGCAGCAGGAAATAGCCGTCGGCGACACCGCCGGTGACGGTCAGGCCCACGGTCTGCCGGTCGGCGGTGCTGGCGGCGCGCGCCGCTTTTGCGGAATCGGCCGCATCGCGGTTCTTGCCCCAGAAATCCAGTTCATAACTGGCGCCCAGACCCAGGCTGTAATCGGTTTCATGCGCCGATGTGCTGCCGGTCTGCCCGTAAAGGCTGTTGACGTTGCCGTTCAACCCCAAAGTCGGCAGCAGCGCCGCGCCCGCCTGCCGCGCCCGCGCATCGGCCTGCCTGAGCCGCGCTTCGGCCTGGGCAATGTCGAGATTGTTGCTCTGGGCCGCCTGGATCAGGGTTCTGAGCTGCGGATCGCTGAAGTTCGTCCACCAGTCCAATGCCGGCCAGACCGGCGCGTTTTGCGGCAAGGGCTGCTGGAAGGCGGCGGGAATGTCGCCGGGCGGCAGCGAAGGCGGCGGCGTGCGGGCGCAGGAGGCCAGCAGCAGGGCGGGGAGGCAAAGCGCCAGGGGTTTGCGCATCATGGCGCGGCACTTACGCGATTGGGGCCGCCGAAGCGTTCGGCCAAAGCCGGCAACACGACCAGATTGAGTATGGTGGAGCTGAGAAGTCCGCCCAGCACTGTTACCGCCATCGGGCCTTCAATTTCCTGCCCCGGCTGGTGCAGCCCGATCGCCAGCGGCAGCAGGCCGAGCGCGGTCACGGCCGCCGTCATCAGGATCGGCACCAGCCGTTCCTGCGCCCCGCGCAGGATGGTGGCGGCCGTCCAGGGCGCGCGTTCCTCTTCCACCAGATGTTCATAATGCGCCAGCAGCAGAATGGCGTTGCGGGCGCTGACCCCGAATACGGTGACCAACCCCACCATGGCGCCCAGCGAAAGGCCGCCGCCGATCAGGGCGATGGCGACCACGCTGCCGATCAGGCTGAAAGGCAAATTGGCCAGCACCAGCCAGGTGTTCGACCGCCACTGAAAACAGATGAACAGGATCATGCCGATCAGCACCAGCGCAAAGCCGGTATAAAGCAGCATTTCGGTCTGGGCGGCCTGGGCTTCCGCGGCGGCGCCGGTGAACTGGACATAGACGCCCGCGGGCATGGTGACCTGTTTGGCAATCCGCGCCTGGGCGTCATCCACCGTCGCCTGCAGCGAGCGGCCCTTGACGTTGAAGGTAATGGAAACGAAACGCTGGCCGCCATCATGCTCGATCGTGTAGCGCGTGTCGGTGGGCACGATATGCGCCACCTGCGACAGCGGCACGGGGCCGAACGGGCTGGCGATCATCAGCGCCGACAGGAGTTCCGGCCGGTTGCGCGCGGCTTCCGGCAACAGCAGCACGACATTGACGGCTCGGACGCCGGCATAGGTCTGGCCCACGGTCGCGCCCGCATAATCGGTCTGCACCGCATCCAGAACGTCCTGAACTTTCAGGCCGCTGGCGGTCAGCGCGGCAGGGATCAGCTGCAGCGCCAATGTCGGCGTCCCGCTTTGCGGCTTGAATTGCAGATCGACGATGCCCGGCGTCCCGCCCAGGGCTGCCACGATGCGCCGTGCCGTCGCGTCCAGCGTGTCGAGCTGGTCGCCGAATACCTTTATCGCGATGTCGGCGGTCTCGCCGGTCAGGCTTTCACTGATGCGGTCGCCCAGAAAGGTCACCACTTCCGTCTGCAGGCCGGGATAACGGGCCAGAATCTGGCGCAGCGCGTCTTCGGCTTCGGCCTGGTCAATATCGGCGTCCGCTTTCAGCTCGACATGGAATTCGCTGCGGTGCGGCCCCCAGGTGTCTTCGCCCAGTTCGGCGCGGCCAACCTGCTGTTCCACCGTCGCCACATAGGGCAGCGCCAGAACATCGCGGCTGACGCGCTTGCCCATCGCCAGCATCTCGTCCAGCGAGGTACCAGGCGTGGAACTGGAGACCTGCATCACAAAATGGCCCTCGCGAAAATCGGGCATGAAGCTGGATGCCAGAAAGGGCAGCACCACTATCGCGGCGACCGTCAGGGCAATCAGCACCGCGGCGACGGCGCGAAAGTTGCGATAGACAAACTCGACCGCGTCCCGCTGCCGCGCCTTGAGCGCGCGCAGCCAGCGATAATCGGCATGGGCGTCGCGCGCACTCAGCATCAGGGCGGACAGCGCGGGCGCCGCCGTCAGCGCCACGGCCAGCGAGGCAATCACCGCGAGAATAAACGCCATCGCCAGCGGACCCACGAAATGGCCCTCGACGCTGGTCGAAAAAAGTTCCGGCAGGAACACCGCGATCACGACCAGCGTGGCATAGACGACCGGTCCGCGCACTTCCAATGTGGCATCGCTGATGACGGCCAGGCGCGGCCGCGGATTGGGCAAGCCCGCGTTTTCGCTCAGGCGCCGCAGCGTATTCTCGATGCCGATAATGGCGTCGTCCACCAGCACACCCAACGCCACCGCAAAGCCGCCCAGGGTCATGGTGTTGAGGGTCTGGCCCATGCGGTCCAGCACCGCCACGGCCGCCAGCAGGGAAAGCGGGATGGCCAGGAAGGTGATCATGGCCGAGCGCCAGTCGCGCAGGAACAGATACAGCACCGCCAGGATCAGCACCGCGGCGATCACCAGCGACTGCTCCAGCGAACCCAGCGCCCGTTCCACGAAATTGGCGGGACGATGCAGCGCCGGATAAACCACAACGCCTTGCGCCTTCAGCGCGGGCATCAGCTGGGTGAGGGCGCCCTCCACCGCGCGCGTCGTCTGCAGCGTATTGGCGCCATACTGGCTCGCCAGGGACAGAAGAACGCCGGGTCGCCCCATGATCAGCGAATCGCCGGAGCGCAGCGCGGGCGCCATGGTCACGCTGGCGACATCGCCGATGGTGACCGGGACATTGCCCCGCACCGCCAGCACCGCCCCGGAAATTGCAGCGATATCGGGCGCCGGCACCGGCGTCTGGATCAGCACCCGCTGGTGGGCAAGATCGACAAATCCGGCGCCGCGCAACGCCAGGGCGGCGCGGGCGGCGTCGGAAAGATCGGTCAGCGAGAAACCGTAGGCGGTCATGCGCTTCAGGTCCGGCGCAATCTGAATCTGCCGCACCGCGCCGCCGAACACGATCACATGCGCGACCCCGGGCACCGCCAGCAAAGCGGGCTTCATCACCCAATCGGCCTGGTCGCGCAACGCAAACGGATCAAGCTTGTCCGATACCAGGCCGATCTTCAGCAGGTCCATGGTGGAGGAGGTGAGCGGCGAAAGCTGCGGCGGGCCCACGCCCAGCGGCAACAAGCCGCCCAATTCGCCCAGCCGCTCCGCGATACCCTGCCGCGCATTGTAGAGATTGATGTTGTCGGCGAACTGGATGGTGATGACCGACAGGCCGGGAATGGATTCCGAGCGGATGGTGGAAAGCCCGGTCGCGCCATTGACGGCGTTCTCAATCGGCTTGGTGACCAGCTGCTCAACCTGCTGGGAGGTGAAACCCGGCGCCTCGGTCTGGATATCGACCGTCGAGGGGACGAATTCGGGAAAGACATCCAGTGGGGCGCTTTGCGTGGCCCAGATGCCCAGCGCCAGCGCGATCACGGTCAGGGTCGCGACGGCGCCGCGGTAGCGCACGCACAATCCGACGAGCCAGCGCATCTTTCAGTCCTCTGCCGCAGTGCTGGGATTGATTTCATGCGCATAGAGCAGACCGGCGCCGCTGGTCACGACCTGCTGGCCCGGGGCCACGCCGCCGGTTACGAAGTAGCCGTTGTTCATGGGGCGGGAAATATCGATCTTGGTGCGCAAAAACGTGTTCGGCTTGGGCTGCAGATAAACCGATGCCTCGCTTTCGCCCAGTATCAGGGCATCGGCGGGAACAACGACACCCGACAGCGCCGCGCCCACCGGGATCGTGGCCGTGACGCGTTCACCCTGTGCCAGGTCGCTGCCATCCAGCAGCGCGAAGATGCTGCGGCCCGGAACGGCGGGGTCGGCGGGCGCATCCCACACCCGGGTTGCGGTCCAGCTTTGCGTGCCGGCGCCGAGCCTGCTGATCCGCAGATTCTGCGGCGGCTGGCCCGCGATCGCACCCAGCGGAAATGTCACCCGCACCAGCAGGGTCCGCCCCGACGCCAGCCGCGCCATGATTGCCTGCCGTGACGCGGGATCGCGCCATGGGGCATTCATCCCGAAGGCTGCATCGGCCTTGCGCCGCGCCAGCGCCAGCGCCGCCTGGTCCGCTGCCGCCTTGCTTTGGGCGGTCTCGACAACTTCGCGGGACACCGCGGCGTCGTCGCCGGTGGCCAGTCCCTGGGCGCGTGTCGCCGCAGCCTGGCTCTGCGCCGCCGCGGCTGCCGCCGTTGTAAAGTCGGCATCGGTCTGGGCAATGGCATCCAGCGCCGTGACCACGCCATAGCCGCTGACGCCTTGGGTATATTGCGCCGCCATCGCGGGCGCCGTCTGGATGCCCAGGCTTTTGGTCTGGTCGGCGCTCAGGCTGATGCCGGCGCTCGCATCGGCGTCTTCTTTCTTGTCTGCCTCCGGCGCGGCCTTGTCGCAGGCCGAAACCGCCAGCAGCATTCCAAAAGCGATCAGCCGGGCGCGACGCATCAGCGGCCCAGCACCAGCAGGCGGAATGTGCCGGCAACCGGCACGGGACGCGGCTTGGGTTGCTCCGCGGTGGGCGTACCCGGCTTGCGGTCCGCCGTCACCACAAAGACCGTGTGGCTGCGCGGATCCAGTTCCATGGTGCGGGCGCCATTGGCGGTGGGCAGATTGTCGAGCACGGTGAATTTCCCCGGACTGTCCTCGTGGGCGATTGTCAAGGTAGCGGATTCCCCATTGGAACTGAACACCAGGCCTGTCGCCGGATCATAGCGGTTGGCGTCCACGCCGTCGCCGATGGGAATGGTGGAGACGACTTTTCCCGTCGTCATGCTGGTCACCGCGATCATGCCATTGTCGCAGCCGGAGAAAATCAGGCCATGGGCCGTGTCGGCGGCGCCGCCGGACGGTGATTGACAGGGCGCCAGCGGATAATGCGCCTTGACCGCCAGGCTGGCGGCGTCGAACGCCACAAGCTCGCTCTTGTTTTCGATATTCACGAAAATCGTGCCCTTGCCGTCATCCATCGCCGCTTCCGGCTTGCCGCCCAGCGCCACCGTGCCGACAACCTTGCCGCTGGCGGGGTCAACCGCGGTGGCATCGTTGCTGGCGCCGTTGAAGGTGAAGATGCGCCTGGATACCGGCTCATACAGAATGCCGTCCGGGCGGGTGCCGACGGAAATTTGCCCCAGTTTGGTGAAGTTCTTGCTGTCGATCACCGCTAGCCGGTTGGCGCCGCCTTCGGTGACATAGGCGTGGCCGTTCGCAAAGGCGGTGCCGTGAATGCCCTCAAGACCCGTGATATCCGCCAGCTGTTTGCCGCTGGCGGGATCCACCACCATCACATGGCTGCCGCGGGTGATGAACAGATCGCCGCTGGCGGGATCCAGGTTGAGGTAATCCCAGCCGCCGTCGCCGCCCAATGTCACCGTCTTGATCAGGTGGTAGCCGGACGGCGCCGCATGGGCGGCGGTCGCGCCCACGGCGGCCGCCAGAACAGTCAGAACTGTGCATGTCGCAATTTTCATGATGGCTTCCCCGTATTGTCCGGCTTTCTATCATTGCGGCGCGACGCGGAAGAAAATCCAGAGAATACTTTTTCCCAATGTAGCCACCGCAGCGCCTCAAGGCGTCATTTGCGGCGTTCCGACGGTCAATTTTTTGGCAACAAGGCAAAGGATACCTGCACCGACAAACCGGGGCGGTGGCCGGTAATGATGCGAATGTCTCCCCCCATGCAGCTCGGTGATCGCGGCGGCAAGAGACAGCCCCAGCCCGTAACCCGGCCGTGTCCGGCTGGCTTCCTGGCGATAAAAGCGCCGGAATAGTTTTTCGTGTTCTTCCTGCGGCACGCCGGGCCCGTTATCGCTGATGCTGACGATCGCGCTGTCCTTTTCCTCCTTCAGGTCGACGACGATGCGGGTGCCTTCCGGGGTGTGCACTATGGCATTTTCGATAAGGTTGGAAAAAAGCTGCACCAGCAATTCGCGGTCGCCGCGAATGACCGTGCTCTGCGGCACCAAAAGCACCAGCCGGTGCTGCGCGTCATCGGCCACCGGCCCCAGCATGTCGCGCAACTGGCGGAGTAATTCCGCCAGATCGACCGGCGCGAAACCGGCCCGCCGGGCGCCGCCCTCGATTTGCGCGATCCTGAGCAGGGCCGCGAACAGCGCCAGGATATCGTCCGAGGCCAGGATGGCCGCTTCCAGCGCCTTGTCGTAATCCGCCGGCGCGGCCTGGCCGCGCGCCCGTTCAAGCCGGTGGCGCAGATGCGTAACCGGCGTGCGCAAATCATGGGCGATGTCGTTGGTGACCTGCCGCACATTTTCCATCAGGGCCGCAATCCGGTCCAGCATGGCGTTGATGGTCTGGGACAACCGGTCCAGTTCATCCTGGGTGCCGCGCACCGGAATTCGGGTTTTCAGGTCGCCATTCATGATGGCGCGGCAGGTCTGGGCGATCATGTCGGTGCGGCCGAGGAAACTGCGGCTGACCAAGCTGCCGGCGATGGTGGCGAGAACAAGGGCGGCAGCGAAAATCCAGATCAGAGTTCGCAAAATCTGCCGCCGCGCCAGGTTGGCGCGATAAAGGTCACTGCCGGAAAAAACATAAAGACCCGGCGCCAGCATTGCGGCCACCCCCAGAATGGCATGCCGCGGCCTGGCGCCCGGCACGGTGAGGATGCCGGTGCGCGGCGGCATGGGGGCAAGATTGCCGGCCAGGCGAATTCCGTTCCGCTGCAGCAGGAAAAAATCCGAGGCGCCCGGCTCCGCCATGCGCTGGCCGATCACCTCGCGTGCTTCCTCCACGCCTTCGGTGTTGTAGCCGTCGCGGACGGCGGCGATGTCGGCATTGGCGAACTGGACGATCTGGTCGCGAAACGCGACGTCGGTGATTACCAGCACGCTGACCGCCAGGGCCGCCGCAGAGGCCGCGAAGATGGCCACGAAGATCGCGGTGACGCGAAAGCCTTCGGTGTGCAGCAGCCTAATCCGCACGGAAAATATAGCCTGTGCCCCGGATGGTGTGGATCAATTCCGGGGCATGGCCCCGCGCCAGCTTGGACCGCAGGCGGCTGACATGGGTCTCCACGATATTGGTGCGGGGATCGAAATTCAGTTTCCACACATGTTCCAGCAGCATGGAGCGGGTGACAGCGCGCCCGGTGTTGCGAACCAGATATTCCAGCAGCCGGAATTCCTGGGCCTGCAGATCGATGGCCTCGCCGCCGCGGTGGACGGTGCGGGCAATCAGGTCCATCTGCAGGTCGGCAATGACCAGGCGGGTGACCGCAGCGCGTTCGCTGATATCGGCCCGGCGCACCATCGCATGCACCCGGGCCAGAAGTTCGGCAAAGGCAAATGGCTTGACCAGGTAATCGTCGGCGCCGCCTTCCAGCCCCTCAACCCGGTCGTCAATGCCGGTCATGGTGGTGATCAGAAGAATCGGCGTCTCATTGCCCTGGGCCCGTAATTGTTTTGTCACACTCAGGCCATCCAGCCCCGGCAACATGCGGTCCATAATAAGCGCGGCATATTCGCCCGACAGCGCCCGCGACAGGGCAAGGCGGCCATCCGCGGCGCGTTCCACGTCATGGCCCGCCGCCGTCAGGGCATGGCTGACATGCCCGGAAGTCTCGCTATCGTCTTCTATCAGCAGGATTTTCATCGCACCCCTTGCCGAGCGATTTTCTCCCCGGCGATGGGGCTTGGCAATGCGCCCGGCCAGCCGCCGCGAAAATTGATTTTTCGTATACCGACCGTCACCTGATCGTCAAATAGCTGTCACCCGGTCGTCAAAACCCTGTGTCATCACGCTTCCGAACGGGGCCATTCCAGCCGATCCGCATCGCACGGTTTCGCAAAAACGCGATTCCGCCGGCGCGTCTGCTTTGCCTCACGGGAAGTCATTTCAAGGGGAAATATTATGTCGTCGATCAATCGCAACCGGCTCCTGGGTTCGGCCGCCATCCTTGTATCTGGCCTTTTCGTGCTTGCCGCGCCGGCCGCGGCCCAACAGGTGGCCGCCAATGACGCCTTCGGCGCCGATCTGGAAACCGTGGTGGTGACCGGCACGGCGTTCAATGCCGATACCGCCCCCGCCAAGGCGCGGCTGGAGACCACCGAACCCCAGACCATCATCAACCAATCTTACGTTCAGGACTCGGTCGCCAGCACGGCGGACTACACCACCATCTTGGCCATCGCCCCCAGCATGACCGGCATGTCCCTCAACGGCCCCGGCCTGTCGGACGGCGGCGTCAAGAACACGCTGCGCGGCATCCCGGACGGCAATTTCGGCATCAACTATGACGGCATTCCCTTCGGAGACAGCAACGGCCCGTCGCACCATTCCGAATCCTATTTTCCCGGCACCACCATCGGAAGCATCGACGTGGACCGCGGTCCGGGCAACGCCGGTAATATGGGTCCCTCGACCTATGGCGGTTCGATCAACATGTTTTCCGAACTCCTCACCCAGGACAGCCACGCCAGGCTCGGGGCCACGGGCGGCAGCTTCGGCACCACCGATTTCAATGCCAATTACCAGACCGGCGACATGGATCTCGGCGGCCATAATATGCGCAGCCTGATCAATTTCCAGGACACCAACTCCGCCGGCTTCCTGTCTCTCCAGTCCACGTCGCATCAGAACCTGCTGCTGAAGACCTCGGTCCAGATCAACCCCGACTGGACCGTCACCGCCTTCGCCAATTACAACGGCCTGTTCCAGAATCTGGAAGACAATGCCGGCGAGACGGCAGCGCAGGTCAACATGTTCGGCAGGCGTTTTTCGATGCAGTCCTACAATCCCGCTGCGGGCACCTACGCGCCTTACAACCATGTCCACAAGAAGACCGACATGGATTATCTGCGCCTGCAGGGCGATGTGGGCGACGGCCTGTCCATCGACAACATCGCCTACACCTATGCCTATGTGAACAAGACCCTCAGCACCACCTCGGTGGCGCAAACCGGCGCCGATATCACCGCCGGCATCACCGAGGGCAATGGTTCCATCGTCAACGGCGTCGCCTTCAAGACCGACGTGCCCGGCTACACCAAGCAGAATGCCTATCGCATGTGGGGCGACATTTTCCGCGCCGCCAAGGATTTCGATTTCGGCTGGCTGACCGGTCAGTTGCGCGCCGGCGTGTGGTGGGAAGATTCCGCCTCGCAGCGCCTTCGTCAGGATTATGACGCCACCAAATGTCAGATCGCGAGCTGCAATCCCTGGCACGACAACACATTCGCCGACTCGCGGCTGCTCGCCACCAAGAAGTCCGCCGCATTCATGGGCGGCTTTTACGAATATTATGAACATTCCAGCTGGGACCAGTACCAGCCCTATGTCGAGCTGGAGCTGCATCCGCTGGACGGGCTGACGCTCACGCCGGGCTTCAAGTATGTGAACTGGACCCATAACGTGAACGCGCCGCTGGAGCAGAAGACCGTTCCGGTCGTTTCGGTCGTGCAGTCCTTCACCACCACCCGCGACCTGCCGTTCCTAACGGCCAACTACAAGATCATCCCGAACTGGAGCGTCTATGCCCAATATGCCCAGGGCATCTACGTCCCCGATATCAGCTCTTTTGAACAGGCGGTGCCGTCCCTGACCTTCCCCAAGGCGCAGACCAGCACCAACTACCAAGTGGGAACGGTCTATTACGCCGACAATTTCACCTTTGACGGCGATCTCTACTATATCGGCGTCAACAACAATATCAGTTTCCAGGCCTGCAACCTGGCACCGATCTTCGGGCCCTCGGGCTTCACCTGCGCCATCAATACCGGCACCGCGACCTACAGAGGCGTGGAAGGCGAAGGCACCTATGCCTTTGACGGCGATCTGGACGGACTGGCGGTGTTCCTCAACGCCTCGATAATCTCCGGCAAGTCGAACGGCCTCTGGCTCAAGAATGTGCCGATGTGGACCGGGGCGGGCGGTCTCACCTATAAGGCGGGCGACTTCAAATTGTCGCTGATCGACAAGGTGGTGGGGCAGCAATATTCCGACAATGCCGACACTCGCTTCTACAAGCTGGGCGCCTATAACAACATGGACTTCAAGGGCAGCATCGCGCTCCCGGCCGGCATGGAAATCAGCATGGGCATCTATAACGTGCTGAATACGCAATCCGTGGCGGCGGTCGGCATCGTGGACAAGTCGCCGATCGGTGGCTCGAACGTCTATGACGTCGGCAATCGCTGGGGCAGCCAGGATACCTATTCTTTCCAGCCCTCGCGCAATTACCAGGTTACGCTGAAGGCGTCATTCTAAGCAGGATAAAGTCATGAGACGTATTGTCGTTGCCGGACTTGCGACGTTGTTCAGCGTGTCGGCGTTCGCCGCCGATCCCGGCTTCCTCAAGCCGTCGGAAATGTTCGATCCGGCGCATTTCCTGCCGCCGCCGCCGGAGGAGGGCTCGCCCCGCGCGCTGGCCGAACTGGCCGAGACCAAGAAGCTCATGGCCGAAGCGACTCCGGCCCAGCGCGCCGCCGCAGCTTCCGACAGTGACAATGAAAACGGCACCATCTTCGCCGTTGTGCTCGGCCCGGCCTGGGACCTCTCCAAGCTGCCTGCCACCGCCAAGCTCATCAATGAGGTAACGGGCAGCGAAGGGCCCTTCTCCGACATCGCCAAGACGGAATTTCACCGCAAGCGTCCCTGGGTGGTGGATGCCTCCATCCAGACCTGCGCGCCGCACAAGCCCAGCCAGGACATGGCATCCTATCCCAGCGGCCATGCCACCGTCGGCTATGGCATGGGTGTGGTGCTGGCAACCCTGATGCCCTCCCATGCCCAGGCGATTTTGGGGCGCTCGGAACTGTTTGCGGAAAACCGGCTGGTCTGCGGCTTTCATTTCCGCAGCGATATCATCGCCGGCCAGCAATTCGGCACTATCATGGCGATCCGCCTGATGCAGATTCCGCAATTCCAGAGCGACATGGCGGCGGCGAAAACGGAATTGCAGGCCGCCCATCTTGCTCCCTAGGTCGGCGCGCGCCCTTGCTCTTACCGCCGCCTTTCTGGCGGCATTACCGGTCCAAGCGCAGACTTTCTCCGTCAAGGGGCTTGAGGGCGTGGCGCGGGTGCCATCCAACGCCCGCGACAGCCAGGGCGAGACGCTGGGCGGCTTCGGCTCCGGCATGGCGCTGGTGCCCGGCAGCTGGCGCAGGCAAGGCGATCAATTTACCGGCGGGCTGGCGATGCTGCCGGATCGCGGCTGGAACACGCAAGGCACCACCGATTACCAGGCGCGGCTGCAATATTTCGATGTCGCGCTGACGCCGGCGCTCACCCTCACCTATCGCAAGACGCTGCCGCTGACCGATGCCGCCGGCACCGCGACCACCGGTTTGGATCCGGGGGACGCCACTCAAGCCGCAAACGGCTTTCCGCCACTGCCGCGCGCCGTCAACGGTCATGTCAGCATGGACAGCGAAGCGGTGGCCTTGGCCGCCGACGGCACGATCTGGGTAAGCGAGGAATACGGGCCTTACATTTATCATTTCGATGCCGGCGGAAAGATGCTCGCCGCCATTCGGCCGCCCGAAGCGATGATTCCCAGACGCAACGACGCGGCAAATTTTTCGGCGGGCGAAACGGTGAAGGGCGAGCCGCAATCCGGACGCCAGAACAACCAGGGCCTGGAAGGCATGAGCATCGCGCCGGGCAGCGGCCATCTCTTCGCCATCACCCAGAGCGCCCTGGTGCAGGACCTGGATGCCGCTGATCCGCGGGCCAGCCGCCGCAATGTGCGGCTGCTGGAATATGACATCGGCCGCGCCCCGAAGCTGATCCACGAATATGTGGTGCAGCTGCCGCTCTACAGTGACGGCGCAAGGTCCGGCGTCGCGGCGCAGAGCGAGATGCTGGCGCTGAGCGGCCACCAGATGCTGCTGCTCTGCCGCGACAGCGGTGGCGGCTTCACCGCCAAGCGCGATGCCTCCGCCTATCGCATCGTCAATGTCATCGACACCGATGGCGCCACGGACATTTCGGGCAAATTCGACGGCGCCGGCGACAGCATCGCGCCGGGCGGCGTGCTCAGGCCCGGGATCAAGCCGGCGCGGCTGACGCCCTTTCTCGACATCAACGACAATGCCCAGCTGGCGCGTTTCGGCCTGCACAATGGCGCGCCCAACGACGCCAATGATCTTTACGAGAAATGGGAAAGCATGGCGCTGGCGCCAGCCCGGGACGCCAAGGCGCCAGGCGATTATTTCCTGTTTATCGGCAGCGACAATGACTTCATCACCCAGGACGGGATGATGGCAGGCAAGCCCTACAAGGACGCCTCCGGCGCCAATGTGGACACTCTGGTGCTGGTTTATCGCGTCACCCTGCCGGGGATCGATCGCCGCTAGTGCAATTCCGGCAGTCGCCGCTGCATCGCAGCAACGCAATCCCAGGCCGCTG
Organism: uncultured Alphaproteobacteria bacterium; assembly: GCA_903857685.1. Classification (GTDB taxonomy): domain Bacteria; phylum Pseudomonadota; class Alphaproteobacteria; order Micropepsales; family Micropepsaceae; genus Rhizomicrobium. Next base: position 21,725 of record CAIOFO010000110.1, read on the forward strand.
CCGCCGCTGAATTTCGCAATGTTTGCATTGCGTAAAGCCGGGACGCCGTGCCCTGCATGCCGATCCTTTGCGATCAATGATAGCTTGTCATGGCATCGCGCCGGGCATTTCTGTGTGCAGATGCGAAGTGAATTGACCGGATTTGCGAAAATAATATGCAATGGTTGCGGCACGATCCGGACCGGCCTTCCGGCCAATTTTGCCAGTTTGCGCCCGGCATTTTCTCGTGTAAGCCTTCGCCCCACAAAAGGGAGGGTTTCCATAACGCCCTCGCAATCAAGGGGAGGAATTTATGCGAAATCTCATGCGTTCACGGAAATTCATGCTGGGTGCCAGCGTGGCCGGCGTGCTGGCCCTGTTGGCCGGTGGTCAGGCCGCGTTCCATCAAAACATCATCGGCAGCGCCAGCGCCCAGGCGCCCGGCGCCACGATGGTGCCGCTGTTCGAGGCCGACGGCATGTGGCCCAAGCCGCTGCCCAATGGCTGGGTGATCGGCTCGACGATCGGCCTGGCGGCCGATCCGCACGACAATATCTGGATCATTCATCGTCCCGGCACGTTGAACCAGAAGGAATCCTACCTCACGCGTCATGAATCGGATTGCTGCACGGCGGCTCCGGACGTTCTGGAATTCGACGAGAAGGGCAATCTCGAGCATCACTTCGGCGCGGTCGCCGGCCATGACTGGCCCTCGTCCAACCACGGCGTCACCGTCGACAAAGAAGGCAATGTCTGGCTCGGCGCCAATGGCGCCGCCCAGCCCGGCCCGCCGGCCGGTAGTGCCGAGCAGTTCGCGCCGCGCCGTCCCGCTGCTCCTGGCAGTACGGTCGGTGCCGAAGGCGGCGGTGAGGCTGGCCGTTATCACGACAGCTTCATCCTGAAATTCTCCCAGGACGGTCAGTTCCTGGGCGAAATCGGTACCGCCAACGGCTCCAAGGGCAGCCTCGACACCAACAACGTGCGCGGCGTGGCCCAGATCCGCTTCCTGCCGGATGGCACCCTGGTCGCGGCCGATGGTTACGGCAACCATCGCGTCTCGGAATGGGATCCCAAGACGATGAAAAACATCCGCGTCTGGGGCGCCTATGGCAAGCCGCCGAGCGATGATCCGATCCCGCACTACAACGTGGATTCGCCGCAGTTCGGCAACCCGGTGCACTGCGCCGAGCCTTCGCATGACGGCCTGCTCTATGTCTGCGATCGCACCAATAACCGCATCCAGGTGTTCAAGTTCGACGGCACCTATATCCAGCAATATCCGATGGAAATAGACAGCAAGGGCGACGGCTCGGCCTGGGAAATCGCCTTCTCCAAGGATCCGGCTCAGAAGTTCATGTACATCTCCGACGGCACCAACGAGAAGATCCACGTCTGGGATCGCGCTTCGATGAAGGAATTGTACTGGTTCGGCGGCGGTGGCCGTCAGCCTGGCCAGTTCTATGCGGTGCACTCCATCGTCACCGACTCGAAGGGCAATATCTTCACGACCGAAACCTATGAAGGTAAGCGCGTGCAGAAGTGGGTCTATAAGGGCCTCAAGCCGCTCAGCGCAGTGCTGAAAATGGGCTTCACCGGCAACAGCGTCATCGGCTCGCCGAAGCCCTAAAGGGTCAAGGACCGACTAAAAATATCGGGGGGAGAGACGGTTTCGTCTCTCCCCCCTTTTTCTTGCGCGGGTCTTTGGCACCCGTCTGGCGCCCGCCGCTACTTTCCGGCGGCGTTGCGCACCGCGAATGGCACGGTCAGTTTTTCCCCGCTCTTGAATTGCAGCGTCACCGGCACGGTGGCGCCCGGCTTCAGGGCCGGCGTGGTGTCCATGCACATCAGGTGATAGCCGCCTGGCGTGAAGCTGACGCTGCCGCCGGCGGGAACGGACACCTCCGCCATATCCATCATCGAGCTCATGCCGCCCTTGTCCTCGGACTTGTGCAGCATCAGCATGCCGCAAGCCGGGCTATTGGCTCCGGTGAGAATCACCGCCTTGCCGCCCTTGTTCTGCAGGGTGAAATAGCCGCCAGAGGGCACGGAGGAGGGCAGCGCCCGCATCCAGCCGTCCCGCACACTGACGCCGGCAGGGCCGGAATCGGCGGCGCTGGCGCCCGAAAGAGCCGCCAGGAGAAAAGCGGCGGTGGCGGCGCCGTGAAACAGTCTGCAACTTCCCGTTCGCATCGCATGGTTCCGGTCTTGAATTTCGGCCTCCCTATCCCATGTTTTCAGTGTGAATTGAAGGCTTGGGCTTTTGCTGCGGTTGCACAGTGCGGCTGGCCGCTTGCCTGCCATGGGGCAGCGCCTTATCATTTGAATGGGCCGCGAATACGGCGAATACGGGATTTGAATGGACATGTTCAATCACGAAACTATGCGTCAAGTGGTGAAGAAAATCGGACTGGGCGCTGCCTTTGTTCTGGTGATCGCCTCGCCCGAAATCCTGCATGTTGCGATCGCCTCGCCGGCAGCCAAATCCGCACCCGCTGCCCAGGCGGCCAGCGCAAACACTTTTGTTCCCACCTGCAGCGCTAGCCAGGTTGTGGTGGATACCCGTCCCGATCCCGCCTGGGTCGGCGCCAGCTTCGCGCATGACAATTGCTGGGCGCCCGCCATGCCCGCGCAGCTGAACGGCGCCACGGCCACCCGCGAACAGATCGTAGCCAGCATGGCGGCTGAGAAACGCTATGACCTTCAGTCCGCCGCCTACCAGAAATGCATCAGTGATTATGTCGTCGCCCGCACGGCCGAGGCCGGCAAGGTCAAAAAGCCGATGGATGTGGCGCTGGTCACCATCGAAGACCATCGCATCGCTGCCAGCGCGAACAACGAGAAAAAAGTTGCGGCCCTGACCGGAAACGCGATCGAGGCTTTCAACGAATTTGGCAGCCAGTGCGACGACTAGCTTGAGGCGGGGCTGCAGCGGCTTGCGTCTTTCGGGGCGTGTCCTGGCCATTGCCGCTATTGCCTCGGCGCTGACAGCGCCGTGCGCGTTCAGCCAGATTGCCACTCCCAGCTTGTCGCTGCCGCCATGCACCGGGCCGCGGTGCCTGGTTCACCAGCGGGGCGCCACGGCCCCGCGCGTTGCCGCACCGTCTGCCGTCAAACAGTCCTGTCCCCAGGGCACTGTATTTGACGCTTATAAAGGTGTGTGCCGGGTCATGCCCCTTGCCCGCTAAGATGATGAATTTGCGCGGCTACCCGCCGTTCGGGCATCTTAAATAGGCAGATATTGCCTGGTTTTCCCCCCGCAGCTTGTAAAATCGGGGTTTTGAGCCTACATAAGGTCTTGCGTGGTTCTTGCGTCTTAGTCAGGCGAAGCGCTTCTGTCTTTCTGACCCGCTTCCAGCGCGCCGGACGAACCGAAAAACTTCCTTAGGCCCCGATGTTCTCGTTTCCACGACCGTCTGTGCATATCGCACAGCGGAACATTACGACTAAGGAAAATACAATGACGATCGGTACCGTGAAGTTTTTCAATTCCAGCAAGGGCTTTGGTTTCATCTCGCCGGACGGCGGCGGCAAGGACGTGTTCGTCCATGCCTCGGCTCTCGAAGCGGCGGGCATGCGTACGCTTGCGGAAGGCCAGAAGGTTTCCTTCGACATCCAGCCGGATGCCAAGGGCTCGAAGGCTGCCAATCTGCAGTCGGTTTAATCTGCAATATGGGCGGCTGCCGATTCCGGCGGCCGCCCGTTATTTCAAGGAAATCCCATGACGGAGATTGCGCCCCGCTCTCCCGAAGACAAGAAGTCCGCCCGCAGAGCCGCGGACACGTATTTCGTGGCCTGGGAAAAGCGCACCGCCCTGGTCAAGAATGGGCTGGCGGAAGAACGCGCCGCCTCTGACGTCAAGACCATCAAGCTGCGCGCCCTGCGCCTCGCCAAAGAGGCAGCGGACCGTGAAGCGTCCCGCATCGCCATCAAGAAGCGCGTGCTGGCGGACGAGCAAAAAAGCGCCAGGCGCGGCAGCAAGTAATTTCCGGCAGCTTCAGTCCGGTTCCTTTCGCATCGCCGCGAACAGCCCCGTCACCTCATTGCCGTATTCCATCCGCAGATATCCCTCATCCAGCCGCAGCAATCGCATGTCCGCGCCGGCCGCCAGGTCGGCGATATGGTCCTTGTGGTGGGCATAACGGCCGGAATCCGTCAGTTGATAGGGATGTACCCCGCCGCGTTCGACGGAAAAGGCCAGCACGCCATTTTCCTTCAGCCGGCTCCTGGCGGCACGGAGCACCGGCGCCAGATCGCCGAAATAAATCAGCGTGTCGCAGGCAACGATCAGGTCATAACGCTTCTGGCAATCCGCCAGCCAACCCGTGATCTCCGCAACTTCCAGGTGATCGTATATGGCGCGGGCACGAGCGTGCTCAACCATCTCCGGCGAAAGATCCACGCCCGTAAGCTGGGCCGCCCGCGGCCTCAGCCGCAGGCCCGACAGGCCCGTGCCGCATCCCAGGTCCAGCACCTCGAGGCCGCCCTGGTCCCCCATCACCGCCTGGATCAGTTCGCCCAGCCGTTCGGGCGCCTGATAGTCCAGCGTGTCCACCATGTTGCTTTCATAGAAAGCGGAAAACTTCTTGTAGAGCTGCTGGATGCAGGCATCGGGAACGCGGGCAGGGGGCGCTTCGTCGCGCAAGGCGGTCAGGATGTGCCGGACTTCGGCGTCCTGCGGGTTGCTCTGGAGATACTTTTCATAGCCCGCGCGGGCCTGGGCCCGCTGCCCCACGATATGGGCCAGCTCGGCCATGGCGCACCAGGCCTCCGCGTCGTCCGGCGTCAATTCGGTCGCCCGCCGGGCGCACAGATAGGCTGTCTGGATCTTGCCATAGTCGCGCAAATGCGAAGCCAGGCTGGACAAATCGGCGGCACCCATCACTTTGCCTTCACCACTTACGCCATCGTCCTGGACCAACAGCCCGGCGGCGATGGCACCTTCAATCCATTTGTCGATTTCCCCGATGCTGTCTTCGGGCACGAAGGGCTGAGCAATCGCGCGCACCGCCGCGATAGTGCGCTCGCCATTGCACAATTCGGCAATCAGGGCCGCCACCGGGTTGAGTTCATGCAGCCGGTCCTGCGCCGTATCATAGGCGATGTAGCCGGTCTCGACCGGCGACAGCAGGATATTGGGGTTCAGTCTGGGGTTGGTCATGGCGGCTGAGATAAAAACAGGCGGCCGCGCAATAATGGCACGACCGCCTGTTCAGATGACTATGATTGCTTTGGGGTCTAAGCCCAAAGTGACAATTACATTCCGCCGCCGGCGTCGCCCTTGCCTTTACCTTTACCCTTGCCCTTGCCTTTGCCTTTACCCTTGCCGTCACCCATGTCGCCGCCCGCTTCCTGGGCGACCGCCACGGAGGTCATCATCGGAACCGCAACGGCAACCGCCGAACCGATCACGAGGGTCTTGAAAAATCCACGCCGGTTCTGGTCGATATGGGTAAGTGCATTCAACGCATCGTCAATTTTCTTGTTAGACACAAACGCCTCCCTATTGTTGATGGCGCGAGTATGCCCAAGGCCTCGTCCAGCGCCTCGGCCCTCTGCATGAATTTTTCGTAACCCCCCGAAAAGAGCCTGCTTTGGCGGGCTTTTTCAACTCGCAGAATTGGCCGCCAGCCAAGGGGGCAAAGGAATTTCGTCCTGCCTGAGCGCAGTCTGACGCGAATCAGCCGGCCCGCTCCCGTCCGCTATTCCATAATGAGCGAAACATCAGCGGCGATATCGCCCTTGGTCCCATCGCCCAATCTCACCGAGACGTTCTGACCTTCCCGCAGCTCCGCGATGCCGCAGCGCCGCAGCGTCTCCATGTGAACAAAGATGTCCGGGGTGCCGGTTCCACGTGAGGCAAAGCCATAACCCTTGGCGCGATTGAACCATTTGACGACCGCCACGAAGGCCGGACCGCGCGCTTCGGCGGTACAGCGGTTATGCCGCCCGGTGACGGCTGGCAGGGCCTGAGCGGAGGAATTGTCCAGGGAGATGACTTTTGTCGCCTGTAGCCCGCGTGGGCCAGGCACGGCTTCGCACACAACCGTTGCGCCTTCCCGGATGGTCTTGAAGCCGGAATGCCGTACGCAGCTTTGGTGCAATAAAATGTCGGCATCGCCGTCCAACGGTTTCACGAAACCATAGCCCTTGGCGCTGTCGAACCATTTGACGTGACCGGTGACGGTACGGGCGTCTGGCTCGTTCATGATTGCGCTCGGATTGCCGGCACCCATGCGCGAAGGCGGCGATAGGTACTCGCTCTGCCTCATCAATTTTCCCCGATTCAATGGCGGGAAGACACTTTCCCGCTTCTGTTATTTTGTAGGGACAAGGCTATTGGATTTGTATGAAACTGTATGTTCCCCGCATGGAAATGGCTGTTCCGATAATGGAACGCCCGCATTTTCGGCAAATTGGGAATTTTGCGCGCACCGAGCCAGACCGCCGGGAGACAATGTCCGGCGACGGCGGCAGATTTTGGAGGTGTGGCGAAGTCTAGAGCAGTCCGCCGGGAAGCGAGAAAATCTCGTCTTCCGAGAAGGCGTCATTGTCCTGGTACCGGGGGATGTAGCGCAAAAGGCCCATCACGAAACTAGGGACGCCATTTTCATCCGAGAGGGGCAGATACAGATGTTCAGCCTTCAGATATTCCCTCCCGCGAATATGGACCTGACCCAGGAATCGCCAGGGCTGTTCGCTCTCCAGGATCATGCCGCAGGTGTCATTCCAGCGCTGCAAATGTTCAGAGGGAACGCTGTCTTCGAACAGTTTGCCGGTATTATGGCCCACGATCTCGGTCACGCTGGTGCCGATCAACCGCCAGCGATAGCGCGGCGGATCACCCTCTTCGCGCTGCGCTAAAACGATATGACGTAGATAGTCCTTCAGGTCGCGAGCGGTCATTTGCGACCGCGCCGGCATCTTGTAGCCTTCGGCCTTGGTCTGCCAGATGCCGAGAAAATTCGAATAATAGGAATCGCTGAAGGCAAGCGTTGGGTCGCAAGCCTGATGCCAGTTCTCGCGCCGGGCGCGCTGGTTGAATTCTTTGGCGACGGCAATGACATTCATGCCCCACTTTCGAACACAGCGGGTCAACGCCCGGTAAACGGGTATAGAATTCGTCGGGTAAACAAATTCTTAATAGGACAGGAAGGGTCAGTCCGGCCGCGAAAACCAGATCAGCTTCGCCGACTGTTAAAGACCGACAATAGGGTCTCCTGGGCATTCTTGTGGGAATGTTCCATCAGCTTCAACGGGTGGATGAATTCGTCCCGGAACCAAGGGAATTTTTCGGGTGAGAAAGACTGGATCACCCATTCGATCAGCCGCGCCACCCGGGGGATATTCTTGGCGTCGGGATGATAGGCCATCCAGATGTCCACATGCTCATTCACGCCCAGGTCCAGCGGCACCAGCGGAGACCCGATCCATTGCGCATAGGTGGGCAGGACGCCGATGCCGCCGCCTTTGGCGATCGACCAGTAATGGGCGCTGCTGACATTGGTGCGCAGCGCCACTAGGTTGCTGGCTGGAATGCCGGGGAAAAGCCGGTCATAGACCTCACGCCACTGCACATTGTCGTCCGACTGCACCAGGATGCGGTGGTTGACAAGATCGGCGGCATTTTCCGGCCGGCCAAAAGTTTCAATGTAATTGGGCGAGGCAAAACACATGAAATGCAGCCGTCCCAGCTTGACCATGCGCAGGTCGGGGGCGGTGGGCCGTGTGATCTGGATGGCGACATCCGCCTCCAGCCGCAGCACATCGGCCGACTTCATGGCGCAGTGCACATCCACCAGCAGCTTTGGATTGGCGCGCTGGAATTCCACCAAGCAGGGCGCGATCCAGAAGGTGCCCAGGCCTTCGGTCACTGCCAGCCGGACTTCTCCGGACAAATGGATATTGGTCTGTTCGCCCGCCTTGATGAGTTCATAAGAGGCGACCTCCATCTTCTTGGCTACCTCGAAGATCTTCTCGCCTTCCGATGTGACGCGAACACCATCCACATGGCGGGTCAGCAGCTTTACGCCCAGGTTGCGCTCCAGTTCGTCCACCCGCCGGCGCAGCACGTTGATCGAGGTTCCCAGATACTCCGCGGCAGCCCGGAAGCTTCCCTTGCGGATAACCTCCAGAGAGATGTGGATAGATTCCCAGTCCGGCGCGCCCCTTCGGGCGGTTTGCAGGGCCTGTTCCCCGTAGAGAACACCCCGTTCATCGGAAACCTGCATATCTGTCCGCGTGGAGTCCGTATGGTTTTTCATAAGTTAAAAAATCCGGTGGGACGCTATGACAACTGCAGCAATGAAGGCGGTACAAGGCGAGGAGCCTACTACCGAACGGCATGGTAAACACAAATTAGACGAACTGGACGCCAGCCGGGTCGCCAAACATCTGGTGCTGTTTCGTCCGACCGAACACGTCGTCGAAAATCTGATGGCAAAAGCGCGTCTTAGTATTCCCGGCCTTGCCGCGACAGCCGATGTCCAGCGCATTTTGCGCTACAACCCTGACTGCATGTATGCAGTTGCACGCAAGGCAAAGTTTAGTACGGACGGCCCTCGGGGGGAAGGCTTTATCGCGATCCTGCCGCTCACTGCCCTGGGGCTGCAGCTGCTGGCTCTGGACGCGTTGAACACGCGCAGTCCCGACGCCCGGTACTTGACTCGGCCGGGGGAGCGCCCCGCTGGTATCTATATCTGGGGGGTTTTTGCCCCCGGCCCCTTGGCCGCGGGCGTGGCGCTTTTCATGAAGGAGATGGCCTCGCCTCTGTATGCCGGCATCAGTCTCTATACCCGGCCCAATACCGATGTAGGCCGTAAATTCAATGAGGTTTTGGGACTGACGCATGGCACCACCGTCAGCGGCATTGAGGCGCCGCATTTGTGGGTCTTCCGTCGCGCGCCGCTGAAACCGCTTTATGACACGTATTCGCCAGATGCGGCGGCGGATGAGATCGGCGTTACCTTGGCTAGAACATTCGAGGATCTGGTACGCGTGGCCGCAGTTCGCAGCGCGGTCTATATCGGCGAGCAGCAATGCCCCTATGAAGAGGAATTTGACGGCAACGACCTCGCCGCCAGCCATCTTCTGGGCTATGTCGGCTTTTACGCCGCCAGAACGGTTGAAAACCACAGCGACCTGCTTCATTTCTGCTTCTCATGCCGCACGCTGGGCATGGGCATCGAGGCATGGGTCTACCAGAATATCGGCAAACCCTGGCTGCCGGTGGTGGGGGAGGTGCTGAGCGACCCCCGTGACGACACACGGCCGCTGGACTGGATTTCGCTCGGGAATGCGGATTTGGGCGGCGCGCCAGCGTCCGCATCGGCGAGCGCCAGCCAGTTCCCGCGCGTTATAATCCACGGTGGCTGCAACGCCCTGAGCATTGCGCACTATTTTTACGCGCTTTCGCCGTCTGTCATTGCGGAAGTAACAACCGCGCGGCATGGCATTCCCATCCGGCTGGACCATTCACTTTTTCTCACGCAGGCGCTGGACGGCATAACGGACGAATTCATCGCCGCCGTCGAGCCTTTGGGCTACGCCAGAGCGGATTTTGGGACCAGGCTTTTTGATCGGGACGTGGACAGCCCGATCGTCATACTGGATTTCTGGACGGATTCCGAGGTGGGTGTTTATCGGCACAAGAAACTTGGCTTTCGCATTCCATTCGTGGCGCCCTATCACCTTCCCGTGAAGCCGGAAGAAAATGCCATGATCCTGACCGGCGATCTGAGCGCGGACGGTTTCGGACCGGACCATCCATTTTCCACGGCGCTGCGGGTTCTCAGGGATGAATATGAATATGAAGGACTGATTTCCGAGGATTTATACAAGGACAATTTGCGCCGCATTCTCTCCAATATCGCGCCCCACGCAAAAATCATTTTGCTCGCAGCCAATGAGGCATGGCTGAATCCGGGAAACGGCCTGATCTACCGATATCCCGCCCACACGTCTCTCAATCAATGGACGGCGGAAGTTGCGCGGGAGCATGTCAACACCAGCATACTTGACGTCCGCACATGCTTTGTGTCGGAGAATGACGCGGAAACGGTGAACCACTTTGACCGGTTGGTTTACTTCCGCATTTTTCAAGCCATCATTCGCCTGGCGGAAGAAAATCAACCGCAGCACGCTGCCAATTCGGCGCCTTGAACACTGCTCGACTGGATAATGGAGAGCCCGATGTCTGAAATACCAATCATGACGGAGGAAAAGGCGGCATTGTCTGCGCTTCTGGATGCGCTACGCGAAAAGCTGGGCGACTGGAATGCCAAGCACGGTTCCGCCTTTGAAGGCATCTCCGACGGTCAGGCAGTGGGCATCCGGAGTGAGTTGATGCCGGCGTGCAGAACCTTCGCCGACAGAATTGAAATGCTCGCGGCACTTCCCAAGGGGAAAGTATTCGCGGAGATCGGCATCTACTCGGGGGATTTTTCCGCAAAAATATTGGAGCTTAACCAGCCCCGCGAGTTTCATTCCTACAATTGGGATTTCAAATATGTAAAGCCCGAGAACATCGATATTCTCAAATCCTACGAAGGTGTCTTCTTTCACGAAGGGGATCCGGATTTCGTTTTCACAGTGCACCCCCCTTCGACCTTCGACATCATTTATCTCAACAAATCGAAGAATTATGCCGCTATCCGCCGGGAGCTGGCCTATTGCCTGGAAAGGCTCAATCCGGATGGAATTCTGGTGGTCCATGACTTCACCGCATGGGATCCGGTTCAAGGCATTCCATACGGTGTGATGCCTGCGGTATGCCAGTTCGTGAATGAGCAAAGCCTGGAGGTCGTTTATATGTCCCTGCACCCTCGGGGATTTTGCGACATTGCCTTGCGCCGCACCTCGAATTCGGCGCTTCTGCGTTTGGGCGGGGATTTGCCTGAAGTCGGCAGGGCGTTATTGGGAAGCAATCAGGCCCCGGATATGCAGGGTCGCGAACCAGACGGGGAGAACTTAATGACTTGGCCTTGGATCACGACCAGCGGAAACGTTGAAAGCTCCCGGTTCGCAATGGCCTGTCGTACATCCCTGGATGCCGCGATGGAAAATCAAGGGCCGATGAACGCAGGCATCTATTCGGTGGGGGGGTTCTGCGGGCGCAAGTTTCGGCTATTTCTCAATAATCTCATTCGTGCGATTGACGATCCACGCTATCTGGAAATTGGCGTCTTTAGCGGGGCCACCCTGTGTGCGGCAATCGAGGGCAATACACTGAAGGCTGTCGGCGTCGATGACTGGTCCTGGGGGGGGCTGAGGAAAACGATGAGGTCATCAAGAACCTCTACCGGGCCCTTGCGGTTCACAAGCCGAGAACCTGCGCCTTGAGCCTGATTGAAAATGATTTCCGCCTGGTTCCCTATCAAGCGCTGGGGCCGTTTAACGTGATGTTCTATGATGGGCCGCATGCAGAGCAGGACCAATATGATGGCATCAAGAGCCCATTTCCTGCGCTCGCCGATCGGGCGATTGTCATTGTCGATGATTGGAACTGGATCCATGTCCGAAACGGGACCTTGCGAGCATTGAAGGACCTGGGCGCTGAAATCGAATATTCGATAGATCTCAGATCATCACAACAGGACGAGGGGGACCCGGGGCAAATCGTTCCAGGCGGAGCAGGCATGCACAGCGAATGGCACAATGGTTTCTTCGCGGCGGTGATCCGCAAGACCCTTTAGTTCAATGTTAAATCGCAATGAGGTCACATTGGAAACAGGTGGACCTAAGCGTGGCCGACAAGACCGAGTTTGCGAGGTGTGCGGGGGGTAAGAGGAATGTAGGCTAGAGGGGCGCGCTCTTCCTGCTATAGTTTGAACCAAACAAAATGGGTGGGGAGAGAATGAGTCATTCCCGGAACGAATCATCGCGCCGTTCCTTCTTGCAGGGCGCGGCCGGCGTGACGGCGGCCACGGCGCTGGGGATTGGACGGACGGGCGCACAACAGATTGCCAGCGCCACATCGTTCAAGATCGATCCCCGATTGCTGATCACGCCCGACCAGGCGCAGGAATGGAATGCCTTCAAAGCCCTGGGTGGTCCCACCTACGCAGGTAGCGCAGGCTGGAAGCGCTACACGGATTTTTTGGTCGGCAAAGCGCAGGAATTCGGTGCGGTCGATCTGGATCATGTCGATATTCCCTATGACCGCTACATTGTCGAGGACTGGCCGGACCGGCGCACGCACACTTACAGCTCCGGCATCGCGGTCGAGAAACTAGTGACCGACGGCACGCCGGTGCCGCTGGTCGCGTCCTATGGCATGACATCGGGCTCCACGCCGCCGGAGGGCATCAGCGCCCAACTGCTATTTTACGATCCGGCAAACCCACCGCCGCCCGCGCAGATTGCCGGCAGGATTTTGGTCTTCGCCACCGCGCCATATCCTTCGGCGCCATATACGGACGCTTTCATCGACAGTTACACGCCCACCGATTACGAATGGCGCTCGCCCGGCAAGTGGCCGCCGCTTTTCACGCCACCGCCCACCAATATGATGACCGCCTATCATTCCCGCTGGGTGTTCAGTCAGCTTAACGACTTTGCAGCAATCGGTATCAAGGGCAATGCTGCGGGCCTCATCATTGTCTACGATCTTTCGCCAGGCGCAGCCTTTGGGCTGGCGCAGCGCAGCGTCTATACTCCGGACGGCAAAGCCGGACTTGGCACCAAGTATGTCAATTGCCCGACGCTGACGCTGGATCGCGTGAATGGTGCCAAAGTACTGGCGGACGCCAAGGCCGAAAAAGCCGCGACGCTGACCCTGACGGCGAGGTTTGAACGCGCCACGGGAAAATCCTATCTCGCCTTCCTTCCGGGCAAGGATTACGGCACGCCGCAGGACCAGCAGATTTTGCTCGCCACCCATACTGACGCCATGTCGCTGGTCGAAGAGAATGGCGGGCTGGGCATGATCGGGGTCATGTCCTATTTCAACGGCATCCCGCGCGCATCGCGTCCCCGCACGCTGGCTTTCTATTTCGACTGTCGCCATTTCATGCCGGGCGCCGAGGATAGCTGGCCACAATTCGACTATTACAACATCCATCCCGAAAAGCTGAAGCCGGTGGTGGCGACGCTGGGTATGGAGCATATGGGCGGGCGCCAAACTATCGAGACCGGTCCCGGCGGCAATCGCTATTCCTATTCCAGCGAACGGCCCGAGGATGGCGGCGTCATCACCAGCCTGATCGACGTCAACAATAACAATGTCTGGCTGGTCGAAACCGTGGCCCGCGCCGCGACTGACAATCATTGGGTGCGGGTGGATGTGAAGTCAGGCGAGGTTGCGCCGGGCGTAAATGGCGGCCGTCAGGCCCGCGTCCGCAGCCCGATGAACAAAGGGCGCGGCTACAAGCTTCCCGGCATCGGTCTGGCGGGCGACTGGCCCGGCGGCTGGACCCAAACCTATTCCCAGATGGACACCGAAGCGGGCCCTCAAGGTTTCGACAAGAACTATTTCCGCTCACAGGTCGGCGGTCTCTCCCAGATCGCGGGCGACCTGATGCGGGTCGATCCCAAGGTGATTGACTTGGGCTGGGGCGAACTCAAATCCGCAATCGTCAAGCTGGACGACAAGGCGTTTCTGAAGCCGGACTCATCCAAAGAACAACGGCAAGCCCTGCTGGACCGCTATTTTGCAGCCTTTCGCGCGCTCGAATCTGGTAACCACAGCGGCATGCAGGAGGCGCTCAAGGGTATTTCTGGCAGTCTTCCGTCCGCCGTAGTTCCCGACGCCGGGCAGAAGGTGAGCACGCTGATCAATATGCAGCTGGCAAAAATCGGTTAAGTGCCTGCGTTGCCTAGTCACGCGCATCGCCTTGTCCAAATTCACAAAATGTCGCGAAAGCTGTCACTTCGCTTCGTCCCACACTGGCATACGTATCACTACCTACTCCATGACCATAGCAAACGTAGGGTTTAGGTGTGCTGTATATGCGTGGGCTTGTCCGCTGGGATCAAAACCGCAGGCATTTCCGAGGGGGCCGGTGGCGCAAGTCATCGGCCCTTTTTGTTGCCCACCTGACCGTCGGCTTTGGCGGGGGAAATGAACAACGCAGGACAGGCAGCAAGGAAACTAGCTACCGTTCGCTATTCGCAACAGTCCGGTCGTGGTCGCGATATAGCCCCCCTTACTCGCCACGATATACCGAAGCGCGACCAGCTTCAGAAGATGTTCTGATGGAACCACCACACCTAGAAGCGGCCCAGCCCCTATATTCGCGAGGGAGGAAAACTCTGAGACTGAAAGGGGTGGGGCGAGAGGCATACGCAGAGGTTACCCCCAATTACGCCAACTGGCGATGGCCGCACAGATTGAAAACCTGGTCGCCCCGTTTGTTATCATTGGCGAGTGTGATTTTTGCGATCGCCGCATCAAAGTCGAATGGCTTGGCAATTGGCCCTCGGGCATAATCGGCAGTCACTCAGCCGGTTTTGGGTGCTGGCCTAAATGTTTTTTCTACTCAGATATAAGCCGATGGTTTTTCTCGCGGCGAGGATTACCGTCTAACATTCAGGAACGGTAATCCCGTAAAAATTAATAAGGCATGCTTGCATTCTGACAGGGCTCAGATGCCCCCGCAAACGCCTTCTGGGGTAATGACCGCATTGGGTAACAAGCGGACATCCAGAGCCCCAGAGCCCTCTGAGCGCCCCGGGGCGCTTACCTGGGTCCTGGACATGGCCAAAAGGCAGGCGATTAAACTGAGGGGGCCTCGCCCCGAGAATGCCGGAGCAAAATCCTTGCGCTCTTTGGTCTCGCGCGCGGACGGGATGGGCCTCTGGAACAGGTGGCGTTTGGCCGTCCTCGTGCTAACCTTGAAGCAAATCAATAAGGGGGAACTGCATGCGGGTATCGGGATTCATGGCGGCCGGGCTGGTGATGCTGGCCTCTTCGGCGGTGGCGCAGGACCGGATCGCCAGCAGCGACCATCATGTCAATGTCGTCTCCACCGCGCCTTCGGAGCAGGGGCAGACCGTGCGGCTCTATCTGCGCGAGCGGGTCAAGGGCACGCCTGATCCCAGCAAGCTGGTGCTGTTCGTTCATGGCGCAGGAACGCCCGCCGAAGTCAGCTTCGACGTGCCGTTTGCCGATTACAGCTGGATGGCCTATCTCGCCGATGCCGGATACGACGTCTTCGCAGTGGATATGGAGGGCTATGGCCGTTCCGCCCGTCCCGCGGCCATGAGCGACAAATGCAACCTCAACGAGGTGCAGCGCGCGGAGTACAAGGTGGCCGCCGACTGCAAGGCGACCATGACCAGCGGCGTCACGACCCTGGCTTCGGACTGGAATGATGTCGGCGCGGCGGTGGATTATGTGCTGGGTCTGCGCCACGCAAGCAAGCTCAACCTGGTCGGCTGGTCGCAGGGCGGTCCCCGCTCCGCGGGCTGGGCGGCGCAGCATCCCGACAAGGTGAACAAGCTGGTGCTGCTGGCGCCCGCCTACAACAATGGCGCGGCGCGTCCGCCCGCTGCTGCGGCGCCATCTCGCGGCTCGGCGTTCAACGTCCAGACACACGAGGATCTGGTGAAACTGTGGAACGGCCAGGCGCCGTGCCCGGGACAGTATGAAAAGGGAACCTTGGATTCCGTCTGGAAGGAGATGCTGGCTTCCGATCCCGTGGGCGCTTCCTGGGATCCGCCGGCCCGCCGGGCGCCTGTGACCGCGCCGGGACCCGGCTGGACCCAGGAGATGGCGAAGAATACGAAAATTCCCACCCTGATGATTTCGGGCCAGAATGACGGCCAGGTGAACCCGCAGAATGTGCGCAATCTCTACGCCGACATCGGCGGCGAGAAGGTTTTCGTGGACCTGGCATGTTCTTCCCACAACGCCATGTGGGAGAAGAACCATCTGCTGATGTTCGCTGCCTCGCGCGAGTGGCTCGACAAGGGCACGGTGAACGGCCAGAAGAATGTGATGCTGAAGCTGGGATATGCCAAATAAGCGCGATCGCGCCATCCGGCTATGCGGGCAACAGGGACGAGGCGCGGAATCAATTCGCTCTGGGCTTTGCGTCAATCCGCAACAGGGGCCCGCTAACTCGGCCATACCCGTCGCAGGATCTTGTCACGCTGAGGTTTGAATTTCCCCAGGCGGCGCACGCACTTCCCGGTTGACTCAGGCGGCGCCATTCCGCCAGCATGGATCGACCGACGAACTGGAAATGTCGGGTGGGAGGAATGAATGCGTAAATTTGCAATGGCTGCCGCGGTGCTCGCTTTCGCGTCCACATCGGTGATTATAACGCTGCCCGCGATCAGCGCGGATGCACCTGCCGTCGTGCGCAAGGTGCTGATGCAGCAGGACGCGCCCGGTGGCAACACGCTGTCTGAGGTGGAGGTGACGATTCCGGTCGGCGGCCGCGAGGGCAAGCACACCCATCCGGGGCCGCTGGTTGTCCATGTGATTTCAGGTGCTTTCTCGCTGGATTACGAAGGCAAGCCGAATATCACTTACAAGGCTGGCGAAACGTTCTACGTCGAGCCCAACCATGTTCATGAAGGCATTAACCGGGGCACCGTACCGGCCGTTGGGATTGCGGCCTTCGTGACACCCAAGGGCGAGGCGCTCACCAAGCAGCAATAAGGGGCTGTCTGCGGCAATTGGGCATCCGGCGGTCCGAAGTGGAGGGTCCATGGTGGGCGACTGTCATCGGACTCTCCACGGCGCAATCCTTGTGCTGCCAGGGATCGCGCAAGTGATCTGGAGCAATACCCGTCGGATCAAAGTCTGAGCAATGCCGCAACTTCCCAATTCCCCAATTCGTACTCAGTTTGTCCTGCGCGGCTGGTCGGCAATTGCGGCCGTCCTGTTGGTGCTTGGAGCCATCGTCTTGCTGGCTGTCGGATTGCTTGTATTTTTTCTGCCGGTGCTTTTGGTCGCCCCAATACTCTATTGGCTGTTGCCGAAACCGAAGACGATGCCGCCCGCCATGAACAATGACGTTCCAGGGCGCGCAAGCGACGCGGACATCATCGAAGGAGATTTTACCGTGGTCAGCGCAACCGCCATCGATCAGCAATCAGAGACCCACGGCAAGAACAGATCATGAGCCTGACGTCGGACGATCTAAAGCAAATCGCCGACCTCACCCTTGATCACTACAACAAGCGTGCCGATGATTTCTGGGAAGGAACAAAAGGGCATGATGTAAGCCAGAACATCAATGCGCTACTTCAGTATATGGAAGGGGAGAGGCCCTTCACGATCCTGGATTTTGGCTGTGGTCCAGGCCGCGACCTCAAAACATTTACCGACCTCGGTCATATGGCCATCGGGCTGGAAGGCTCCGCCAAGTTCGCGGCAATGGCTCGCGAACAAGGATACGAGATTATGGAACAGGACTTCCTGAAGCTGAAGTTGCCGGATAGTCGTTTCGATGGCGTGTTCGCGAATGCCTCCCTGTTTCATGTGCCGGGCCAGGAGCTGCCAAGGGTCCTGCGGGAGCTCCATGCAACGCTGAAGCCGGGCGGCGTCTTGTTCAGCTCCAATCCACACGGCAATAACGACGAAGGCTGGAACCGTGGCCGCTACGGCGCCTACCACGATCTCGAAACCTGGCGCGAATTCATGCACGGCGCGGGATTTATCGAGCTCATGAACTATTTTCGGCCCGAGGGATTGCCACGGGAACAGCAACCATGGCTCGCTACGCTATGGCGCAAACCAGGCGGCAGTAGATAATGTAGGGAGGCGGCATGTTGGTGCTGATACTGGGTATCGTCGTTTTTCTCGGCATCCACAGTGTGCCGATCTTCCCTGAAACCCGGGCGCGCCTCATCGCGCAACTTGGTTTGGGGCCCTTCAAAATCGCCTATGCCCTGGTGGCAATCATTGGCTTCGCACTGATCGTTTGGGGCTTCCACCTTTATCGTGAGGATGGATTGGTCCCGGTATGGACCCCGCCAGCATGGATGCGTCATGTGACCATTTTGCTGATGTGGTTTGCTTTTGTCGCGCTTGCCTGCATGAACCCCGCACCAGGACGGATCCGGGGATGGCTTCGCCACCCAATGCTGGTGGCAATAAAGATCTGGGCGCTGGCGCATTTGCTCATCAATGGCGATGCAGGCGGAATATTGCTCTTCGGGTCATTTCTCGCATGGGCAATATTCGACCGTATTGCCGTGAAAAAGCGCGGTGATCCAGGAGCGCCCCGGATAAAATCCTTCACAGGAGCGGACGCCATGGCACTGGGCCTGGGAACAGTGGCCTACGTGGCGATGATAATGCTGCACCCAATTCTCATAGGTGTGCCTGTCGTTTGAAGTCGGATGGTCTGCGTTTCCCGCCTGCTCGGTGGCAAAGGCTTTTCCAGTCCTGCCGAAAGCTTTCTCGCTGTTCTATACTCCGGGCCTGCGTTCCAGATCGCTAATTATGCTCGCAATGCGATTCCATGCGTGGAACCCGACGGTATTGTCTCGACTTAGCGTTGCACGGGCCTTTCCCTGCTTGATTAGGCAGGCCTCTTGAATCTAATGATAAATTCATCCGCCTTGTCTTTCATCGTCTCACTGCCTGAGGCGAGAGTATGATCGTCGGCGGTCTGGTGCAGGATATTGCTTTCGCCATCCAGCATAAAGCCTGCCGCTTCAACTTCTTTTTTTAACGCCTCCTCGTCCACGCGATGCAATTTTCCGGTCGCGCTGAAGGCCGAACCAGGGGCTGCGGCGTAGTCGATGATAAAATAGACGCCGCCCGGCTTTAGAGAATTGAACACTGCCTTGTTGAAGGCGCTGATGTCGGGTACCGCGAATCCAGGATTGTGCAGATCGTGATAGTTGAGCGAGATCCAGACGACATCGAGTTTCTCAGGAGCTCCAAACTCGGCATAGGGCTTAACCAGCAGTTCGGTGTTGCTACTGTATGGCGGCAAGACGGCGGCGATCTCCGCCTGAATACGCGGGTGGGGCGTGGCAAATTCCGCCGGCAGCACAGCGTAGACATGGCCCTTGGGTCCCACCACTTTCGAGAAGATGCGGGTGTAATAGCCGCCGCCCGGCAGGAAGTCAGCCACCTTGTAGCCCGGCTTCATTCCAGAAAAAGCCACGCTCTCGGCAGGCTTGCGATCTGCATCGCGCGCGGTGTCCGTGGCGGGACGCCCCGGGTCCTTTACCGCGGCGGTGACGGCGGGCGAAACTGTTTGCGCGAGCGCAGCGGTGGCGAATAGAGCAGCAATAGCAATGGCGGTGGCGAGACGGTACATACGTGACCTCCTAGGTGCTCGGTTGACTGGGAGCCTATATCCGGATCTCGCGACACGCTACCGTGTTACCCGGGCGTCGGCTCCGTGAACCAATCAAGGGTGAGGGACGATAGGTCCGGAGGCTCGGCCCGCAATGTGAGCTTTGCGCCAAAAGCGGACATTTCTGGATGCGGTATCTGCCAAGAATCAATTTGCCTACAGCTGCAAAGTCCCATATTTGAGAATGAGGGGTCCGCGCATGGTTTGGCTTAGCTTCTCTACGCTCAGGGTTTCTTCGGCCGTCCGCATACACTTGCACCGGCTGGCTTTGGCAGTACCGGCCATACTCTTGAGCAACACCTATAGCCTGGCGCAAGACGCCAGCAGCCCTTTCACTCTGGCCCAAGTCACCACTGGTCATATGAGTTATCAGTTCTATTGCGCGAGCTGCCATGGCGAAGATCTGCAGGGCGGCGGCGATGCCCCACCGCTCGCCGGGCCGTTCTTCAATCATAATTGGTCGAAATGGTCTGTCAGCATGCTCTATCAGTTTACCTCTCAATCGATGCCGCAGGGACTCGAAGGTGAACTGAGCGCCGAAACCTATTCCAACATTGTTTCCTTCCTTCTGGCCGCAAATGGCGCCAAGCCAGGTTCGACGCCATTCGACCCGAAGAGCGGCGTAAAGATCGGCGACATCGCCGACGGTCGGATCGCAACTGCCGTCATCAACGCACCAGTCGATCCCCAGGCTGGGCCCACGCAATAGCCAGAGCAAGCTTTGCCTATTCCGCTGGGAGCTCGAGATTCAGGCGGCGATGAAAGCCAATCCCGTTCTCCACTATTCGTCCGTTCGGACCATTCTGACGCATTGATCAGAAGAATATATTTCGAAGCGGCGGCGGAATTTATGCTTCTAAAAATGTCAAGTTTTGTAGGGCTGAAGCAGGTCGTGGCAATTTCCACCCGGCCTGCAAAAATCCTCGAATGGGGTTCGAGTCCCGCCAGCCGGCAGCGATAACAGTGTGGCGACAATTCGAGACAATTGGCCACGCGCTAATGCTATTCAACCAATTGAAACCGCAGTAATTTTCCCAAACCCGCGGCCGCCACTCTCGGTCTGAAATCCACAATTCCCGGCCCAACTAGGCCGTGCACCCAAACATTGGCTTATGTTATGGTTTGATTACGCTGTCGCTTCAGGGCAGGGCGGCTTGCGGGAACTTGAAGTACAAAAACATAAAAATGGGACGGGCTCAAAACAGGCCTGCCAGGGAAAGCTTATGACCATTCAGACGACACAGCGCACCGCGCCGGCAGCACAAGCCGGCGCCGCGCCGTCCATGCGCAAATATCTCATTGGCGGCGGCGCCCTGATCCTGGTGCTCGCCGGATTTTATTTCTGGAGCCATAGCGGCGGCGCCGCGGGCCCGCGCCGCGCGCCGCCTGTTCCCGTACAGGTGGGCCAGGCACAGCAGATGGACATGCCCGTGGTCAAGAATGCGCTGGGCACGGTGGTGGCCAACACCACCGTCGCGGTCACCGCGCGCGTGCAAGGTCAGCTCACCAAGGCCTATTTCAAGGAAGGCCAGATGGTCAAAGCAGGCGACCTTCTGTTCCAGATCGATCCGCGCCCGTTCCAGGCGGCGCTGGCACAGGCGCAAGGCCAGTTGGAGCGCGACCAAGCCGCTTTGGCCAATGCCCAGCGCGATGCCGCCCGCTATGCCTCGCTCTTTTCCCAGAACGCCATTTCGATGCAGCAGCGCGACGCTTCCGCGGCCACGGCCCAGGCCGATGCGGCCGTGGTGACCGGCGACCGCGGCATGGTCGAGGCGGCGCGCCTCAACCTGGAATTCACACAAATTCGCTCGCCGGTTGACGGCAAGACCGGACCGATCCTGCTGCAGCCGGGCAACCTGGTTTCGGTCAATGGCCTGACCCAGCCCCTGGTCACGATCAGCCAAATTCGGCCGATCAAAGTGTCGTTCGCCCTGCCTCAGGCCGATCTGCCGCGCATCCAGCCGCGCTTCGCCAAGGGCAAGCTCACCGCCCAGGTCAATCTGCACGACCAAGCCGGCAAGACCATCACGGCGCCGGTTGATTTTGTCAGCAACGCCGTCAGCAGCGCCGGCACCATCGAACTGCGCGCCACCTTCCCCAATCTCGACGGCGTTCTGGTGCCCGGCCAGCTGGTAGATGTCACCGCCGCGCTGGATGATATTCCCGGCGCCATCGTGGTGCCGCGTGTCGCCGTCATCAACGGCCCGGATGGCAACTATGTCTACCAGATCACGCCAAAAATGACGGTGGCAAAAGTGCCCGTGACGGTGCAGTTCGATGACGGCACCAACATGGCGATTCAGGGCGATCTCAAGGCCGGCGACCGGGTGGTTACTGATGGCGGCCTGCGCGTTACGCCGGGCTCCAAGGTGACCATCGCCCGTCTGGCGGCGCGTCCCGCGGGCGGCAAAGGCAAAGGCAAGGGCGGCAAGGGCGGTGCCGGCGCCAAGGGCGGCGCCAAACCCGACAAGGGCTGAACATCATGAACATGTCGCGCATCTTCATCGAACGGCCGATCATGACCACATTAGTCATGGCGGCCTTGGTAATTTTCGGCCTGTTCGGCTACTTCACCCTGCCGGTTTCCAACCTGCCGAGCGTGGACTTCCCTACCATCAGCGTCAGCGCCCAGTTGCCGGGGGCAGATCCCACCACCATGGCCTCGGGCGTCGCCGGCCCGCTGGAAAACCAGTTCTCTACCATCCCCAGCATCGACCAGATGAGTTCGTCGAGCAGCATCGGCCAAACCAACATCACGATGCAGTTCGCGCTCGACCGCAATATCGACCTCGCCGCCCAGGACGTTCAGGCGGCGATCAGCGCCGCGCTGGGCCAGCTGCCCAAGGCCCTGCCGCGCCCGCCCAGCTTCCGCAAGGTCAATCCGAACGATGAACCGATCATGTATATTTCGATGTTCTCGGACACCATGCAGATCCAGGACCTGGACGAATATGCCGAGACACTGCTTGCCCGTGAGCTCTCCACCATTGATGGCGTGGCGCAGATTCAGACCTTTGGCCAGGGCAAGTATGGCGTGCGCATCCAGGCCGATCCCGACGCGCTGGCGGCGCGCCAGATCGGCATCGACCAGTTGGCCAGCGCCGTCGCCGCCGCCAACGTCAACCAGGCCACCGGCGCCATCAATGGCGAGCGCCAGGCCGCTTCCATCCTGGCCACCGGCCAGCTCAACAATGCCGCAGATTTCCGCAATCAGGTGATCGCCTATCGCAACGGCGCCCCCGTGCGGCTGGGCGAAGTCGCCAATGTGCAGGACGGCCAGGAGAGCGGCCTCGGCGGCACCTGGCTGCATGGCAGGAAGGGGATTGCGCTGGCGATCAATCGCCAGCCCGGTTCCAACACGGTTGAAGTGATCGACAAGATCAAGGCGTTCCTGCCCCACTTCGAGGCGGGCCTGCCCAAGGGCGTGGATTTGAGGGTTCTGTACGACCAGAGCGAGACGATCAATGCTTCGGTCACGGACGTGCAATACACGCTGCTGATCGCCGGCGTGATGGTGGTGGGGGTGATCTTCGTCTTCCTGCGCCGCGTCTCGGCGACCCTCATTCCCTCACTCGCCTTGCCCATCGCGGTGATCGCCACTTTCGCAGGCATGGCCCTGTTTGGCTTCAATCTCGACAATCTGTCGCTGATGGCGCTGACCCTGTCGGTGGGCTTTGTCGTGGACGACGCCATTGTCATGCTCGAAAATATCGTCCGCCATATCGAGCATGGCGAAAAGCCCTACGAAGCCGCCATGAAGGGCTCAGCCGAAATCGGCTTCACCATCCTGTCCATGACCGTCAGCCTGGCGGCGGTGTTCATTCCCGTCGTCTTCATGGGCGGCATTGTCGGTCGCCTGCTGCACGAATTCGCCGTCACCATCATCATCGCGATCGCCTTCTCCGGCATCATATCGGTGACCCTGACGCCCATGCTGTGCGCCTTTTTGCTGAAGGACGAACACGGCCAGGCGCATAACGCCTTTTATCGCTGGAGCGAAAATTCCTTCAACCGTCTCCACGCTGGCTATAACCGCTCCCTGACCTGGAGCCTGAATCATCGCCCCGTGATTGTGGGTCTGTTTGTCGCCAGCATACTGGCCAGCGTCGGCCTGTTCATGGTGATGCCGGAGGATTTCCTGCCCAGCGACGATTCTGGCCGCCTCACCGGCCAGATTCAGGCCGCCAACGGCACCTCCTTCCAGCAGATGTACACCTATCTGGATGAAGTGGGCAAAGTGCTGGACGCCGACCCCAACATCGTGGATGCGATGGTGCAGATGCCCAGCCAGAACGGCGCCGCCGGCAGCAACCAGGGCATTTTGCGCGTCATCCCCCTTGCGAAGAATCGTAAGCTCAGCGCCGACAAGGTCGCCGCCGAGTTGCGCCCAAAATTTGCGCGCTTGGCCGGCTTTAACGTTTTTATCACCAACCCGCCCTCGGTGAGCATCGGCGGGCGCGGCGGCCGCTCAGTCTACCAATACACCATGCAGGGCACCGATCTGAACCAGCTCAAGGCCGTTTCCGACCAGCTGGTGGCCTATCTCAAGGATCTGCCTGCCTTTGTCGGCGTCAACAGCGACCTGGACGCGGAGATGCCCTCCGTGCATGTCGCAATTGACCGCGACCGCGCCGCCGCCTTGGGCGTCTCGGCGCAAACTATTGAGACCGCGCTGGGCGATGCCTTTGCCGGCCAGCAGATTTCCCAGATCAATCGTCCGGCCAATCAATACGAAGTGCTGCTGGAACTGCTGCCCTCCTTCCAGGCCAAAGCCTCATCGCTGGACCGGCTTTATGTGACCTCCAGCGCGGGCGCGCTGGTGCCGCTTTCGGCCGTGACCACCGTTACCCCTGGCACCCAGCCGCTCAGGATCAACCATTCCGGCGAAGTGCCCTCGGTCACCATCTCCTTCGACCTGACCAAGGGTTACGCTCTCAGCGATGCGGTGAGTCTGATAGGCAAGGCCACCCAGGATATCGGCGTGCCCGATTCCATCCAGGGCAGCTTCCAGGGCACCGCCGCCGCCTTCCAGCAATCCACCCAGAATATGGGCATCCTGCTC
Organism: uncultured Alphaproteobacteria bacterium; assembly: GCA_903857685.1. Lineage (GTDB taxonomy): Bacteria > Pseudomonadota > Alphaproteobacteria > Micropepsales > Micropepsaceae > Rhizomicrobium. The sequence continues at coordinate 46,028 of CAIOFO010000110.1, forward strand.
ATCGTCGCCATGATCGTGGTCTATATCATCCTGGGTATCCTGTATGAGAGCCTGATCCATCCGCTCACCATTCTTTCCGGCCTGCCGTCGGCGGCGATGGGCGCGCTCCTGATTCTCTTCCTGGTCGGATTGCCGCTGACGCTGTATGCCTTTGTCGGCATGATGATGCTGATCGGCATCGTCAAGAAGAACGCCATCATGATGATCGACTTCGCGCTGCAGAAACGCCGTACCGACAATACGCCCGCGCTCCAGGCTATCCATGAAGCGGCGATGGTGCGTTTCCGTCCCATCATGATGACCACCATGGCGGCGATGATGGGTACCCTGCCGATCGCGCTGGGCGTGGGCGCGGGCGCCGAGTCCCGCCGCCCTCTGGGACTGTGCGTCGCCGGTGGCTTGCTGTTCTCGCAGGTGCTGACCCTCTACATCACGCCAGTGATCTATGTGTATCTCGATAGGCTGGAGGGTATGCTTTACACGACGCGCAGCCGCACGCGCCGCGACCCGCCGCCGGTCAGCGCGCCGGCCGAGTGACGGTTCCGCGGCCTGTTGCGCCGCAAAAGGAACCGGCAAGGTTGAATATCATCCGTCCCCGGTCACGCTGAAAATGAAGGCCGGCCGATGCTGATCAACTAGATCAAAATGGGCCGCGCTGTTTCAGCGCTTCGTACTGGCTTTTCAGGACCGCGATGCGGCCGCGATAGAGCGCGGTAAGGCAAACGGTATCGCTGCCGCAGCGGCGGCGCGATGCCAGAAAGCTTCGCTGCGCGTCGCCCATGTCGCCGCGCATGCCCATCGCCACCAGTCCGGTCAGGGTGTCGAATCGCACCGCCATTTCGACATCCAGCTCGCTCAAAATGCCTGACGCGCAAACCGCGCGTTCATCGGCGCTGCGGGCGCGGCCGCAATCGAAGCTCGCGGCATTGGCGGGAATCACCAGCAGCACTGCGCCAACCACCGGGACAAGCAGAGCAAATTGCATGTGCGAATTATGCGCTGGGCAGGGAACAGCATGCAACCTTTCGGAACAATTGTTCCGTCTTGCATCACACGATCAAAGCCCTTAAGTACCCCAACGCGCAAACAGCGCCACCGTTCCCGTGGATGGGAACACCGCCGCGGCGGAATTCTCGCTCACGCTGACAGGGAACCTTGATGACGCTATCTCGCGTATTGAAAGAAAAAAAGTCCTCCCCGTTGAATTTCGGGAAATTGCTCGGCACCGGCCTGATGCTGGGCGCCATCGCCTTCCTGCTGCAAAATCGCCCTGCCGAAATGACGTCGCTGCAAAACGCGCCACCGGTACGCATCTCGCTGATTGATGCGTCCGCGCCGCCGGCCTTCAATCCGGAAGGAGCCATGTCGTCCGCCCAATTGATGCAGCGCTGGGATCCCGCCATCACCGAAGCCGCCAAGCGATTCAAGATTCCCGCCGCCTGGATTCGCAATGTAATGCGTTCGGAAAGCGGCGGCCGCACGATTTTGAACGGCCAACCCATAGCTTCCAACAGGGGCGCGCTGGGCCTGATGCAGGTCGAGCCGGGCACCTATACCGAGATGGCGGCGCAATACCGGCTGGGCGACGACCCCTTTGATCCGCGCGACAATATTTATGCCGGCGCCGCCTATCTGCGCTGGCTGCATGGCAAATACGGTTTTCCGGCCATGTTCGCCGCTTACAATGCCGGTCCCGGCCATCTGGAGGATCACCTTTATCATGGCCAACCCTTGCCGCAGGAAACCCGTCTCTATGTTGCCGGCATTACCCGGGCGCTGGGCCAGGGCACCGATTGGCTCGCCAGCCATGACAAGCTCACCGTGACGGCGCCCGACGGCAACAAGATCGCGCTGGACCGCAGCAGGATCCGCTCAGTGCGCGCCGCGCTGCCGGGCGAATATGCCCCGGGCGTGGCCGCGGTGATTGACATGGGCAAAATCCACCAGGGCGTGCAGGAAAGCCCGGCCGTCATATTGGCCGCCATCGGTCCCCACCATCACAGCGCCTGACCAAAGCCCTTTCTGACGCTATACTGGCGTCAGGAGAGTGCCTTGTCCGAAGCCGCCCAAGCCTTCATTCCCGCCGCGGCCCCGGTTCACAAGCGGCGGCTGAGCCGGCTTGAGATCGCGCTGGCGGCCCGCCGCAATGTGCTGGAACTGATCCCTGCCATTTCCTACCGTCAGCCCATCGTCACCGGCGAAGTGCTGCGGCGCTGGCACATGCTGGCCGATCCCGCCGGTTACAAGCGTGTGATGCTGGACAATCTCGCCAATTATCCCAAATCCGAAATCATGCGCCGCATGCTGCGGCCGGCCATCGGCGAGAGCTTGTTCAACGCCGACGGACCGGAATGGAAATGGCAGCGCCAGGCGGTGGCGCCGGTCTTCACCCATCGCAATGTGGTGGCGCTGGCTCCGGCGATGAGCGCCACCGCGGCGCGGGCGGTGCAGCGCCTGTCTTCCGGCGGCCGCACCGAACTGGTGGCGGAAATGCTGACCGCGACCTTCGACGTGATCTGCGATGTGGCGCTGTCGGGCCGCGAACATTTCGACGCGAATGCCTTCAGCCACGCCATCACCCGCTATTTCCAGACCGCGGGCCGCACCTCCCTGCTGGATTTTCTCGGCGTGCCGGAATGGTTTCCCCGGCCGGGCGAGTTGATCGCGGGCGCGGCGGTGCGGACGATGCACGGCATGGTGGCGCAGGCGATCGACGCGCGCCGGGCGCAGACGGCAAGCCCGGCCGATGACCTGCTCGATCACATGCTGGCGGCGCAGGACCCTGAAACCGGACGTCGCATGTCACCGGAAGACCTGATCTACAACATGCAGTTTTTCATCGTGGCGGGGCATGAAACCACGGCGCTGGCCATCTCCTGGGCCCTCTATCTTCTGGCCAACAGCCCCGAGCATCAGGATCGGGCGCGGGCGGAAGCCCGCGCGCAACTGAACGGAAAAGTGGCGCAAGCAGGCGATCTCGACGCCATGCCCTTCATCAATCAGGTGCTGGAGGAAGCGATGCGGCTTTACCCGCCGGTGGGCCTCCTGGCCCGGCATGTGGTGGCGCGCGATGAACTCTGCGGCCGCACCATCAATCCCAATGACATTCTGTTCCTGCCGATCTGGGCGCTGCATCGCCATGAGTTGCTGTGGGAACATCCGGAGATGTTCGATCCCGGCCGTTTCGCGCCCGGCACGGTGCGCGATCGTTACCAGTATCTGCCGTTCGGCGCCGGTCCGCGGGTCTGTGTCGGCGCCAACTTCGCCATGATGCAGGCGGGCATCATTCTTGCCACCCTGATCCAGAATTTCCGCTTCCGCCCCGCCCAGCCGCAGCCCAAACCCGTCATGACAATGACGGTGCGGCCCGATCCGGGCATCTTCCTGATGGTCGAAAGGCCGGACTAGAGGGCTCGTCTCTAAAGGTCGGCGAATTTTTTCTTTTCCGCCACCAGCTTTTCCAGCAGGGCAGACGGCGTCCAGCCATATTTGCGCACACCCGCCAGCACGGTATCCAGCCCGATACTGTCGGCATAGAACATCGGGCCGCCGCGCCAGGCGGGAAAGCCATAGCCATAAAGCCAGACGATATCGATGTCGGAAGCACGGCTGGCCTTGCCTTCCTCCAGGATTTTGGCGCCCTCATTGATCATGGGGTACAGGCTGCGCTCCAATATTTCCTGCTCGGGAATTGCGCGTGGGCTTATGCCCTTCTTGGCCCACAGGTCGGTCAGAAGTTTTTCGGTGACAGGCGAGGGCGTTGGTTTGCGCGCGGCATCATAGTCATAATAGCCCCCGCCGGTCTTCTGGCCCTTGCGGCCCGCCTCATTCAGCAGGTCGCGCAGCGTCTCGCCATGCGACTCTTCCTTGACCCAGCCCAGATCGAGCCCAGCCAAATCCCACATGGCAAAGCCGCCCATGGGAAAGCCGAACTTGACCAGCACCTTGTCGATGTCCCAGGGAAATGCGCCTTCCATCACCATCTTGTCGGCTTCGACGCTGCGGGCCGCCAGCATGCGGTTACCGACAAAGCCGTAGGCCACGCCCACCAGCACGCCGACCTTACCGATGGTCTTGGCCAGCTTCATGGCGGTGGCGACCACCGGCTTGCTGGTCTTGGCGCCGCGCACGATTTCCAGCAGCTTCATCACATTGGCGGGCGAGAAAAAATGCAGCCCCAGCACATGGTCCGGCCGCGAGGTAACAGCGGCAATCTCGTCGATGTTCAGGAACGAGGTGTTGGAGGCCATGATGGCGCCCGGCTTGGCGATCTTGTCCAGCTTGGCGAAGACGTCCTTCTTGATGTCCATGCGCTCGAACACCGCCTCGATGATCAGGTCGCAATCGCCCAGGTCTTCCATTTTCAGGGTGCCGGTGAGCAGCGAAAAGCGCTTCTGCGCCTCTTCCGCGGTAAAGCGGCCCTTGGCGGCGCTGGAATCGTAATTCTTCTTGACCACGCCAAGCCCGTGATCCAGCGCTTCTTGCTTCATTTCCAGGATGGTGACGGGAATGCCGGCAGTGGCGAAATTCATCGCGATGCCGCCGCCCATGGTGCCGGCGCCGATGATGCCGACCTTTTTAATTTCCAGTGTGGGCGTGTCGTCCGGCACATCGGGAATTTTCGCAACCTTGCGTTCGGCAAAGAACAGATAACGCAGCGCCGCCGACTGGGCCGACATCATGCGCGCCAGGAACAATTTTTGCTCGAAGGCGATGCCTTCATCGAAGGGCAGTTTGGTGGCCGCTTCCACCGCATTGATGGCATCCAGCGGCGCCTCGAAGCCGCGCATATTCTGGCCCTTGGCGAACGAGAAGATGGCGGCGAAATCGCCGGTGACCTTGTCATTCAGGTCGCGGGTGCGCCGGATGCCCTTGCCGGACGCCAGCAATCTGGCGATGAAATCCATCGCCCCGGCCTTCAAGTCGCCCGGAACGATCTCGTCGATCAGCCCGTTCGCCAGCGCATCCGCCGCGCCGATGGGCTTGCCGGTGGCGACCATCTCCAGCGCCTTGGGCACGCCCGCCAGCCGCGGCAGGCGCTGGGTGCCGCCTGCGCCCGGAATCAGGCCCAGATTGACTTCCGGCTGGCCGAACTTCGCCGAGGCCACCGCCACCCGGTAATGGCAGCACATGGCGGTTTCCAGCCCGCCCCCCAGCGCGGTGCCGTGGATCGCCGCCACCAGCGGCTTCTGCGCGGCGTCAAAGGCATTCTGGGTCTCCATGAAGCCTGGCCCTGACGGCGGCTTGCCGAACTCCGAGATATCCGCCCCAGCGATGAAGGTGCGCCCGGCGCAGATCAGCAGGATCGCCCGGACGGCAGCATCCTTGCCCGCCACGTCCAGCGCTGCGATCAACCCCTCCCGCACCAGAAGTCCCAGCGCATTGACCGGCGGATTGTTGATGGTGATGACGGCGACGTCACCCTCGCGCGACAGATCGGTGACGGGATTGATGGCGGTCATGAAAGGCTCCTGATGGCTGCGCCCATTCTATACCCCTCTAATAGGGAAGTCCTTGGCGCTTGGGCGGGGCATAGGGACTGGTGGCCGGTTTCTTGGGAAAGGTGGCGTCGAGGAATTTCTCGAGCTTTTCCATCGCCGCCATGTTGGTGGCGGGATCGGCGGTGCCGGGGGGCGCATTGCTGCGCGCGAAACTGTGCATGACGCCCGGATACATCACCAGTTCGGCCGGCACCCCCTTGGCGCGCAGCGCCTCGTAAAGCGCCTGCGACTGCTTGGGGGACACCGTGACGTCGTCGCTCCCCTGCTGGATCAGGAAGGGCGGGCTCGTCGCCTCGACATAGGCAAGTGGGCTGGCATTGCGGGCGATTCCCACCCCGCACAGCGCCGGCTCGCAACCCAGATAATCGCCCTCGATGCTCTTGTCCGGCGCGGGCTTGCCCAGGTCCGGCCACATATTTTCAAAATCGATGATGCCGTACCAGTCAATCACCGCCTGCACGCAGTCCGAAGCGGGCTTGTCCTTCGCATCGCCGGGCGGCTCCAGCGCCGTCACGCCGCAGGAAACACCGGCCAGCGACGCCAGTTGCCCGCCCGCCGAGGCCCCCCAGATCGCGATCCGCGTCTGATCCAGGTTGAACTCCCCGGTATGGTCGCGCAGCCAGCTGATCGCGCTTTTGACATCCTGCAGCGCGGCGGGAAACCGCGCCTCGCCCGACAGGCGGTAATCGACGCTGGCCACCACATAGCCCTTCGCCGCCAGGCCGGCGAGCAGGCCGGGAAAATCGCCGAAGGTGCCGTTGTGGCGGGGATCGCCGCCAACCCAGTTGCCGCCATGAACGAAGACCAGGCCGGGGCGCGGAAATGATTTTTCCGATGTTTGGTAAAGGTCCAGCGTCAGCGGTCGAAAGCCCGGCAGGCTGCGATAGACCATTTGCGTCATGGTCACGCCGCCGGGAAAGGCGATGGTCTGGAGCGGATACGCCTTTGGCGCATCGGCCGCTGCTTCGACCGGCGGCGCCGGGGCGATTTTCTTTGCGGCGACAATTTTTGCCGCCGGCTTGGCGCTGGGTTTGGCGCTGGGCTTGGCGGCTGGCCTGGCGGGCGCGGGTTTGAGTGGCGCGGCTTTGACGGGCGTCTTCACCGGTGCGGCGGCCGCGCCCGCCGCACAAAGCGACAGCATCAGGAGCGTGGAAATCGTGATTTTCTTCATGATTGTGGAGGTAATCACGCGTCCGCCGGGCTTGCAACTTTTGGGATGGCTAGCGCGCTTCAAGCCAGTGAAGGCTGAACAGACGGGCCTCGTCGCACCATACTGCCCGCGGCGAGAATCCGGCGCGCGCCGCAATCTCGCGAAAACTTTCGATGCTGTATTTGTGGCTGTCCTCGGTATGCACGGCCTCGCCGGCGGCGAATTCCACCACCCCATCTGAAAGCCTCACGCTCTGGCGCTTCAGGCTGACCAGATACATCTCGATCCGCTGCGCCTTGGGATTGTACGGCGCGTAATGGGCGAAGGCGTCCAGGTCGAAATCGGCCCCCAGTTCGCGGTTGGCGCGCGCCAGCAGGTTCTTGTTGAAGGCGGCGGTCACCCCGGCGGCATCATTGTAGGCGGCATGCAGCAAGGCGGGATCCTTGACCAGGTCCGCACCCACCAGAAGGCCGCCGCCATTCAGCGCCTCGCGCATGCGGCGCAGCAGCGCCATCGCCGCGTCGGGACGGAAATTGCCGATGGTGCTGCCGGGGAAAAATCCGGTGCGCCGCATGGCGGCGTCCGGCAGGATCGGAATATGCAGCGGCAGGGTGAAATCCGCCACCAGCGGGCGCAGCGCCATTTTGGGATAATCGGCCGCCAGTCGGCGCACCACGTCCCGCAGATAGGCGCCCGAAATATCGATTGGGGTATAGCCGCGCGGGCTCTCCAGCGCGTCCAGCAGGATGCGAACCTTTCGCAGGGCGCCAGCGCCGAATTCCACGATCTCGGCGTCCGCGCCGATCAGGGTGGCGATTTCATCGGCATGGCGGCGCAGCAGCGCCACTTCGGTGCGGGTCTGGTAATATTCGGGCAAAGCGCAGATGGCGTCGAACAGCGCCGAGCCTTCCGCATCATAAAAATACTTGCAGGCGATTTCCTTGGGCGTGCAACGAAGGCCGTCGCTGATGCAGCGGGCGAAGCTGTCGTCAAAGGCGGAAGGGGCGGCGGCGGCATTGATGCGGCGCGCGTCTATCATGCATCCTCCGCAAGCCGGATGCCGCTGAATTGCCAGCGGGCATGCGGCGGGAAAAAATTGCGATAGGAAATGCGCCCATGGCCTGGCGGCGTGGCGATGCTGCCGCCGCGCAAAACCAGTTGTCCCACCATGAATTTCCCATTGTATTCGGCGGCGACGCCCTCAAATGGCCGGAAGCCGGGATAGGGGTCATGGGACGAACGGGTCCATTCCCACACTTCACCATGGGCAAATTGCGGCGCCATCGTCTCCCATTCAAATTCGGTGGGCAGCCGCTTGCCAGCCCAGGCGGCAAAGGCCGCGGCTTCAAGGAAACTCACATGTTCGACAGGCGCGTTCGGATCGAGCGGCTCCACCCCGGCCAGGGTGAACCGGCTGCGGCTGCCGTCGCTGTCGCTCAGCCAGTAGAGCGGTGCGTCCCAGCCTTCTTCCTGCACGCGCGCCCAGCCGTCGCTGAGCCAGAATTCGGCGCGGCGATAGCCGCCATCGGCGATGAAGGCGAGATATTCGCCATTGGTCACGGGCGTGGAGGCGATGCGGAACGGATGCAGCAGCGCATCGTGGCGCGGCGTCTCATTGTCGAAGGCGAAATCCTGCCCGCCATGGCCGATCTGAACAATGCCGCCGGGATGGGCCAGCCATTCGCGCCCGCGCGCCGCGCGCGGCGGCGATGTTTCCCTGTGATAGGCCGGCAGCAGCGGATTGCAGAAAAATGCATGCTTGATGTCGGTGAGAATCAATTCCTGATGCTGCTGCTCATGATTCAGGCCCAGCCGGATGCGCGAAGCCAGCTTTTCGTCGTCCAGCCGCAACAGCAGCGATTCCATCGCCGCGTCGACATGCCGGCGATAGGCCATCACCTTGTCCAGCGCCGGCCGCGTAAGCAGGCCGCGGCGGGCGCGGGGATGCCGCGGACCCAGCGCCTCGTAATAGGAATTGAACAGAAAAGCGAAATGCGGATCGAACGGTGCATAACCGGCGTCCTGACCCAAAATCAGGCTTTCGAAAAACCAGCTGCTATGGGCCAGATGCCATTTGACGGGACTGGCGTCAGGCATCGACTGGATGGTGCAATCTTCCGCCGATAGCGGCGCGGCCAGGACCTCGCTGTGCGCCCGCACAGCGCGGAAGGCAGCCAGCAGGCTTCCGCCGGAAGGTTCGCGTGCGATTCCGGTGACGGCGGCCATGAAAATCCCTGATGCTGCTGCAGTGAATTCGGCGGAAGACAGAAGCTGTACCCAGGACAACGGGGCTGAAACCGCCAGGTTCCTGGCTTGGGACCGGCCCCGGGCCATTTCTAGCATGCCAGGCCGGGCAGGGGCCGATTGTAATTTTATTGCCGTGATTTCACCGAATATGTTCCCCGGGACCGTGAAAACGGGCCCTGTGGCTTGAAAACATCAGGATTTTGGCGCGTTTTTGTTGAGCCTGGGAGCCTGTCTCTGGTATTTTCACCCCAAGGGCCTACGTCTCAAGGGCTTGGGACTGAGTGGAATGAAACGGGTTTTGACCGCCGCGATTATCGCGGCCGGCCTTGCCGCCTCTGGCGCGCAGGCAGGCGCTGATGGTTTGCGCGTGCCCGTCAGCCTCACCTCCTTCGGCGTGGCGCAGGCGATCGCGTCCTACCAGATGTCGGCAGCGGGTCTGGCGCTGGGACCGGCGACGGTTTCGTCGGGCAATGAGTTTGCCGGCAGCCCCGTTGTGATGCCGGTGATTTATGGCAGCGCAATGTTGCCGCAGAGTTTCGCGGCCACGACCGCGCTGAGCATGAATTTGGCGCTGGACGCGGGATACAATCTCGATCTGGGGCAGCGTTTCGAAAATTACAGCGCGTTGAAGTCGCCGCTGCTCGAGCAGACAAGTTTCCTGGGCCTGGCCAATGGCGGCACCTATGCCGGCGCAACCTATGCGCCGGCGCCCAATTTGCGCGTGCGCCTCGGCGCCCAGCTCAAGAGCAACCGGCTCGACAGTTTTACTTTTGATCCCACCCTGGGCATGCAAGGACTGCCGCTGGCCTATGACAATGGCGCCTCGCGTTCGCTGCTGGCCGGCGCCTCCTGGGATCTTGCCGACTGGGGCGGCCTCAATCTCAGCGGCATCGTCAATCAACAGCAGGGCCTGCCGGTTGGCGCCAGTCCGATGGCCGATCTCACGCCGTCCAGTACCTCCACCACCAGCGCCTTGAATGTTTCGGCGCACATGAATTTCGGCAGCGGCTGGGTGACCACGGCGGCCTTCAGCGGCGGTCTGACCCAACTCGACCAGAAGGGCCGTGCGCCCACCGAGATTGACAGCCATGCCTATTCGATCGCCATCGCCAAACATGGCTTGTTCGGCGCGGATGCGGTGGGCTTCTCCTTCAGCCGGCCCAGCCCCAGCCTTCTGGACAATGGCTTCGAGATGGTGGCGGCCTCGGGCGACCTGCCGCCGGTATTCGTGGCCAATGACAGAATGCCGGGCGCCACGCCGGAAACAGATTTGCAACTCGGCTATGTCACCAGCTTCCTGGACGGGGCGCTGGCGCTCCAGGCCAACGCGGCCTATCAGATGAATTATCAGGGCCAGACCGGCGCCACCTCGCTGGCGGTGCTTTCCCGCGCCAAAATCAAATTCTGATAATCCCGTAGTGCTGTTCGCAGCCATGGAACGATGCCGTGCCGGCAGGTTCTTTCAGGAAATCCGCAAATGCATCTTCTAAGTCCTGCGGTGTTGGCCAATCTGAGCCGGCTCGGTCTGGCCTTCGCGGCCGTTGCGCTGGCCCCAACCCCTGCTTTGTCTCAAACGCCCATGGAATTTCCCAGAGCCGCCCCGGCAGAGGTGGGCATGTCTGCCGAAAAACTGGAAGCGGCCACCCGTGCACTGCAGGCCCATGTCGATGCCGGTGATATTGCCGGCGCCGTGGCGGCGGTTATCCGGAACGGCAAGCTGGTTTACAGCGCGGCCGTCGGCCGCCGGGACATCGAATCGACTTCGCCCATGACGTTTGACTCCCTGTTTCGCGTCTACTCCATGTCACGGCCGATGGCATCCCTGGGCATCCTCATGCTGCAGGATGAGGGTCGGCTGAACGTGGGCGATCCGGTGAAACAATATCTGCCGAAATTTGCCGGTCAGCGTGTGCTGGTTGATCCCAATGTCCAGGACCCGGACCAGACCCGGCCGCGCAAGGGCGATATCACCCTCGCCGAGCTGATGACCCACACCTCCGGCTTCGGCAACCGGGATTCCAAGATGTATGTAGACCGGAATATGCGCAGTTGGGACCAGACGCTGGCACAGGTGGTTGACAATATGGCGGCTGCGCCGCTGTTCGAGGATCCTGGCACCGCCTACCGCTATGGCGAAAGCGCCGATGTCCTGGGACGGGTCATCGAAGTCGTGTCCGGCATGAAGCTGGAGGATTTCTACCAGCAGCGGATCTTCGGGCCGCTAGGCATGCGTGATGCGGTCTATTACGTGGACGCTGCGCGGCGCAACCGCCTGGCGACGGTCTATCGTCCCCTTGCCGGCGGCCAATTGCAGCCGTTTGAAATCGAGCCGATTCCGGTGACGCAGCATCGCGCCCTGATCAGTGCCGTTGGCCTGGTGACATCCACCATGGATTATATTCGCTTCTCGCAGTTCTTCCTCGATGACGGCAAGGTGAATGGGCGGCAATTGCTCAGTTCGGGGGCTGTCCGGCTGGCGGAGAACAATGCCCTTGCCGATTCCGTTTTGCCGATAGGCAAGACAGGTTACAACACCGGAACCGGCTGGAGCTTGGGAGGGTTTGCCGTGGTGATGAATCCCGCCGCCTATGATCACACCGTCAGCCCCGGGGAATTCTGGTGGGACGGTTCGGCCGGCACCCGGTTCTGGATTGATCCGCGGGAGAATATGGTCACGGTCATCATGGCCCAGATTCAGCCCACCGACGGCAAGCATTTCCGGGAACAGTTCAAGTCGCTGGTTTACGCCGCCATTGAAAAGCATCGGGCGCCATGATTGCCGGTAACCCCAAGTCCGCGCCAAGATAGAGCATGACCATCAGGAGTTTTGCCGGGCTGATCCTGGCCGGCATTGCCGCGCTTGCGCTTTACGCATTCTGGCTTGAGCCATCCTCCTTGCGGCTCACAACCTACAAGGTGCCGCTATATGGCTCGCCCGCGCTGGCGGGCCTGAAAATTGCCGTGATCGGCGACCTGCACGGCGGCGCGCCTTACATCGATACCGCAAAGATCGATGCCGTCACGGCCATGACAAATGCCGCAAAACCCGACTTGATTTTGCTCACCGGCGACTATGTGGTTTCGGAAACACTGGGCGCCCGTCACATGGCGATTGACGTCATTGCCGCGCATCTGAAATCCCTGTCCGCGCCCCTGGGGGTCTATGCCGTCCTCGGCAACCACGACAATTGGGAAAATGCGGCGCGGATTTCCGCCGCCTTGCGCCATGCCGGCATTACCGTGCTGGAGAATGCCCATCTCGTGATCCCGTCTGCGCGCGGCCCGCTTTACCTCGCCGGCCTGGGCGATACCTATACCAGCGGGGCGCAGCCGGCCGTGGCTTTGTCGGGCATACCGGAGGCCGCCAATGCAATCTGTTTTACCCATACGCCGGACGTATTCGCCAATTTGTCACCGCTTTGCGCGCTGACGGTGGCAGCACACACCCATGGCGGACAGGTGGTTTTGCCCTTTTGGGGTCCGCTCTATATCCCCTCCGGCTTCGGGCGGCGCTATGCCGCTGGAATAATTCGCGAACATGGCAGGACGCTGTTTGTCAACACGGGCATCGGCACCAGCATTCTGCCGGTGCGTTTCGGGGTGCCGCCGGAAATATCCCTTCTTGTGTTGCAGTAAGTTGCAGGGAGAGGCGCGCTTGGCTACAAAGCCCCGGCTTTCTCCCACCGTTTCAAGGATCAGCTGATGGCCGGGCCGCAATTCGTTTATGTGATGAAAACATATACCTAATATATTGATATTACACGATTTATAAATTTTACAGTTGTTTTACAACGGCACTGCAGCATTGCAAATTCAATGAGTTAGCGACAAAGTTTTCACAGCTATTTCACAGAAACGCTCACAGGCGGAAATCTGCGACTGATGAAAGCGAAGACGACTTTCTACAAAGACACGATCAAAATCTTAGATGATCTCATCATCTACAGACGAGCGGATGTATCGCACGAACGCTTCTATGCGCGGATTTCTATTAAGGGAACGCGGAAATACAAAGTTGTGGCACTGACTACAACTTCTGCAGAACAAGCAAAATCAGAAGCGGGAACAAGATATGCGGAAACGCTGTTCGCTGTAAAAAACGAAATGGCGATTTTTCGCAGAACATTCGATCAAGTGGCACGAGAGTTTCTTGTCAAAGAAAAAGCGAGAACAGGTTATTCGGACAAAGGCGGAATAACTAATCATCGCTATCGCGTTCTTGAAAATCACTATCGTGTTCAACTCAGTAAATATTGCGGAACTAAGAGTGCTGCTGAAATTGGCGCTGAAGAATGGATTGGATACGCTGTATGGAGACAACAGCACGGTAAAGGCAGATCAGGAGGATTAGTTTCGTCAGCAACTATAAGATCTGAGATGGCGTGCTTTCGAAGCATAATGAACTTCGCTGCTTTGCGTGGGTATGTGAAAGAATCAAAAATCAAAAATGCTTTTTCAGGAAGGCATATGACTTCTCACGAAAGGCGGGATGCATTCACAAAAACTGAATATAGTGCGCTTTATAAGTTTATGCGGCATTGGGCCAAGCAAGACGGACTTCAGGAAGTCAATCTTTGGACAAGACAAATGGCTCGCAACTTCATTTTGATCATGGCGCGCACGGGTATGCGGAATACGGAAGCGCGGAACTTGCGATGGGCGGATGTATACTTCGAAGAAAAAAGAAATCGCGTGATTTTCAATGTCTATGGAAAAAGCAAAAAGCGTACTTTTGAAGCTCAAGGTAGGGCGTGGATCTATCTTGAGCGCATAAAGAAAATATCAAAAGCAACTGATAGCAAAGATTTTGTCTTCTCGACATTTGAGGGACAGCAATCGAAGCAGCTCTATAATCGCACAATACACGATCTGCTTGATGCATCAGGTTTGGCGATTTCCTCTTCAGGAAAAAGACGGAGCACTTACAGTTTGCGGCATACTTTCGCTACTTTTCGTATTCAAGCAGGCGCTGATGTTTATTCTCTCGCAAAGGTCATGGGGACATCAGTACAGATGATAGAGCAGTCATATGGACACATTTCATCTCGTAGTGCGTCAGATTCTGTAATACTAGGAACGGGAATGCGCAGAGACAAGACAGGCTTGATACAGGACGTGATAAAGACAACTTCGAAAAAGTGAGGCGACAGGTATTTTGAAAGCGTTCTGATCTTCAGTTGCTTCTTTGACTGAATTTCAGTCAGCTAGCTCAAACTCAACGCTTTGCTCGTTCACGCACGCATGACACCTCTCGCTCATTTCGATAAAGCGCATCCCAAGCTGCCGATATCGAATATTCGATACCATCTGCTCACCAGCTTTCTGCAAACGACTCGCGCATATAGCAATAGAACCAATGCTTGGAGCAGTTTTTTTGAAGCGATGCGTTCGTAAATAGCTTTCGCTGTGTCCAAGCCAACATTCGCTGAATTCGCTCTCGCTTGAGACAATTCCAGCATTTCTCAAAAGTTCATACGTCTCGTTTAGCACCATTTTTTTCGAATTTTCCCTTTGTAGATAAATAACTGAGTGAACGCGCGTCAATAAGAGACGAGCCTAATATATGTTATTTATCAAGGACTTACGGGGATGCAGAAAAACAGCTATTTCAAGACCAATTTAGCCCCAAATATATGCCCAGTTATTGACCAAAAAACCCGCATATCAATTGCTCTGATTGAGCATGTGAAACCAACACACTTCATTACGCTCTCACTGTGTCAGGGGCGCAAAATTGAAGGCATGCATGGTAGTCAAAAATGGGTCAGCGGCGACGATGTTATTTATGACGAAGCGTACAGCGGATACGTAAGGTCACTGTCAAAGCTTGTCACAAGACGCAGCTTTTGGGACAAGTATAAGCTCAGTTTGCGTAACGCTGGCATCATCGAAGGCGGAAATCGCATCGAGCGAAATCATATGCACATCATTATCGCAAAACCAGGCGATGTGAGCGAAGAAAGGTTTCGCATTATGGCTTATCGGGCAGCTGCTCGAAATTCATGGATCATGAATGGTGGGCACAGCGTGGATATTCAAAGCATCAAAAATAGCGTCGAAGCTGTATACGCGACTTTTTACAGCATGAAGCGTGGAGTGGATCGAATTTGTATGGGCTGAATAGCTCAAAGACATAGCTGAAGTGGCAGAACTAAAGCAGCAACGTATTGGAGCGCTTAGTTCGTGTGAGAGTATCTTGCGCGTCAAATCTACTACAGAAAGCACAACGGGTTCTGAAAGGAATACTGACAAACAAAGTGCGGATGTGAAATTCGTGCTTTAGCTACGCTATGTCTAATTGAAGGCCAACAATAGAACACGGTGAACGAAACTGCTTCAAAGTAGGCAAGACTATTTTGAAAAGCATCTCGATGCAGATTGGTCGAGTGAAAGCGAAGCTGGAACGAGAGCAATCAAAATCGAGTGTGGAACTGCGAAGCGCAGCGCAGCAGTTACGCAGCTAATTACAGATCACGTTCTGATATTAAGAAATACACAAAAATTAACGAGATAAGCATATCCATTTGGAAATGCATTGGATTTCACTGGTTCGATTTCGGTAGGACACGTGGATTCATAAACATATGATTCTTACAGAGGAAATGTTTATGGGATTCACGAAATGGCAAAGGCAAAAGTTCTATCGAAAGACGAAATCAAGCGTGTCATGCGTCTCGCTGAAAGCAGCAGTCACGGCGAGAGAGATAAGCTGACACTCGCTTTGAGCATTTACGCTGGAATGCGAGTTGGTGAGATCGCAGCTCTTAAGATCGGTGATGTGCGCGGTATCGACGGGAAAGCAGTCGAGATCATTCATCTGACAAAGCATCAAACAAAGGGAAATCGCTCTAGGCGTGTCTTCGTCGGAGAAGAACTGCGGAAGCTGCTCAATAATTATCTGAGCAAAACAAGCTCGCTCAAAGACAACACAGCTCTAATTCGAAGTACTCGAACTGGTGGGCATTTCAGCAATGTCAGTCTTAGTACACGCATCAAAACGATCTATAGATCTGCTGGAATCAAAACGAGCAGTCATTCTGGGCGCAGAACATTTGCGACTAGAAAAAATGAGCTCGGGATTGGAATGCGGACAATTCAGCAGCTTTTGGGTCACGCGAATATAGCGACTACGGCACTTTATTGTGACGTCAGCGACAGGCAGCTCAAGAACGCGGCCAATGCTGTCTAATGGCCTAAAAGAACGAGGGCGAATACGAGGAAGGAAGGA
>CAIOFO010000111.1 GCA_903857685.1 uncultured Alphaproteobacteria bacterium
CGCACGCCCGGGCGGCGATGCGCGCGATCTCCAGGTAGGCGTCCATGGAGTCGACCAGCGTGCCATCGATGTCGAACAGGACGGCTCTGACAGCCAGGGGGCGAGACAGTTCGAGCCGGACCCAGGCGCCTTCGGCGAGCGACAGATGCTGACGCAGCGGCAGCGCCGCGACAACCTCGACCTTGTCGTCGGGATAGCCGGCGATCTCCGGCAACACGATCGCCGCCGGGATCCGGCCATCGACCTGCACCGAATAACAGCGCGCGCTGCAGAATGCGGCATCCGCCGCCGCCATGGCCTGGCCCGGCGCGGCGCGCCAGTTGCGCCAGCGCGTCCGGTTGGCTTCGTCGCCGAGCGCGAGATTGACCGTGCCGGGATAGGGATCGATTCCGGCCAGGGCGACGAGTTGGCGCCGCACCCAGTCGACCTGGGTGAAATCCGCAGCCTGCCCCAAGCCGCGGACCAGCCGCCCTTCGATCACGCTCAGCATTCCGACGCCATTGTCAATGCCCATCCCATGTCCGTCGAACCCGCAAATCCAGCTTCAAGATCTGTTAGGCTAAGGTCCGACATCTTACCGACAAGTTGCCATGACTACTTCCCTCAAGATCGACTTCGTCTCGGACGTCTCCTGCCCCTGGTGTGCCATTGGGCTCTCGGCGCTGGAGCGGGCGCTGCAGAACACGGCGGCCGAAGTAACGGCCGAGCTGCATTTCCAGCCGTTCGAACTCAACCCGCTGATGCCGCGCGGAGGCCAGGACATCACCGAGCATCTGACGGAAAAATACGGCACGACCCCGGAACAGCAGGCCGAGGCCCGCGAGGCTATCCGCCAGCGCGGCGCCGAACTGGGTTTCATCTTTCGCCAGCAGGGGCGAGACCGCCTCTACAATACCTTTGACGCGCACCGCCTGCTGCACTGGGCCGGACTGCCGACCACCCGGCCGGCCGGCCGGCAGTGGGCGCTGAAGAAAGCGCTGCTGCACGCCTACTTCAGCGAGGGCGAAAGCCCGGAATCTCATCAGGTGCTGCTCCGCCTGGTAGCCGACACCGGGCTCGATGCGGCGCGCGCAAGCGAAATCCTCGCCGGCGACGAATACGCAGCGGCGGTGCGGGAACGCGAACGCCTCTACACCGATGCGGGGATCCATTCCGTTCCCGCCGTGATCGTCAATGAAAAATACCTGATCTCGGGCGGGCAGCCCGTCGAGGTTTTCGAGCAGGCGCTGCGCAGGATTGCACGCGGCGATTGAGTTCGGCGGATTCGAAGGCCATCGCCGAGGTTTCGAACAGCGCGGGGGACTAGCGCCGTTTCCTAGCGGGTCGGAGCCTTGCCTTCCTGGGCCAGTTGGTCGATGGGTTTGATGCCCTGGCAGTCGGCCCCGAGATACTTCATTTGCGATTCGCTCTGCATCGTATGCCGGCCCCGCGGATCGGTCATGGTCATATCCATGCTCGTGGTCACGGTGTCGCCGCTGACGGTGCTCTCGCCCTTGCCGACCTGGGTGCGTCCGTTGGCGCTGCAATTGAACTCGAAACTGGTCTTGTTCCCTGCGCGATTCAGCTTCGCCGGCTCGCAGTGGCCTTCGGGGTCCACCATCGGCTTGTTCCGGGCCGCCATCGCCGCACTGATGCAGATGCGCGTGCCTCCCCCGGCGCCGCTCGGGGCGGACATGCCTTTGCCATTGACCATGGCTTCCATCTGCTTGCGCTGATCGGCGGACATGCCGGCCATCGCCTGCTGCATCTTGGCCTGGGCCGCACTCATCTGGGCCGTCATGTCGCGTCCGTCTACCACCTGGCGGATCGGCGTGATCTCCCATAGGCCGGCCTTCAAGCCGGGAGTTTGCGCGAACGCGGGTGCGCAGAGCGTGACGACAATGGCCAGGATCGCATTCTTCA
This sequence comes from uncultured Alphaproteobacteria bacterium, assembly GCA_903857685.1. Classification (GTDB taxonomy): domain Bacteria; phylum Pseudomonadota; class Alphaproteobacteria; order Micropepsales; family Micropepsaceae; genus Rhizomicrobium. The sequence goes on from CAIOFO010000111.1 coordinate 1,903, forward strand.
TGATTACCTCACGGGGTCGATTGGGAAAATGGCTCGGGGAGCGATCGTGAGACTAGCAGAGGCTTGAACCAGCCGCAATGCCGGCCACGCAAGGCGCCGTCCGGCAGCGGCGCTGCCGGACGCAAGCGATGCTCAGTGCTTGGTGCTATCATGGCGAGGAGAAACGCCATTGGCATATTCGCGGCGCCGCTCGCCGAGAGTTTCCAACCAAGACAGGAGGAGGCATCATGGATCCCGTTACGCTTATCCTTTCCGCGCTGCTCGCCGGCGCGACGGCCGCCGCCAAAGACACCGCCAGCGAAGCCGTGAAGGACGCCTATCAC
>CAIOFO010000112.1 GCA_903857685.1 uncultured Alphaproteobacteria bacterium
CTTCCCGGTGAGAACCACCAGCGGCCCGTCCTTGGCCAATTTGCCCTCGTCCCTGCGGAGGGACTCTTCATAAAGCGCGGGAACGGACAGATTCCAGTTTACCGCCTTCAGATCCTTAAATCCGTGACGCTCCAGACCAAAGGCCCCGATCTTGTTTTCCGGCATAATTCCTCCACTCACATTCCCTGAATAGTTCAGCCACCCTATCCATTACTCCAACAAACATGGCCGTCGCGAACATTAACTCGAATAAATGAGCGTCGATTTTCACCGGCGCAAGGTTGACCTCGGCCCCGGAAAGCGGCCTCCGGGCCGAATCCCAAAGCGTCAGGCGGTGGCTTCAAGAAGGGGGTCCTCCGCCTTTGCCGGCCCTGCGCGCAGCCTGCGAAGAAGCTTTGGCTGATCGAGTTCATCTTCCCAGCGCGCCACAGCCAGGGTGATCACGCCGTTGGCGATGAAATTGGTCAGTGCGCGACACTGGCTCATGAATCGGTCTACGCCGAGAAGTAATCCCAGGGACGCGATAGGAATGTCTGGGACGATCGCCAATGTGGCCGCCAAGGTTATGAAGCCGGCACCGGATACCCCCGCCGCTCCCTTCGAGGTCAGCATCGATATCAGCAATATCGTCGCTTCCTGACCCCAGCTCAGATGCGTATTGGTGGCCTGGGCGAGAAACAGGATGCCCAGCGTCATGTAAATGTTGGTGCCGCACAGGTTGAAGCTGTAGCCCATCGGCACGACCAGGCCGACCACAGAGTCCGATGATCCCAGGGTTTCCAGCTTTCGCATCAGGTTGGGCAGCACCGTCTCGGACGAGGCCGTACCCAGCACGATCAGCAATTCCTCGCGGATATAGCGAAGGAATTTGAAGATGGAAAAGCCCAGCAGGTGGGAAATGACGCCCAGGACCACGATCACGAACAGGATGCTGGTGAGGTAAAAGACGCCTACCAGCTCGCCCAGATTGACAAGCGAGCTGATCCCGAAGGCGCCGATGGTGTAAGCCATGGCGCCAAAGGTACCGATGGGCGCGGTGTAGATAATTATGCCGATAATGCGAAAAAAGACGCTGCCCACCAGGTTCACGCCATGGGCGATCTTCTCACCGGCTTTGCCCATTTGGCTGAGTGCCACGCCGGTCAGGACCGAGATCAGCAACACCTGCAGAAGATCGCCAGTGGCAAACGCGCTGATAAATGTGGAAGGGATATGGCCATCAAATGCGCCACCACACTGTCATCCGACGCCTTGGCAACATATCCTGAAACTGCCTTGATGCCGGCAGGCGTGATGTGGGTGCCCAAGCCGACACCCGGATGCAACAGATGCGCTGCCAGCAAGCCCAATGCCAGCGCGAGGGTCGAAATGAATTCGAACCAGATAATGGCCTTCAGACCTATGCGGCCGACTTTTGCCATATCGTGCATCGAGCCAATGCCGTGCACGATGGTGCAGAAGATCACGGGCCCGATCATCATCCGGATCAATGCAATGAATGCATCGCCAAGCGGTTTCATGGCGGCACCGGCGCCCGGCCAGATCGCGCCAAATGCAATGCCCAAGACAATTGCGATCAGGACTTGCCAGTAGATTTTACGAAGAAATGACATAGGGATGGCCGTGGTTAAACATTGATCTACCGAGGGATAACCCTCAACACTTCCAGGAACAGATCTTTACGCGGGACATTATCGGGACGACGCTGTCTTTGCCATCCGATCCGGGGGTGCCTGCAAATTCTTGAGGTCGACCCGATTGACGTCGTTGAAGATCTTGCTGATGGCCTGTACGGCATTGCGCATGCCGTCAACCGGTACAACGTCCGGCGTATCGGCATCGGCATGATAGTAGACGCCCTTGTTGTGCAGATAGAAAGACGGAGCATCGAACTGCACCGCAGACAATTCGCCGGGCGAGCCTCCTTCCGCGATCTGGGTGGGCACGCCGAAGATGGCAAAGTCGTCGCGCACGATATTGGCCAGGCGATCGCTGCCGTAAACGCCCCACCAGGACGGTCCAAGGCCGTTGGTCTCAATCAGTGAGGGTGGCATGTGTTTGCCCCAGGGCCGGTCATAGACCGGCGCCTTGGCGGCAATATGCTCCGCATTCATTAATACGGCAGTGTTTGGGAACAGAGACTTCATATGGCCGTGCAGCCATGCGGCGCCCGCATTGCCTTCGTGATGGTCGGGCAAGCCAATGAAATACATCGTTCTGCGCCGTTTTTCTTTTGGCAGCTTGGCGAAATAACTGGCGGTTTCGATCAATGCCGCAACCCCGGCGCCATCGTCGGTGGCCCCTTCAAACAAGCCGTCGGTGTGGGCGATCATGACGATTTTCTCGTCAGTCATGCCCGGCAGTTTGCCAATCACGACACCTTCAGTGTGACCGGTGCTGGTTTCGACGTCCCAGCTGACATGGGCCTTAAAACTATTGGTGGCGACAGCGTCATTGGCCATCTCCGCGACACGCATGAGATCGTCATTGCCGATGGTGAAAATCGGAATCTTCACGTCCCTGAGCAGCGGTTCGCCCGTCAAATGGCTGACATATTTCATGTTGCCCGGGATTGCGATCCCGACAATGGCTGCCTTCGCTCCGGCCTTTTGCGCCCGGCCCACCGCGTCGATCCAGTCTGCCGACTGCACCAGGGTGCTCGGAGTCGGGATGGAATAGATGAAGACAGCCTTGCCGCGCACATCCTTGCCGGTAAAATCTATCGGCTGGCCAAGGCTGACCCAGACCGCATCCAAATCCTCCTCGCCCTTGTTGCTTGGCATATAGGTCGGAAAATCGATTATTGGGAAAGCACTTTCCAGCTTGAGAGAGTGGCCGCCCGCAGAAACGGTAATGTCCCAGTCCTTGGGAATGTCCTGCCGTGTCATTGGAATGACCGTGGTCTCGACCTGGAGCCCGGTATTCTTGAGCTTTTGGGTCACCCACGCCTGCATCTCGTCGCCGGATGGCTGACCGGCGATGCGTCCCCAGTATTTCACGCCTTGATCGCGGGCCTTGTCAGAGATGGCAGCCTGCTCCCTGACATACGTCATCATGCGCTGCCCGTCGATCGCGTTATAGGATTTATCGACATTCGCCGGCATCTGCCAAACCAGTTCCGGTGCAGCGGTGACGGACGCGATATTTCCTCTGGGAGCTCGCGTCGCGCCGTCCGGATTGCCTTCTTGCGCGATCGATCCGTCCACGACCGCGAACTGGGCAGCCAATGCCAGCGCCGCGGCGCCCAGGAGATCAGGAAGCTTGGATTTTCCCGCGATCATTTTTCCCCAGATTTCATTCGTCCATTCCTGGCCGGACAGGCTTTCCACCAGGATTAAACAATGCGGGCCGGTTTTACCCAGCCCGCACCATTTTCAAGTCAGCCGGTCCTTAGAGACTGGTCCGGGACCTGACATTACATCTTGAGCCGTACGCCCAGGCGGAACACGCGGCCCAGAGTGTCATAGAGGGTCGCGTTCTCACCTGCCGTCGTGAAGGTGGTGCCGCTCGGACCGGCCGCAACCACCGGCGGATCCAGGTTGGCCACGTTCTTCACGTTGAAATAGATCTGGTCGCTGCTACCGCCGATCATGAAGTTATAGGCGATATTCAAGTCCAGATAGAAAGCGCCATCAATTTTATTGATGTTTTGGGTGACATTGTTCGCGGTGGATACACCGCACGTGGTCGTGCACTGGATGTTGCTGTTGGCGTACTTGCCGGCGCTAACGCCACGCCCCGTGACCGTAAAGTTGAGCGGATCGATATTGTACCCGAGGGACATCAAGTAGCGCCAATGCACCGGGCCGCCGCCGGAATTGGTGCCGGCATTCTCGATCGGGATATCGCCGGGGATGCCGGTGAAGGTGACATCCTTGAACGTGCCGGTGGCCAGCGCGTTCATCGTCAGGTCGCCAGGGAGGCCGGGATAGAGAATGTCCGCCGATGTCGCGTAACTGGTGGCGATATCAATGCCATCTTCCGTCTGCGCCGCCAGATTGAAATTGCCGGCGTTCACAAACAGGATCTTGCTTTGGCCGTTGACCACCGGACCGCCACGGATGATGGCCGAGCAGAACTGTTGATTGCCCCCGAAACATTGGTCAATGAGGTTCTGACCCTTGCCGGTGCCGCTGGAGGCTGAACCGATGCCCTGCTTGATGGCGACGCGGAAATAGTCAATCGACTAACTGAACCCGGAAAGCCAGCTGGGCTGATAGACCAGGCCGAGATCGGTTGATTGCGCTTTCTCCGGCTTGAGATTGATATTGCCGGTGCTCAGGGTAAAGGCGGTATAGGTCAGCGGCGGGGTCATGAAGTCGTCGACGTAGGACGTGGTCGACGTGCTGCCCACCGTATAAAGCTCGCCCAAATTGGGCGCCCGGATATCGCGCGACAGGGTGCCGCGGAACCTCAGATCGTCAATTGGCGAATAACTGACGCTGACTTTCCAGGTGTTCACAAAACCGGAGACGCTGTAATTGGTCGCTCTGTAGGCGAGATCGACGCTAAGATCCTTCGCCCATGGCTTGTTTTCCAGCAAGGGGACAATGGTCTCAAGATACCCTTCGTCCACCGTGTAGGCGCCGTTGATGGGGACGTAATTGCCGGCAAAGAAGTCAAGCGCCTGGTCCGCGGCGGTTGACGTCCCCTTCACCGCTTCGCGGCGATGGGAGGCGCCAAGAGCCACTGAAACCGGTCCGGCCCAATCTTCGAAGGGCGTGCTGCGGAAATTCACCGCTGCCACGTCCTGGAAATAGACCGAGTCCATGTGCGCCCGACCCTCGACGTAGTTTATCGCATCCGGCGTATTCACCCCCGTGCCGAAGATGTTGTACGGAATGCAGCCATTGTTGGGATTTGTTAAGGACGAAGCGCAGATGATTGCCCCGGTGGTCGGCGAGGTAACGGCCTGGACGGCAAGATTATAAAGTGACTTTCTGCTCGCGATCGCGGTGCTGTTGACGTGGGCTTCACCGTCCTGGATGTAGCCATCCCAGTCAACATCTTTGCCCAACAGATTGAATTCGCCGGCGGCGCCGGCAACGTAGCGATAAACCGACCGGCTATTGGGTCCTGCCGAATAGGGCTGCAGATCGCCATTCATTGTTCCCACTTGAATCGTGGACAGGCCCAGCGCCGTCGCGCGAGCCTTCACCGAAGCGGGAACAAAGGGGTTGGTGATCGGGTTTATATTTATGGCGCTGAACTGGGTTTCAAATGAGTTGATGCTGAGCTGCTCCGAATAGGCGTAGGAGGCCTGGAGGAACACATTGATGTCTGGGGTAATATTGTAGCTGGCGCGGGTGAAAACGCTCTGCCGGTTCAGTTGGGAATCCAGCGAATTGTTTTGCTCGGTGTCGGTGGACTTCCAGTCGCCGCCCTGCATGTAGTTGCCGCTGAGGAGTGTTCCATAGATGAATTGTGACGGTGCGCCGCCTGGGCCAAAAACGGTGCCTTGCAGCGGGCCCGCGGTGATGATGCCGCCATAGGCACCGGTTGCAATGCCGACCTGGTTCACAACGAGCTGCTTCGGCTGCCCGTTGGTGCCGTTATAACTTGGGTTGTTGATGATCTTCCAACCCTGAAACGCCCAGGCGCGCTTGCCATGGTTTTGTCCGATTTTCAGGCTGACAAACCCGTCGGTATGGGCCGCATCGGCCGAGACCAGGAAATGGCCTTTGCCCCCGGCGAAGCCCGTCCCTACCGTCAAGGAACCTTCCCAGGATTTGTCATCACCGTAGGTGGTCTGGCTCTTGGAAAACTCGCCTTTGAGCCCCGAATAATTCTTGTCCAGGATGAAGTTCACCACACCGGCGACGGCGTCGGAGCCATAGGTGGCGGAGGCGCCGCCTGTCACCACGTCAACCCGGGCGATCAGGGCTTGCGGGAAGTTGTTGATGTCGGCCGTGCCTTGGGGGTTGGAGCCGACCGAACGCTGGCCGTCGAACAACACCAGGGTTCGGTTCGCGCCAAGATTGCGCAGGTTCAAGGTGTTCTGGCCGGCGGTGCCGCTGCTGACACCCTTGGTGCTGCTGGTCGGCGTTGCGCTTCCGGACAGCTCAGGCAGCTCGTTGACATAGTCGGCGACGTTCGCCGGCGCGGCGGCTTCCAGGTCCTTGGCGTTGACGGCGGTCACCGGGGTCGGCGCGGTGTAGCCAGGGCGCGCAATCAGCGAGCCGGTGACAACGACCGCTTCCACAGCAGTGTCACTGTTTGCCGTCTGGGCCTGCGCCACGCTCGCCAACAGCGTTGCAGTCAACGCGAGCAGGCTGGTTCTCGCCAGGGCGCGGCTTTTCACGCTGGTTACCGATTTGGTTTTTCCGTTGATTGAATTGATTTGCATATTCTGTCCCTCTCTGTTTTCCGGCGCTTCAGCGCCGTTTGTCGTGTTTTCTTGTTCTTTTTCTTGGCAGAACCCCGCTGCACCAAGGCAGCGGGGTGCCGCCATACGATACTTTAGTCGCCGCCGCCGCCGCCCGGCGCCCGCCCGCCGGTACCGCCGGTACCGCCGCCAAAGCCGCGGCTGCCGAAGGTGGTGCCATCCGGCGGGCCACCCAGGGGATTGGGCATCGGCTTGTCGCCCCGGATCTGCGCCAAGGTCATCTTGTTGGCCTTGTCGATGATGGAAAGGAAAGCCCGCTCGGTATAGGCAAGACCCACCGCCGGAACCAGCTCGGGCGTGTCCAGCGTCGAGTGGTAGATGATGTGGTCGATGATGTGGAAGGAGGGGGCGTATTTGGTCAGCCCGCCCAGCGAACCACCGGCATTGCTTTCCGGCGTGGTGTAGACCGAGACGTTAAAGTCCTTCAGTTGGCCCTTCACCAGTTGCTGGAATTTAGGGCTGCCGCTGACATACCAGCGGCGGGCATCGATGGCGTTACCGATCTCCAGATCCTGGTTCATCATGAAGAGCTGCGCCTGCGAGGTGTGCTCGCAGTTCACGATGAATGCCACTTTGCTCCAGTCATAGCCCTTGGCCATGATGTCCCGGCCCATCTCGGTATTGTGGTGATCGGGGTCCACGAAGAACACCATCGTGCGCGGACGTTTTGACTTGGGCATTGCCGCATAATGGCGGGCGATGTCGATGGCGGTGGCCATGCCGCTGGCATTGTCCATCGCACCCTGGAACATGGCGTCACTGTGGGCCATGATGAAGTCCTGCTCGTCGGACATGCCGGGCAGCGTCGCCAGGATGTACTGCGTCTTGTAGTCCTTCAGGTGATCGACCGTCAGGTCCAGGTGGAGCTGCACCTTCTGGCCCGACGCGATCATGTCGCGCAGCATGAAGCCTTCGTCCTGCGAAAGCGTCATGGTGGGAATGGCGGTGGGGCCGGTGGGGGCGCCTTCCGGGTCGAACTGGCCATTGCCCGGAACGCCGACCACATCGATGATGAAAGCAGCGCCGGCCTTGACTGCCGCGGCGTTGGCCCCGAACACCCCGGCGGACTGCGAACGGCCGCCCGGCAGCAGGAAGCTGTAAATGATCACGGCCTTGCCCTTGACGTCACGACCCACCAGGTCGGCGGGCGTGCCGATGCCCACCCACACCGCATCGGCGGTGATGCCGCCGGCCGGCGTGCCGACGGTTTCATTGTCGGGATAGAGCGTCAACAGTGGGGCGCTCTTTGCGGCGGTGATATAGCCACCTTCCCATTTGCGCGGCAGCCAGACGACGGGATTGATGAAGTCAACGCGCTGGACCTTCAGGCCCAGCTTTTCCCACTCGGTGGCCATGAATTCGGTGGCGGCGAGATGGTATTTGTTGCCCAGAACGCGGCCCCAGAACTGCTCGCCGGCATCCAGGCTCTGCAGCGAGAAAGCCGTGATCTTCTTGATGGTTTCCTTGAGCTTGTAGCCATCAACGTCCTTGTAGGCTTCCTGGCCGGGCTTGAGCGGATAGACGGGATAATCGCTGTCCGGCGGGATTAGCTTGTCCATGTCGCGCGGCAGACCCAGGCCATAGGTCTTTTCGACCTTCGCGCCCGGGCGCATCTGCGCGATACCAGGAGACACCAATAATAGTGTGGCCGCGGCAAAAGCCGCGACAAGAACCTGGCGTTTCATGATGAACTCCCCAAACCTTTATATGCGGTTCTTTGGTTCGGCTCAAAGTACCTGCTTGTATAGGAGCTAAGCCTTTAAACCTGTCAGCAACCTGTCGTTCCTGTAATTGGGAACAAGCTCGGCGTTGATTATTCAGGAATGGAGATATAATTGCCACGCTATTGCGGTGCAGCATGACCTTTCGGTCAGAGCGCATAACCCATTGCCCGCCATCCCAAAATTCGAAAAAATCTAAGCCGCGCGCGAGGAGAGAAGAATTTGCGGCGGCTGATCGTCGACGATGCTGATGGGTTGGCCGGATGAGTGATCACGGACTTCCGCGACCAAGGGGATGGCTTGATGCCAGCGAATGGGACCCCTCCTTCTTCAGTGTTGACGCTGGACCTTGTAAAATACTGACTCACCCTTCACCTGAAGATTAAACGTGCCCAAAGCGCCGGTCACGACCGTGACGACGTAACTTGAGGCGGGTTTGCTCCAATGTGCCCGGGCGATATCTCCACCGTCTTGTCGCCATTCTTCACCGTCGCTCAGCCTCACCGTGAAAAGCCCGTCGGCGTTGAAGACGTAGGAGCGCAAGGCCTGCGGCCGCGTTACAGGCTTATCCGTCCCGAAAAGTCTGCCGATAAATCCTTGACTCTGCTTCGGTTGCGCCGCCGTATTCGCAGCGGGCGGCACCGCGACTGCGTTCATCGTTGCCGATGGCACCAAGCGGGTCTGGTCCTGTGGTGCGGGTGGAAGACCGAGTTCGGCACGGACGGGCTGGGCCGCGCCATAGACGCAGTCAAGATATGTCCGCTCGTCAGCAAAGCTGTTGCAACGGGAAATGCCCGACTGCATATCGTCGCGAGGCGTCGCGCCTGCCGCCGCTGCTTGCAGCAGCAGTATGGCACCCACAAGCGATCCGAGGCGAATCATGCTTTCGTCTCCACCAAAGGGCGTGCGCCCGCTGAAGCCTTCAACATCATTGGTAACAATCTTCTCAATGAAAAAGCGTTTTATCCCGATCCCGCCATCTGAGCAATGATGCCGGTTGGTTTCATTTGTGCCGGGCTGGTGATGCGCCGATGACGCCGGAAGGCTGATGTCGCGGCCCAACGTCTAGGGGAGCGTCGAACCCGGCATGCGTTCCATGCCGGCGTCCAACTGGACACCAAAACTGTTGCTCACCATCGCCGTCATCTGGTAACCGGTCGCCGCCACCAGCAGATCGAGGATCTGGTTGTCGGTGTAATTTGCCTTCAATGCCTTCCATGTTTCATCGGATATCCTGTTCGCGGCATAGATTTCGTCAATCGCCCGCACGAGCGCGCCTTCCTTGACGCTCCAGCCCGCGCTGCCCGGCGACGACAGCCGTTTGATTTCATCATCGGTCGCCCCCTCTTTCCGGAGACTGACGACGTGCTCGGCCCAGGGGTAGTCGCTGCCGTTCAGCCAGGAGATCCGCACGATCGTCATGTCTTTTTCGCGCAGGGATAGCGTGGTTTTGCCGTTGATATGGCCGGACTGGAGCTGGCGCGGGCCGGCCATGCGCGTATGGCGCGCAAAGGTGCGGTAGAGCGGAATGATCGGCCTGCCGGCGCCGGTGGGGTCAAATATCTTGAGCGCGGCGGGGGAAAGCTCCGCCGGTTCAAGGGGCGTAAAGCGCGCTGTCGTCAGGGCCTTGTGGCCGCGCGGCCCAATGGTGGGAGGCGGCACGCCGGCGGGAAGGCGCGCGGAAAGTCCAGCCTCCGGCTCGACGCCCACGCTTTTATAGATCGTGGCGAACTCCGTAGCTTCGGCGATGGTGAATGTCGCATCCATCAGCTGTTCGGTGCCAAATTGCGCCGCCAGGCTGTTCCAGGTCGGCGTACTGATAAACGCAGTGCGATGCAGCTCATCGGCAGCGCGCAACAACGCTGCTTCAAAGGGGGCCCAGCCCGGCACGTCCGGACCAAGCGCGATGCGCCGGATTTCGTCGGCCGAAATGCCGGCGGCGGCGGCACGCGGCGCGTGGTTCGCCCACAGATACTCCGAGGAACAATCCCATGCCGTGCGCAGGATAAGAAGTTCGCGCTGCCGCGGCGTAAGCGTTGAGTCTGCCACGATGTAACTGGCGAAGGGATAAATGCCGCGAACCAATTCCGGGGAATTCAGGAAGGTTCCGAGGGCATTGCCGGTGGGACCTTTGGGAAAGGTGGCAGCCAGATCACGCTGTTCGGGGGTCCAGGCGCTCTGCGGCACCGGCGCGATTTTTGGCGCAGCCATGGCGCTCGCGGCTCCGAGAACAATAGCCGCGCACAAAAGAATAATCCGTCGCATGGTGTGCTCCCTCTTGGTCGTGACGCGGCTGAACCGCGCAAAACTGCCGTCAGACGGCACCCGCTTGCGCAATCGCGCCCGCATCCGACGCCTGTTCCAGGCCCCAGCAAAGCTGCATCAGCTTTTGCGCCTGCGTCCTGGGCAGAATTCCATCGGCGAGGTCGGCGAATTTGGCTTCCAACGCCGCATCGCTGAGTGGTTTTTCCAGGCTGCCAATAGCGTTCTCGATATGCCTGGTCAGCACCTTGCCAGTCTTCAACCGGATGGTGAGGTCACTTTTCTGGGTGGGAACGGCAGCATCGGTATTGACCGTGATCTTGCGGCGCAAGCCCACCACCACCGGATCCTTGACGATGGCATCCTGGAATTGTCGCTCGCCCGCAGCCCCATAGATCAGCCCCACCGCGACGCAGTGATAGATGCTGAATTTTCCTTCCAGCCCGATCTGCGGCTCGGTCTTGCCCATCAGCGACAGCACCAGCGGGTTGGCATGCAGGGTGACGGTGTCGATCTGGTCCGCCGTCAATTTGTTCTCGCCCCGCAGCTGGATCGCCGCGTCGATTCCGGGATGGCCGACGATACCGCAGGCGAAAGGCTTGTAGGTGTTGAGCGCCGCTTCATAGCGTGTTCCCAGCCCCTCGGTGACTTCCGCCCAGTTGACGGCGCGCGACAGGTCCTGCGCCCAGCCATCCTTGCCTTCCAGCGCGGTGACGTCGGCGGTGTAATTCTGCGCCGCCAGCAGGGCCGCGGTGAGGCCGTTCTGCGCCGCGCGCCCGGCATGAAAGCTCTTGGTCATGGTGCCGAACTGGATCTTAAGGCCCACCGGCTGCGAGGCGGCCAAGCCCAGCGCCCAGGCCATCTGCTGCTCAGTCAGGCCCAGCAGCTTGCCTGCCGCCGCCGCGCCTCCGAACACGCCGCAACTGCCGGTGATGTGCCAACCCATGTCGTAATGGCTGGGATAGACGGCATTGCCGATGCGGCATTCGGTTTCCACACCCAGCACCAGGGCGTTCAGGAAATCGCGCCCGCTGACGGGACGATGCTGCGACAGCGCTAGGATGGCTGAGGCCACGGGACCGGCGGGATGTATGATGGTCTTCAGGTGGGTGTCGTCATAATCGAAGATATGCGAGGAAATGCCGTTCACCAGCGCCGCATTGAGAATATCCAGCCTGTCGCCGCGGCCCATCAAATTGGCTTCCGGCTTGCCCGAAAAGGGCGACAAGGCGGCCACCGCATTGTTCACCGTCTCATGATGCGAGCCGCCTACCGCGACGCCCATCCAGTTCAGGAACGTGCGGGTGCCTTCCTTGCGGACATTGGCGGGCAGATCCTCAAAACGCGCGCCGGTGATATAGCGCGCCAGGATTTGCGTGATCGGCGCCGGTGGCGCCGGCGGCGGGGGAGCTGGCGTCTGCGCCTGGGCTGTCGTCAGCATTCCCGCGCCGATCACGGCGGCGCTGCTGCCCAATAAAGAACGGCGGTCAATGCTCATGGCTATGATGCTTTGCAGGTGAAGCTGTCGGCATCGTCAATATTGCCCTTGCCCTTATAGGCGGCCAAGGCGGGATACGCGCAGATCGGCCTTGTGCGGTCCACCTTGCCGCTGATCGGCATGCTTGTCGGCGTTTCGCTGCCGCCACTCGCCACAACATGCGAAGCGACTATGCTGGCCGGCGCTTGGTCATGCTCCACCCAGTTCTCCAGCGCCGTCAAATAGTCGATCGTGTTGGTTGTCTTGCGCGTGGGATCCGCGGCGAAGCAATGGCCAACACCGGGCAGCATGAATAGCCGGGCAAACTCCGCCGTGGCGCCGGGGCCGCCATTCCGGGCCACGATCTGGTCATAAAAATCTTTCACCACCAGGGCGCCGACAGCCCAGTCGGACCAGCCCACGCTCATGATCAGTTTGCCATGCCGTGCGGAAAGCCCGCTGAGATCCGGATTGTCGGGATCGATCTGCGCCGCGGCAACCTGCAGCGCCGGCAGGTCGGTGTCAAAATTGAAACTGTGCAGGTCGTAATTCGGATCGTTGAAGATCACGTGCCGCAGGGTTTCCTCATTCAAGAGATAATGGCGACTGGCATAGGGGCTAGCCGCGCCTGGCTTTGGCGGAGTGCCGATGACATAGCCGCCGCCCCCGCCTTGCGCCCACATGCCTGGCACATTCTCCCCACCATAGGCCCAGCCGGGATAGATCCGGCCCAGGGCGTCGGAGGGACCATCGTGAATCTTCGCGATAACAGTCGCCTGCTGCTGGGTGAAGCAATCCGCCCTGTCTTCGCCGGTCTTGCACAAGCGCAGATCGGTCATGGGATTGAACCGGCAGGCCAGGGGATTGGTGATGACGTCGTCTTTCAGGCCGTCCAGGGCGTCGCATTTGGCATAGACCGCATCGTCCAGCATCTTCACCTTGGAGACCGGCACGACAGGCCGGTACTGGAACTCGTCCGCCATGGTCGGAAACATGGCCTGCTGCGTCCAGGCGGTGGCGACGCCGTTAAGTTTGGTCCAGCTGACAACCGGGCAAGCCGCGATGATGCCGGAAAAATCGGATGGAAAGCGTTCCGCTTCCATCAGAGCGACGCGGCCGCTGCCTGACATACCGTAATAATACGAATGCGTGATCGCCTTCCTGTAATAGGCCTGGATGACAAGCTTGGCGTTGGCCTGCGCCAGATGCGTGCCGCGATAGCCCCAATTGACCAGCCGCACAGGATCATGATCCGCCCATGAGCCGCCGCCATCGGCCGGTATCGGATGGCCGGTATCGGTGGCCGCGGTGGCATAGCCGCGGAACAGGGCCACCTGCTTGACGCCATTTTGCAGATTTCCTAGAAACCCGCCCCCGCCGCCCATCAGGAACTTGCCGTTCCACGCAGCAGCGTCTGGCATATCCACTTCAAAAGTAATTTCCTTGTCGACCACGCCGATGACTTTGCAATAGCCGCGCACCCCCTTGTCCGCCGCAACGGTCTCAGCCGATGTAATGCGGACCCAGGGGAGCTTGAGCGCCGACATGTCCCGGCAGCTGGAAGCTCCCGGTGCCGCCGGAGCGAGCAAATCATTGACCGCGCGCTTGAGAAAAATGTTGGCCCCGCCGCCGGGGGCGGCGATATCCGCGAGACTGGGTGATGAATTTATCACGCCATCCTTTTCGATCGCGGCCGGGCGGCCGAACACATCGGCGAATTTCATGTCGGGAGTGTAAATGCCCCATTGCGGGGCGCCGGCATTCCTTTCCTGCGCCGCGCAGGCGGAGATGCCTATCAATAACATGACGGCGCTCAACTGAAGAGTTTTGATCATTCCGCCCCTGCCATTTTTTCAGCCACTTTGACCACTATATCGCGAAGAAGGCACAGTGACAGGGGGGCGTAAGTGCTACGCCCCCCTGCCTAACTTATCAGTGCTTTATGCGTTGCGGTCTAATCTTTCATCGCGGTCGGCGCGCAAGTCTCCAGCGGATAGAATTTCGCAAACGCCGCACATTCCTCCGCCGGCGACAGGCAACGCTGCGACGAGTCTTTCAGCCATGCGTCGCACATGGGGATGTTCGGCTGTTTCAACGGCATTTCCGCCGGCCGCTGAAGCGCCGACAAGGGCAGCTTGTTGACCGCATCGATCATCTTTGCATAGGACTGGACCGCCCCCTGCAGCCCCGTCCAGGGAATGGTTGCAGGCGTGTCTTCGCTGGTGTGCATGTAGTCGAAGTTGCTGCCCTGAACGGCGATGCTGGGCACGACCTTCCACCACTCACCCAGCTCGGCGAGTTCACCCGAAACGCCGCGGCAGCGATAGTTGACTGTCTCCGAATGGGGGTCCGTCGCTGACGTTGCATGCGTGTATGTTTTGCCCCGCTCGGCTCCGGCCGGACAGGTCGGTTCGGTGAACAACGGAACGCCAAATTCATGCCAGGCATCCATGGCAATTTTCGTCAGATTCGGCCGCGAGGGACCGCCGGCATACCACCACATGGGCTCAATGGCATCGGTCCGTCCGGTTGTACCGGCATGAGAGAGCCCCACTGCTGTATGCTCGTTATTGATGAACAACGCGGTCTTGGGGAAAAGATTCTTCCGCTCCATGTTCAGGTACAACCACCAGGTGGCGAATGCACCGATGCTATGCTGGTCGCCCAATGAGATATAGTTGTGGTGTCCGGCCTCGCTCATGAAGACGATGGTTCTCTTGCGTTTCGCCTTGGGAATCTTGGCAAAATGCTCGGCAAGCCCCAGCTCGGTGGCAACACCGGTGCCGTCATCGTTCGCGGCGTCGAACCAGCCATCATGGTGCGCGGTCATGTAGATCGTTTCGTCCGTCATGCCCGGCAGCGTGCCCCAGGCGATCTTTTCGGTGCGGCCGGATTCCCATGCGGCATCCAGGTTGAGCTTGACGTGCGGCGGATTATCCAGGCCGCCCTTGGCAACC
>CAIOFO010000113.1 GCA_903857685.1 uncultured Alphaproteobacteria bacterium
AGCCCCTTGAAGGACGGCCAGGTCTATGACAGCAACCGCTATACGCTCTGGGGCATGCTCCAGCGCCTGGGCTGCGAAGTGCTCGACATGGGCGTGGTGCGGGACAATCCGGCAGCACTCGAAGCGGCGCTCGTGGAAGCCGCCGCGAGTTGCGACGCGATCCTCACCAGCGGCGGCGTTTCGGTCGGCGAGGCCGATTTCGTCCGCGAACTGATGGCCAGGCTGGGCGAGGTGGCCTTCTGGAAGATCGCCATGAAGCCGGGCCGGCCCTTGGCTTTCGGCAAGATCGACAATACCTGGCTGTTCGGCCTTCCGGGCAACCCGGTGGCGGTCATGGTGGCCTTCTACCAATTCGTCCGCCCCGCCCTGCTGAAGATGATGGGGGCGGAGCCGGCGCCGCCGCCGACCTTCAAGGTCGCCATTGCAGTCGCACTGAAGAAAGCGTCCGGCCGCACCGAATACCTGCGCGGGCGGCTCTACCAGGACCGGGGCGAATGGCGCGTGCAGCCAACCGGCGCGCAAGGCTCGGGGATTCTGCGCTCGATGTCCGAGGCCAACTGCTTCATCGTCCTGGAGCATGAACGCGGCAACGTTGCCGCGGGAGAACAGGTCAGCGTCCAGGTGATGGACGGGCTGGTCTGAAGCGGGCGGGTTCCCGCCCGCTTCCCGATCCGGCCGCGCGCCCTGCTGCGGCCAATAATGTCGCTTGACCTGCTTCGAGCGCCCCGACCGGCGCGCCGCCGGTAATGTTGGCCTCCAAACAATTGGAAAACAAATCACATAGGGTTGATCAAGATCAATTGTATTCCCATTATCGCTATTATTATTTTGCCAAGAGGTAGGAACATTTTGTGGTTTGGAAGCGGTTTTGACGATACCTGGGAATACACGGCCATCGATTAAGTGAGGTACGAAGATGAGGTACGCAGAGGCAGGGTTTGATCTGGAAATCGATCTATCCCGGGGCAGCATCGACAAGGTTGCCACCGACCCGGACTTGGCGGAATTCTATCTGGGGGGGCAGGGATCGGCCGCCAAGTTGATCTTTGAGAGGGTTCCGCCCGAAACCGACGCGTTCTCTCCGGACAATCTGCTGATCTTCAGTACCGGTCTCTTGCATGGCACGCCGGTTCCCGCGGCCAATCGCACCGCCGTGAACACCATTTCCCCCCAGACGAATCTGATGTCGCATTCCCTGTTTGGCGGCTTTTTCGGACCGGAACTGAAATATGCCGGTTACGACAAGATCGTCATTCGTGGCAAGGCCCCCGACCTGGTTTACTTGTACATCCACAACGACAAGGTGGAAATTCGCGACGCCACCCATCTCAGGGGCAAAGGCAGTACGGAAACCGGGAATCTGATCAAGAAAGAGTTGGACGATCAGAAAATCCAGGTGGCGGCCATTGGCCTGGCCGGTGAAAACCGGGTCTATATGGCGTCCATCGAGCACAACCACGCCAGTGCGGCGCGCGGCGTCGGCGTCGTCATGGGCGACAAGCGGTTGAAGGCAATCGCCGTGCGCGGCACCAAGGACCTCAATATCGCCAAGCCGGCTGAACTCTTCGAGCTCAGCCAGGAATTGCACCAGAAGATTGGCGGCAGCGATGGCAACGGCGACTGGATGGCGGTTGATGA